>JBNMNW010000025.1:0-34140 GCA_051278165.1 Planctomycetota bacterium | reverse complement strand
CGCATTGGATGTCAGCGACGGCCTACTGCTCGATCTGCAAACGATGCTGGCGGCGAGTTCTAAGCAGGGCGCTGCCCTCGGTGCCGAACTGGACGCAAACCGGATTCCGATCCGCCGAGCCGCCCATGAATTTGGCGATGGCGAGGCCCTGCAACACGCGCTTGGCGACGGCGAAGACCACGTGCTGCTGTGGACCCAGCGCGCCAACAACAAGTTGCCCGATGGGGGGCCGCTAACGAACCGCGCCCGGCATGCAATTGGTCGAGTGACGCGAGAACCTGGCCTGTGGCTCGTGCAAGATGGCGTGCGCCGCCGCCTGCCCGAGTCCGGTTACCAGCATGAACTGTTTGCCAAGCAGCAAGCGCCGCATCGAACGCCACCCAAAGCCCAATGAGCGCCTCTCAAGAACCAGCACCCGACCTGATCATCGACTTGCCCAATGATCCGCTCACGACCGAGCGGCTTGGCGAGTTGATCGGGGAGCGACTGCAGCCCGGCGACACCGTGGCTCTGTCAGGAACCCTGGGCGCGGGCAAAACGACCTTCGTGCGTGGCCTGGCCCGTGGACTGGACGTCGACGATCCAGATGCGGTCAGTAGTCCGACCTACTTGCTGGTCATCGAGCACGATGGGGAGATCCCGCTGCTGCATGCAGACGCGTATTTGCCGGCAAAGTTGGAGGGCTTTCTCGACGACGGCGGGCTCGAATACCTGTTCGACCCCACCAAAGTAGTCGTTGTCGAATGGGCGGACCGTGTGCGCAACCACATGCCAGAGAAGGTGTTGTGGATCGAACTGTCGGTACCACCGGAGCTTGGCCGAAACGTAGCCATGCACGCTGAGCCAGAGGGGGGCTTCCCTTGGTTGGCAGATTTCCGGACAATTTGGGACCAGAGATGAACCGCGAGTCCTAGGCCCCGTTCTGACCAAGGTCCTCAGCACAGAAGCTCTTGCGGATGGCGCATCTGCCGAAATCGTGCGAACGACGACCTACCAACTCACGGTCTCCCAACGTGAAAAGCCGATCTCCTAACTCGAAGACCGCCGCGAAGCATGCCGCTGCCGCGAACGGCGATGTCGACCTGCTCGCCCTCTACCGCGATGGCGAGCCGCAGGCCTTTCGTCAATTGGTCGACCTGTATCGCGACCGCATGCTGCAGTTCTTCTACCGGCTGTGTTGGGACCGCCAGCGCTCGGAAGACCTGACCCAGGACCTGTTCCTGAAGCTGATGCTCGGCAGCAAGCGCTACCGCCCCGAAGGCCGCATGGCGACGTTCGTTTACCGCGTCGCCACCAACCTGTGGATCGACCATTACCGCCAACAACGTCCACGGCCGCGCTTCTACTCATTCGATCAAGTTGTGCACGCCAACGACGACAGTGCGCCGCGTCAATATGCTGGCGATGACCCGTCGCCGCACGATCAGCTGAGCGATGGTGAGGATCGCGCCGCCATGCGCCAAGGCCTTGAGCGCCTGACCGAGCCGCACCGTTTGGTGTTCGAGCTCGCCGTCTACCAAGAACGGCCATACGGCGAAATCAGTGAGCTGTTGGGCATCCCCGTCGGCACCGTCAAGTCACGCATGCACAACGCCGTTCACGCACTCAAGGAAATGCTTGGTTCGGCCGAGCAGCAGCGTGAGCAAGAGCACCGTCAGAAGCGAGTCGGAGGTGCGGGATGAGTTCGCACAAGAATCTGGGCGGGCACGAGAATCTGGGCGGGCACGAGAATCTGGGCGGGCACGATGCTGCCGATAGCCACGATGCTGCCGATAGCTTGGACGACAACTTTAACGATGCCGTCGCATGGCAGCCGATTGATCTGCTGCTCAAGCAAGGCACGCCTGAAGAGGTGACCGCCATGCGCAACGAGGTCGCCCGCGATCCGATGAAGGCGCTTGAGCTTGCCGATACGGTTGCGTTGATCGAGCAGTTTCGCCACTTGCGCACGGAAGCTAGCCCTGAGTTTGCAGGCAAGCTGCAGGATGTGGCGCTGCACAGCGATCGCTTCTCCCGCAGTCACTTCCAACCAAAGCCGCCGGCGTGGCTGATGCCGATTGTCGGCGGACTCGCCGCAGCGGCGACGTTCTTGCTGCTATGGGGTTTCGATGTCGCCCAACTGTGGCGCTCGACTCCGAAGTCCATGATCGTGGCCGATCGCGACATTGCGACAGGTCTGGGCGGCATGACGATTGGGGACCGCCGCGAACTCAACCTGGGCAATATGAACCTAGGCAATGAAGCCACCGTGGTCGGTGAAAAACCAATGTCGCCCGAGCAGGCGTCGTGGGAGCAGGCGGTTGCCGAGATCTTGGCGCGCCTCGACCGGGAGACTACCGGCAACCTGCGGGACGCGTTCCGCGATGGCATGAACCAAGAAGGCGACGCTCTCAAGCAGTGGCTCGACCCGAGTAACGCGATGGTGATGTTGCGGTTTGAGCACGAGCTGCGGGCCAGTGCCTCGATCCGCATCCACGCACTGCGTAGTCGCGGCGCCCTGGCGGAAGTTGATAACCGGGTGCAAGAGCTCGCGGACGGCATCGCCGACGAGATGCTGCAGGTGGTTACTGGTCAGGTCGATGCAATTGCCTCTACGAGTTCGGCCGCCTCGGCCAAGTTGCCCGTTAACAGCAAAGAGCTGAGCGACATCACCTGGGGCGTGCGCGCTCTGATTGCTTCCGGTTCCTCCGTATACCGCGCCAAGGCGTTGCGTAACGGTGGCGACTGGCTGGCTCGTCGCTTGCCGCAATTGACAGGCGAACGGTTGGCGATCGCATTGTCCGGCTTGATGGAGCTAGCAACGATCAGTGGCCAACACTTCGAAGCGGTTGCCGTGCATGGTCAGCGACTGGTGGATGACGTGCTGCAACCCAGCGATGAGAACTGGCGTCGCCGCTTGCCAGAACTGCTAGCCGGCCACGCGGCCGCCGGCAGTCTCGGCGAAGCTGGTCGCCTGCTGGCACGGCTACCCGCGTTCGGCGTCTCGCCGCACCGCTGCAAGCTCGTTCGTCAACTGATGCTCGGCCAACTGCGAGATCGCCGCACCACGGCGCAAGATCGTCCCGAAGTCTTGGCGGCAATGCTGTATGGCTGCGGCGACTTGCTCGACGAGGACACCAGTGAAGCGGACCGGCTCGGTTGGCAGTTACTGCGCTGGAAGCCGACCCGTTTGGCTCCGGACTTTGGCACCGTGCAACAGATCGCCTGGAGTCGCGCGCCCGCGAGTCGTGGCTACACCCGTTTGCAGCGCGAACTGAGGCAATTGGCCGTGCTGCCGATGCCCCAGGATCTGAGCAATCGAGCCGCATTCGTGATGTGTCTGGCAACGAACTTCGCCGGACACGCCGGCAGTCTCTTGCTTGACGACGAGTAGTGTCACTACCCTTACGGGCGGAACGCCTGTGCTTGCACGAGTTGCGGCCTGCATGGAAACGAACGCGTGTCGTTTTCTACTGGGCAAGCGAAGTCACCTCGGGTAGCACACCTTTCAGGCGCACGCCTAAGCGTATGCTTCGAACCAACTACCTGTCACTACTCGCTCTCGCCGTCTGCGTCTCCCTGCTGTCTGGCAATCTCGCCAGCGCTCAGGTTGGCAGTTCACAGGCGACGACTCCCAAGACCGCGAAGCTGCTAGCGCCGACAGGGCCAGATTCGACAGGGCCAGATTCGACAGGGCCAGACTCGATAGGGCCAGACTCGATAGGGCCAGATTCGACAGGCCAGGAATGGAAGGTGCAGGACCCGCAGCCGCAGGACCCACCGAAGATCCTGCCAGTCGATCTGGAGGCCGAGCAACGTGGCCACCGCATCCGGGACCTCACCCTGGACGATGCCTTGCAGCGTGGCCGGCGTCACAACGTCGGCCTGCAGGCTGCCCGACTGTTGCCCGATCAGGCTCAGTTGGACCTGCTGTTCGCCGAAGCTGGGTTCCAACCGGAGCTCTATGGCAGCGCTGGCTACGCCGAGAGCGCAACACCACAACGGAATCAGTTCCAGCCGTCGGTGCAATCGCAAACGATGGACGCGACCATGGGGTGGCGCCAACGAGCGATCACCGGTGGCCTGTTCGACCTCGCGTTCCAGCCAGCCCGCTTTGAGAGTGATGGCGGCAATGGCGCATTCCCGAGTCGGCAGTTCTCGTCACAATGGTCGGCTTCGTTCCGCCAACCGCTGCTGCGCGGTGCCTGGACGGACTTCAACCTTGCCCAAGTCACGTCCGCTCGATACCGGTATTTGCAGGCCAACCACGAGTTCGAACGCACCGTGCAAGACACGATGCTGGCGATCGTGCAGGCCTACTGGGAACTGGTGTTCACCCGGGAGAACTGGCGTGTCGTCGATTCGGCGTTGAGCGTTGCCCTTGAGCAACTGCGCATCACCGACGAACGGATCCGCGTGCAAGATGCTGCGCCGCGTGATCGCGTCGCCGATGAAGCCGAAGTTGCCCGCCGCCGCGAAGAATTGATCGTGGCCGGTAATGCCATTCGCGACCGCGAAGATGACCTGCGCCGATTGCTCTATGACGGCAGCGACGCAAGCATCTGGCAAGTCAACTTGCGGCCGATCTCACCGATCAAGGTCGAACCGGCTAGTTCGGTGCCGCCGTTCGAAGAGATCGTTGAAGTGGCGCTGCGCAATCGTCCCGATCTGCACAGCATGCAGAACTCGGTTGCCACCGCCGAGATTGCGCTGATGGAGGCCGAACGTGACGTGCTGCCGCAGCTCGACTTGATCGGCCGCTATTCAAGCGATGGCGTCTCGTCCGACGACCCGGTCACTGGCCGCAGTGGCGGCTTCCGCGACGCGTTTCAGGACTCGAGTGGCCAGCAGTTCCCGGACTGGTCGGTGCGGTTGGAATTTGCGATTCCGATCGGCAACCAGGCCGCTCGTTCGCGCTCGCGCCGCGCGTCGATCGAAGTCGAGCGGCAGCGCCGCCTGTTGCATGGTGCCACACTCGATGTCACCCGCGAAGTTCGCGAAGCCTTGCGGCGCATCACGACCCTGGGCCAGAGCATTCTGGCGACCACTGAGTCGGTGCGTCTGGCGATCACCAATCTCGAGACCGAGCAGGTCAAACAACGCGTTGGTTCGTCGACTGCATTCGAGGTGCAGCGCCGGAACCAGGAGTTGCGAGAGGCCCGCGGCCGTCTTCTTCGCAACCAACTGGACTACCGGACGGCCGAGAGCCGATTGTTGTATGTGCAGGGACTGTTGCAGGTCGAGGCGGAGTGATCCGGCTGGCTTGCCCCAGTCGCCCACTAGGCGGGCGCTAGCCCTGCTGGTGCCGGAAGCCTGGTGACTGAAACCTGGTGACTGACGCTCAGGCTCTGGCTGGCAGCACCGGCCAAACTGGTCGGTGTTCCCGAGCAGACGTCTAGAGCAGTGACGCTGACAAAACACGCAACTAGTAAGCGATGATGTTGATGACCGCATTCCGTCTGCAAGTACTTCCAGCTCTTCTAGTTGTCACCATGGTGACGGCAGTTGTGGCCCAGCAATCGTCTGCAGGCTCAAAGCCAGTTGCAGCGATTGGCAGCAAGCAGTCGCCCAATATTTACCGGTTTGAGCCGTTCCAGGCGGCCTTTCCGGCGGAACTCGAATACCCGCCGATGCTGTCTCGTGAGTACGACAAGACGCGCCGACAGGTCCTGCGCCAGGTCGCCAGCAACCTGCAGGGCAACGTCCGGCGTGAGGCGTGGCAAATTGCTACAGAGTTCTTTTGGCGGGCACCTGAGGACGCCGCTGAGCCACTGATTGAGACGATGGATCGCGCGATGGGGAACCCGGCACTCGGGGACGTCGTGCGCAACTGCGTCGAAGCCATGGGCAAGATGGCGAACACCGAGTTCGATGGAGCCTTGGTTCGCGCGCTGCAGCACAAGAACCCGGCGGTTCGGCAGCAGGCCTATGCGTCATTGGCGCAATCGGGCACCGAGAAGACATTGAGACGTCTGGTCGCCGACTTCGCCCACATGGATGGCAGTTCACGTCAGGCATGGCTAAGCGCGGTAGGCAAGCGGCTCGTCAAGGATCGCGCCGTGCTGCTACGCGCCGTGATGATGACCGACTACCCAGGTCCTATTCGCGATCAGGTCCTCAAGGAGACCCTCACGCTGCCTGCCGCCGAGGCTGCGGTGATTCTCAAGGGACGGTGGTTGGAAGCTGTCGACGAGTTCAAGGCGATCATCGCTGGCGTGTTACACGCGGCTGGCGATGGCGCCGGCACCGCGTGGCTGCAGCAGGCGTTGCAGGGTGAGGACCTCCAACTGACGCGATACGCGATCCGCAATTGCATGTATGGCGACGACGCTGACAACGTGATCGGCGTGTTGCGCGAGGACTTGCTGCGAACGACCACCCATCTGCGCCCGGAGATCCGGCTGGAAGCGGCCAAGCAACTGACGCGAATGGCCGGCGATGACATTGCCAACATCTTCGAGGTGCTGACGGCCCCGGATGAGATTTGGGAAATCCGTGGCCTCGCCGTTCGCGAACTGACTCGACGCGGCCGCAGCGAGATCGTCTCGGTGCTGCTCGAGGAACTCGAAACGGCAACCGGCACGAACCTGCGCAACATCATCAACCAACTGTCGGTCAGTGGCGATCCACGCGCGGTTTCGGTGCTCGTCGATCGCTTTGAGACCTCGCCGATAGGGGAGGGCCGTGCGTTCCTGCAGGCAATCGCACAGAACGCTAGCGATGCCGCAGCCGAGGCACTTTGCAAGTTGTTCGCCGGCCCCGTGAGGTTGGTGTCGCGCTCTGAGGACAACCCGTTGACGACACGCAGCTACATTCCGCTGCTGCTACTTAACTTGCGCGGCAGTGAGCAAGTCGTGGTCGACTACTTCCTAGCCTTGCCGAAGGACGCGTGGGAACTGCGTTCGCGCCTGATGCCGACGATTACTGGCTATGCTGTCGACCGCCGCCAGCAGAAGGCATTGCGCAAGGCATGCATCGATCCGATGCGGGCTGTGCTGATGGATTCGAGCGAGTTGCCGCAATTGCGCGTGCAGGCACTCAACCTGCTGGCTCGCAATTGGCTGACGATCGAGGATGTGATGCGACTGCAGCGCATGCGTCGCAATGAGCAACCAGGCATGCGGGCGCTGATCGGCGACTTCCTACTGGACGCCTTCTAGGCGTGCCACTAGCAGGGTCACGACGCGAGCGAGCAGCGAACGATCAGTAGATGATCCAGCGCTCGTTGTCGTTGCCTGGATACTGCGAGCGCTTGAGACTGCCGTGCCCAGGGCGTCGGTGGGCGGCACCCGGAGCCGGCCGATCGTCTAGCTCAAGGCCGGCATAGCTGCGCCGCAAGTTTCGTGAATAGGCGCGGGTCGTGCCTTCGGGGTAGAAAAACACGCAATGGCCCGGGCCAACGGCGCTGAGCGGCCAAGCCATGACTTCGACCGAAGCAACGGTGTCGCGGCCAGCGCGGGAGGTTGCATCGAGCGGCGATTCACTGAGTTGGAACGCGTAGTGCTTATTCTTCAAGCACAGCACGCAGCCCTCGAGCGCCGGCTCCACCTGCACGACTTGGTTGACGCGCACGCCCCGGCATGCCGCTACCTGGTAGAAGCGGGCCAGCAGGCACTGCACATCCGAAGAGTCGAAGGGCGGCACGAATCCTTGGCTCGCCTCAAGCATCGCATTGGCGATATCATCGGCTCGCGTTTCCACCCTGGTGGTGCGGGAAGCACTCAGCCACGGAATGGCCAGGCTGAGCCCAAGTAGGCAGCATCCGATCGCGGTGTACCAAGCGGCAGGATTCCCAAAGCTTGATCGACGCCATTCATTCATCTCGTGCAGTATCCTCCCTGATGATGCAGGTGACCAGGATTGAGCTACCACCGTTACCAGAACCAGTGCAAGACTGCCTGCGGCGATTGCGGGATGCGGGCGGTCGCGGCTGGCTTGTGGGGGGTGCGGTGCGTGATTTGTTGCAGGGCGGCAATCCTGATGACTTTGACCTAGCCAGCGATTTACCACCTGAGCAACTCGCCAAGATCTTGCCGAATGCCGAACTGCGCGAGGCCGCGCTCGGAACTTGCCGCACAACCATCGACGGCTGCGAGTTGACGGTGACGACCTTGCGGGCCGAGCGCGGCTACGGCGACCAACGACATCCGGATACCGTCGAGTTCGTGTCCGATGTTGCCGTCGACGCCCGGCGCCGCGACTTCACCGTCAACGCGCTCTACTACGACCCTGACTCTTCCGAACTGCTCGATCCAGTCGGCGCCCAGTTAGACCTGCAAGCCTCTGTGTTGCGGGCCATTGGTGAGCCGATGCGCCGCTTCCAAGAAGACCCCTTACGGCTGCTTCGGCTGGTTCGCTTCGCGGCCTCGGCCAATCTGCAGATCGAACCGGCTACCGCCCACGCGGCCAAAGCGTGCGCGAGCGACGTGGCTACGGTGTCGGCCGAACGCGTCTATGCAGAGCTCACCAAAGCGTTCATCGGTCCCGGGCGGGGGCGAGCGCTTGGGTTACTCGTCGAACTGGGACTAGCGGACGTTTTGTTGCCAGAGATATCGGCCATGGAAGGCGTCGAGCAACCGCCGCAATACCATCCGGAAGGCGATGTATTGGTGCACGTAAAGATGGTGCTCGATGAAGTCCCGGCCAACGATCCGGTGCTCGCCTGGAGTGCCGTGCTGCACGATGTTGGCAAGCCACCGACGTTCCGGGTCGCTGAGGACCGCATCCGCTTTGACGGCCACGACACGTTGTCCGCCAAGATGGCCGAAGAGATTCTGCTTCGATTCAAGGCGCCGAAAGCACTGCGTAAGCGAGTGGTCGACATCTGCCTGCAGCACATTCGGTTTGCGGCGTTGCCCCAGATGAGGCCAGTGCGAGCCGAGCGGTGGCTGCGCGAACCAGACTTCCCGCTGCACCTGGCCTTCCATCGCGCCGACTGCATGGCGAGCCACGGCAAGCTGGAGATCCATGCGTTTGCCGAACGGGCGCTGCGCGAGTTGCAGCCACTCGTAGAGCCACTGCTGCATGGCAAGGACGTCTTGGCGATGGGGGTGAAGCCCGGCAGGCAGGTTGGGCAGCTGCTGCAATCCGTACAAGTACTGCTGGACGAGTCGCCAGTAACACCGACTCGTGACCAAGCGCTCGTCTTATTACGAGACGCGGTCGACCGCCTCCATCAAGGGCCCGACGATTGCGCACGATAGCTCATGAGCGAGCCGGGCCAACGACCTGGTCGCGGAGGAGACCATGCAGCCGCGCAAGAACACAGATCAATTCGATGACTTTCGCCGTGAGCGCAAACGCGTTCGCGCCAAGCTAGGACCGCAGCAGAGCGTGCTCGGCTACGAGAACTCCGCATTGCGGCAACTCGAGCTACAAGAAGCCGAGGAAGTGCGCGACCAGCAACTGACGCGCGAAGTGCATGACTTCTTTGCCGCCGCGACGCGACAGGCCGCTGCGATCGTTGAGAAGGTTTCGCACGACGCCGAGGAGCAAGCGTGCGAACGCATGCAGGGCGAAGTGCAAGGCTTCCTGATGGACACCCTGTCTCGCATGAACGGCTTCATCATGACGGTCATGCAGCAGCGGCAGAATGTCAACATCGCCGAGACGCACGTCGAACCCGACGTCAAACACCTGGTTGGTTCCGAGCTGGACGAGTTTCGCTACGAAGGTTCACCAGAAGTCCGGGACGCTCACATTGGCCAAGACCCGTTTGCCACGCCCCTGGAAGACGTGCAGCGAGAGTTCCGCGCCGTCGTCGCGGACAGGGATGGTGAGCAACAGGCACCCGCGTCCATCGACGGCCACCTGGTCGCCGAAGTTTGCGATGGCAACAGTGCAGATGGAATGGCCGCGGAGGCCGAGGGCAACGCAATGCTCGCCGAGTCAAAATACGAACAGCCAGCGCCGGCACAGTCCGGAGCGACCGAGCAATTGGCGAGGGACGATGCCAACGATGGCACCCACAGCGAAATTGACGAAAACGAGCCAGTGCCGACCATCGAAGAAGAACTCGAGACCTTCAAGGGGGCACTCAAGGCTTTGGTCCGGCAAGGCGTGATGCAGCGCGAAGAAGCGCGCGCAGCCTGGAACGCGCGACTGCAAGCAATCGCGCGCGCGGTCTAGCGGCGCGTTACGTCAGCGCGATGCTGCGAGCAATGCGGCGCGCGACCACGATCGCCGCGGCGATGCCGACGGCTTCCGCATAGCGCCCGGCGGCCAAGGTCAGTAGCGCGGTGTAGAGCATCGTGCCGAGTAGCAGGAACATCATCGACTTGCGAATCGTCACCTGAGTCCACTCGCGAGTGCTGGCGTTACGTCGTAAAAACCACAAGACCGGAACCGCGGCGATGGCCGGCGCCGGCCAGAACGAGCCCTGCACAGCCGCGATGCCAGCGAACGCCACGAGCGGTGGCGCCGACTGCACGGCCGAGACGGCGCGACTGCTAACGGACGGCGTATCTTCGAAGATGCCAACGATTGTGACAGCTACGATGTAGATGCCGTAGCACGCCGCCGCGACGAGCAACACTTGCGTGATCTCAGCAGACAGCGGTTCGGGTGCAAGCGCCATCGCGGTAGCCAGATTCAATCCCCGCAAGACGCCCATGTTGAGCGCGCCGAGCCAGGGCGCGCGCTTGCTGGCGAAGTCGTAGAACAAGATCAGCGCGGCGATCAGCCCGTGATGCATGCGACACGGCGACAACAGCAAACCGCCGACCAGCAACGCGCTGCCGAACACGACAGCGAACATCATCGAAAGGTCGCGCGCTGGCAACGGCCGTTCGGGACGTTGCACGCGGTCGACCTTGAGATCCGCGATGTCGTTCCAAACCATGCCCGCGCCGTATAGCAGCACGCTGGCAAACATGGCCCGGACGACGTCGGTGCCGAGAGCGATTTGCGCAATCGCCGTCGAGGCCAGCACGTCCGCTGCGGGAGAGAACCAAGTACCGATGCGGCAGAGCCGCAGAACGGATAGACCGAACGGGGCGCCCCCGGGCTTCGGCTGGCTATCGGCTGGAGGGGTATTGCTCGCTGCTGGTTCGGTCACCAGCGCACAATCGCATAACCGCGCACCGATGTCACAACAGGCGCAAGATATCGTTGTAGGTAACGAACAACACCAGCAGCAGCACGAACACCAAACCGATCACCTGGCTGTAGCCGAACACCTTGGTGCTGACTGGCGAACCCTTGACCTTCTCAATCAGCAAGAACATCAGGTGTCCGCCATCGAGCACCGGAATCGGTAGCACGTTAACGAATGCCAGGTTGACGCTCAGCAGGGCGAGGAAGTACCAGAACCAACTCGGTCCGCGCTGCGCGGCTTGGTAGCTGACCTGGCTGATGCGAATGATACCGCCGAGGTTCTTGGCGCCAACTTCGCCCGTCACTAGGCGCTTCAGCGTCACATACATCTGCTTGATCAGGTCGAGTGAGCAGACCGTGCCGAGCTTGACCGCTTCGCCGAACGATTCGGCTTGGATCTCGATCATCTTCGGCGCGACCTCGAGCTTCCAACCCATCTCCGGGAACGCCGTCACCTTGGGCAGGATCGTCAGTTCAACGATCTCACCAGTCGGCTTGTTGAGCCCCGCAAGCAAGACACCCGGCTTTGGCCGGCGCAGCCTCATCTTCAGCGGCTTATTGCCAGCGGCCTCCACGGTCGATCGCAGGTCATCCCAGCTGGCGAGTGCGATGCCGTTGATGGCTTCAAACCAGTCGCCTGGTAGCACGCCAGCCAGAATCGCAGCACCGCCTTCGATGGGCTGAACCTGCAAACTGAGTTCGGGGGCCAGCGCCAGGTGCTCGACCAGCTGCGCGCGATCGTCGGCAGTGGCTGTCTGGGCTAGTTTCACTTCCTGGCCATCCCGCAGCACCAGCCAGCGCATTTGCGCCGGGCCTGTCAGAATGCGGTCCAGTTCGCTATCGAGCAACGGCTGGTCATCGATTGCCAGCACGTCATCGCCACGCAGCAGACCAAGCCGATCCAGCAGGGCGCAGCCCGGTCGAATGCCGGTGACACGCTTGGCCAACGGCACCACGCCAATCAAAGGCAACACGTCCTTGACGCTAGCGTTGGGAAGCAACGTGAAATCGAGTTCTTGGCCGTCTCGCTGCACCGTGATGGCGATCTCGCCGAGGCCATCGATCGCGCCTGGCTCGGCGGGGGATTGGCCGTTGATACTGAGAACCAAATCGCCGGTCGCGAGCCCGGCGGTCTTCGCTGGCCCCGTCTCGTCGATTGTTAGAATGGCTGTCGTGGCATCAAACGCCGGCCTGAGGCCCAAGCCATATAGCCCGGAATCCTTGTCAAACTGCGGCTCAACGGTCAGCGCTCGCTGCTCACCATCGATGCCCTCGACCAACAATTGCACCGGGCGGTTGCCGTGCAGGGCGACCTCGATCATCTGATTCTGGAACGAGTAGACCTGCTTGCCGGCGACTTCGACGATGCGTTCGCCGGGCACGATGCCGGCTTCCCATGCGGCCGAGCCACGTGGCACGGTCCCGGCAATCGGCGCTTCGAAGTTGACGCCGGCACCGAACACAATCGGGAACACGATCAGTGCGAATAGCACGTTCATGATCACGCCACCGGACCAGAACAACGCGCGTTGCCCAACAGACTTGCTGTAGAGGGACTCACTGCGCGAATACCGCCGGTCGCTAGGATCTTGCCCCGCGACCATCACGTAGCCGCCGAACGGCACCGCCGACAACCGGAAGTCCGTGCCGCGCCAAAAGAAGCCGCCGAGGCGGGGGCCGAAGCCGAGCGAAAACACTTCGACGCGAACGCCAGCAAGGCGTGCCGCGATGAAGTGGCCGCCTTCATGCAAGAAGATCAGAAGGCCAATTCCGAGAATGGCCAGGAGGATGCTGCCGAATGCCATCTAGTGCTGGTACTTATCGTCCGCCGAGGTCGTCGGGGTGGAGGCGTGAATCGCAGTGGCCCGTGACCGGCCGTCTCTGTCAGCTGCAATCGCGTCCGCAAGAGAACGAATCGGTGCGACCGGTCGTTCACGCATAACGCGCTGCGAAGTCTTGGTGATTTCCGGGAAAGGTATCTCACCGGCCAAAAAGGCTGCAGTCGCAACTTCATCGGCCGCATTGAGGGCGGCTCCGGCATCGCCGCCCAGGCGCATCGCCTCGTAGGCAAGCTCGACCGCCGGGTAGCGCTGTGGTTCGAACGGCACGAATTCTAGCGAGCGCCACTTGAGTGGGTCAAACGGCTGGAAGTCGAACGGCAGCCGATCCGGGTAGCCGAGGCAAAACAGAATCGGCACGCGCATGTCGGGCACGCCGCATTGCGCCAGCATCGAGCCGTCGACGAACTCGACCATGGAGTGCACGATGCTCTGCGGGTGCAGCACAACGGTGATTTGTTCGGGCGGGATGTTGAACAACCAATGCGCCTCGAGCACCTCGAACGCCTTGTTCATCATCGTGGCGCTGCCGATGGTGATCCGCGGCCCCATGTCCCAGGTCGGGTGGCGCAACGCTTCGGCTTTGGTGATCGAATCGAAGGTATCGAGCGGTCGCTCCCGGAACGGGCCACCAGAGCCAGTTAGCCAGACCCGGCGAATCGCTCGAGGATGTTCGCCGTCCAAGCACTGGAAGATCGCGCAGTGCTCACTGTCAACCGGCAGGATGGTCGCGCCCGTTTCCTTCGCCAGGTTCATCAGGTAGTCGCCGGCAACCACCAGCGACTCTTTGTTGGCAAGTGCCAACGTTCGTCCCTGGCGAAGTGTCCATTCCGACGCGGCCAGACCGGCTGCTCCGGTGATGCCGTTGAGCACGGTGTCGGGCTCACACGCCTCGAGTGCCGCCAGCAGTCCGTCGTCGCCGTGGAACCACTTGGTTTCCGGGGGCAATTCCGGCGGTTCTTTCCGGCCTGTCAAGCAGGCAGCCATCGGACGATGGGCAGCTGCGCCAGCCGCCAGCCCCTGAGCCGAAGTGTGCGCCGCGAGCAGGCATACTTCAAACTTATCAGGATGCTCGGCCAGGATGCTCAATGCCTGGGTTCCGACGGATCCAGTGGAGCCCAAGACAGCAATGCGGCGCTTCGGCGTGGGTATCGACACGGCAGGGATCATGGGCCCTGTGAGGTGGACAATGCAACCGCAGTCGTGCAGCACTCACAGACAAGGTTTGCGGCGCTTGTCTCTGGCACTCATGATAGAGCTTCACGCGGGATGCCCCGCAGATCCGAACAGTCCAACCAGCAACGGCGGAAATCCCGTCCGGAGTGCACATCGTGAGCGAAGCTCCTTCCGCGTATCGACGCGCAGGCGTCGACATCGACAAGAAGTATGCGGCCGTCACCGGGGCGACCGAAGCAATCCGCAAAACCTTTACGCCAGGCGTCATGGGTGACGTTGGTGCGTTTGGAGGCCTATTCGACCTGGATAAGGTTGGCGCCACCGGCCAATTGTTGGTGGCTTCCACCGACGGGGTCGGCACCAAGGTGATGATCGCCGCCCAGCATTGCGCGCAAGGCGGCGACATGGGCAGCGTTGGCGAAGACCTCGTCAACCACAGCATCAACGACATCCTGGTCCAAGGTGCCAAGCCGCTGTTCTTCCTCGACTACATCGCGATGTCAAAAATGGAGCCGGCGCGGGTGCACCAAATTGTCGAAGGCCTCGCCAAGGCGTGCATCGAGAACGGATGCGCGTTAATCGGCGGCGAGACGGCGGAGATGCCGGGCGTCTACCGCGATGGCGAGATCGACATCGCCGGCACGATCATCGGCTCGGTCGCGCGCGAGCGACTTGTCGACGGCAGCCGCATCCAAGTGGGTGACAAGCTGATCGGCCTGCCGAGTTCCGGCCTGCACACCAACGGATACTCGTTGGCGCGTCAGGTGTTGTTTGCGGACTCAGGCTTCAAGCTCAGCGACAAGCCAGAAGAACTCGGCGGAAAAACGATCGGCGAAGCACTGCTCGCCGTGCACAAAAGCTACATCAAGCAATGCCTGCCGCTGGTAGCCAAGGACATGCTAGCCGGCATGGCCCACATCACTGGCGGCGGCCTGCCGGACAACGTCCCGCGCGTGCTACCAAAGACAGTTGGCGTTTCCATCGACACATCGGCGATCCCGAAGATGCCGATCTGCGAACTGATTGTTGCGCGCGGCAAGGTCGCTCGCGACGAAGCCTACCGCGTGCTCAACATGGGCGTCGGCATGGTGCTGATGGTTCGCCCGGAGCACGTCGACGAAGTCATGAAGCAATGCATCGACACCGGCGAGCAACCGTTCGCAATGGGTGAGGTCGTGGCCGCCGACACCTTGCCGGAAGGCCAACGGGTGCAACTCCGGTGATGCGCAGCCGGCGATGGCTGGGAACGTGCTTGGCGACTCTGCTCGCCACTACAGGTGCGTTTGCACAAGACAGCCAGCAGCTGGACAGGCAGCAGTTGGATAGGCAGCAGTTGGATAGGCAGCAGTTGGATAGGCAGCCGCCCAAACGCGAGCAAGGCGCAGCCAAACTGCTTGCCGAGTTTGATCGCGTGGAGAGTGCCGCGCAAACAGCGCCGCAAGCGGCTCAGGCTGGCTTCTTGCTACAGCTCAGCGACATCTTCCTACGCCTTCCCGATGGCGACGAACGCAGCCAACGCTTGCCGGCTGGCGCCCACGCCACGCTGCATAGCGGTCGCACCGAGATTGCTCTGCAACTCGCATCGCCTCGAAGCGGCGAGATGCAATCCAACGACGTGTTGCTCACGGTGCAGATGCAGGCACTCGCGCGGCTCGGACGGCTGGCGGAGTTTGCGCGCATCCTCGGAAAACAATCGAGCACGAAACCGGCTGCCGTGACCGCCGCGCTGCGCAGCGAAGAAGGCCGCTTGCTGCCGCTCGCTGCAATGGCGTTGCGCACCCCCGATCGACCAGCCGGTCGCGCAGTGTTTCAGTATCTCGCGACCCTAGAACCCGTCCAGTCGTATCGCGTAGCCAACCTCGGTCTTTGCTTACGCCAGATCGGCGACGTGCCCGCTGCGTTCCAGACCTACGCCCTGGGCAAGAAACTGGCTCCGAATGATTTAGCGCTCTGGAATGACTATGGCTTGCTGCTGCGCGCTACAGGCCGTCACGAGGAAGCTCTGTCGGCCTTCCGCCGCAGCGTCGCCATCGACCTGCGGCGCGAGGAAAGCCAGCGAGGCCAGGGGCCAGCGATCACCAACCTGATGCACTTCGAATCGCTACATCCGGGCAAAGCAGGAGCCGATCCGATGCCAACTGCTAAGTTTGCGCTTGAGCAGCGGCCGCATGCCACGTTGCTCCGTCGCTTGACGCTTGATGTGACGCTCGACCGCCTTGCGGATACCCGTGTTGACACCAAGTCTGGTGCAGGCAACGAGGCAGTGGTCGATAAAGCGACTCGCCGCTAGACTTAGAAGACCTCTCCGCGATTCTGCCGTGCCATGGGACAACCCATGGCACCCGCTACAGACCCCACTGATAGGACCCCGCCGATGTTGATTGCAGCTACCTTTAGCTTGCTGGCTACGACCCTTGCCCCCCAAACTCCCGCTGCGAGCAGCCAGGAATCAGAGCCAGTTTTGGCCAAACGTGAGCAGAAGACGCTCGGCGACAAACTGCGCAAATACCTAGCCGCCGAGATCCAGTATGACGGCAGTTCCGGCCGCGCACGTGAGAAGGCTTCGAAGGCCCGTCGCAAGGCTAAGGAAGCATTCGACAAGGATTGGGCCAAGGCTGACGCCAAGGGCGTGCTTGGCTCGATGGTCGACCTGAAGACGGTCTTCGACAACTGCTTCGAGAACAAGCGGCCAGAAGTGGGCAAGGGCAACTTCTACCTGCGTGATGTCTCGGAAACGGACTTCAAGTATGGCCTGCAGATCCCGAAGAAATACAGCGAGAAGGAACCGTGGCCTACGGTTGTGGTGTTGCCAGGTGGCAAGGCTGGCACTTGGACCAAGCGAAAGGACTACTTCACCAGCGCTTGGGCAGGAACCACCCTGCTAGAGACAGCGATCATAAACATCCCGATGTTGCCGCAAGGCCTCGAGATGGATCCGATCCCGGACTACAGCCGTGATGGCGCCGAGAAGGATGAGCAACGCCGCATTGGCTCGGTGCTCAGTTCGTTCGGTTACATCATGAACAACTACAACGTCGACCGCACGCGTGTCTTCTTGGACTGCGGCACGGAAAACTGCGGCTTTGGCGTGCGTCTGGCGTCACTGTTTCCAGACCGTTGGGCTGGCATCATCCTGCGCGACCCGATCCAGGTGGATGACATCCGCATTGGCAACTTGCTCAACGTGCCTGTGCTGGCCATCGAGACCGCTGCCAACGCAGCCGTGATCGCGGCCATGAAGAAGCGCTGGGACGAGAAGTGCCCCGGTATGCTGTCGGTCATCAAGGGCCAGGGAGCCGCCCCGTTCATCGCGTCCGCAGCCGACATTGAAGCTTGGATGAAGGACAAGCAGCGCTCGATGACGCCCGCGAAGATCACCTTGGAGCCGAATCACGATCGCTTCCACCGGACGTACTGGGTTGGCATGCTCGTCGCCGATTCGTTGCTGACCGCCAGTCCTGGCGAAGAGCCGCGCCTGCAAGTGGTCGCCGACCGCGCCGCCAACCGGATCACTGTCGACGCCCGAGGCGTTGAGCGCTTCGAGATTCTACTCAACGATGACCTCGTCGACCTCTCCAAGGAGTTCACGATCGTCATCAACGGCAAGGCCATCAAGGAAACGCGACGTCGCTCCTTCCGCGACATGAAGCGTCGCATGATGGAGCGCAATGACTGGAGCTACCTATTCCCGGTCAGCTACATCGCCACGGTACCGAAGGAGTGAGTGTCGCGTCCGGCCAGCCGGAGTTCTCGCTAAGGCCAGCGCAAGCGGTTTTGGCGGCGGGAGCGACTGGCTTTGGTGTGATGGCCGCGGAACTGACGGCTGTTCGTCTGTTGGCCCCACACTTTGGGGATAGCGCGTACGTCTGGACCAACGTCATCGGGGTCATCCTGGCTGCGATGGCGCTGGGGGCCATGCTGGGCGGACGACTCAGCGGCAAAGCGACTGCCGGCAGCTGGCCGTTCCGTTTGCTTCTGGCTGCGGGCGTGTTGCTGCTACTGGCACCGTTTGCGACGTCTTGGCTCGGCACCACACTGCTGCCAGATGACCTGCCGCTTGACGCTGCCATGCCGGCGTTGATCCGCGGTTCCCTGGTGGCAACCGCAATGGTGTTCGCGCCGCCGATGTTGCTGTTGGCTGCCGTGTCGCCATTGTTGATCGTGTTGCTGGCCAAAGGTGGCGCAAGCGTTGGTCGAGCTGCGGGAGACGTTGCTGCCTCGGGAACGATCGGCAGCTTGATCGGCACGTTCGCCGCCACGCACTGGCTCGTACCTGGATTCGGCTGCCGGATCGCCTTAGCCGTCGCGGCGGGGGTGTTGCTGCTAGCCGCTGCATTGGTCGCTCCGCGCAACGGCCGCATGGCTGCTGGTGTCGGCCTGTTGCTCGGGGTCGCCATGCTCTTCGCTCACGACGGGCCACTACGAGCAACCCAGGGCATCGTGGAGCTGGTTGCCGAACGGGAAACCGCCTACCAATTTCTGCAGGTTCACAAGAGCAAGAAGCCAGGCGAGCCAGCGCGAACCACGCTCGTCATCAACGAGGGGCTCGATTCCTTTCACTCGCTGGCAGTGGAGGGTTCGGCGTTCACCCAGGGCGCCTACTACGACTGGCACGCAGTTGCGCCGTTGCTCGCTGGCGATGGTGCGCGACCCGAAGCGATGCGCGCCTTATCGATTGGCGATGCGGCAGGAACCCTTCGCCAGATCTACGCAGCGGTTCATCCGGGCGTTTCCGTCGACGCGGTCGATATTGACGCGGAGACGATGGCACTGGGCGACGAGTTCTTCACCGCGCCAAAAGCCGATGGGGAACGCTTCGCTATCGATGGCAGGGTGTTCTTGCAGCGCAGCCGGCAGCAATGGCACGTGATCCACGTCGATGCCTACGCCCACCAGGTCTACGTGCCTGCGCACCTCGCCAGCAAAGAGTTCTTCGAAGCGGCCCATGCTCGACTACACGATGGTGGCGTGCTCGCATGCAACGTCGGCGCACTGAGCCTTGACGATGCCGTGCTCGAGGCCGTTGCTGCAACCATTGGTAGCGTGTTCCAGGATGTTCGCGTGTTCCTTGTTCCTGCGTCGCGCAATGCCCTGCTAGTTGCCCGGCGCGGCCAATCGCTAGCCCCCGAGCAACTGTCGGTCGACACCTTGCCAGCGGACAAGCTGCACAGCAACGATCGCACCATCTGGCACCGCATGGTCAAGACTTGCGGAGAAGCCGACAGCTGGCATCAGATGAAGGTGGAGACGCCGATACTCATCGATGATCAGCCCTTGCTCGATGAATTGCTCTTTGCGAGCTACGTCGAACAGACGGACCCACGCATCGCCATTGTGTGTAGCGGCACGCGTGGCACTGCTGATGCTGAGCAAGAAGCATTTGGCGCGCTGCAAAAGGGCGAATGGCAGCACGTTCTCGACACAGTTGCCACCAGCAGCCAAGAGACAGCAATGCTTCGCCAGTTTGCTGGTGATGCGCGCTGGTATCGCCGCGAACTTCACAGCGCCGAAATGGAATACCGCGCCGGCCTGGCAGCGTCTCCGAGCGATCAGGTTCGAGCCGCGCTCAACAGCCGCATGAAGGCAGCTCGCGAAGAGCTAGAGCCCATCGAGGCGGCCGAATCGGCGGCTTCCATCAACGGCTGGCTGGCCGGCTTGATGACGCTGATTGGCGTCGCGCTGATCGCCTGCTTCCGGCGGATCTGAGCTCGACGAAGTCCAGCGTTCTGATCGTTCGCAGCTCAGGCCACTTCGATTCATGGCGCCGAGTCGCGCCGGATTTCACCAGCGTGGCCCTACTCGGGTCAGCGCGTCAGCTGAATTGCGGCAACCGCTCTCGCGGCTACAGCAGATCGAGAATGCCCGCCCTGCCGTCGGTCAACGTCTCCGTCGAAGCTCGGTAGTTGACATGGGTCGCATAGACCGAGTTCCAAGGCAGCGCATCCTTGTCACAAACACCGCCTAGTGCCACTGCCGCAAACGCCTGAGTCAGCGGCGCCACATCTTGATCGGCCATCAATTTTTGCAAGGCAGGCAACGACCGGCGGTCGCCGATCTGGGCCAGCGCGGAGGCGATTGCCGACAAGCGAATCAGGCTAACGCCGGGGGCCGCGAGTTCTGCGTTCAGTTGCTCCGTCAGGGTGTGATCGCCCAGCAGCCCCAGCGCCCGGACACTCTGCATCATGACGAACGTTCGTCCAACCGAGCCCTTGCGCAACACACGCAAATCCGGGATCGCACGGGCATCCTGCAGCAGTCCGAGCGCCAAGGCGACGTAGCCAGCGACATCATCGCGCTTAGCTTGCTCTACCAGAGTTCGGCGCAGCACGTCGCGAGCCTCGGGTGCCCCGGTTAAGCCGAGCGCGATCGCCAAGGCGCCAATCGTTCCTGGGTTGCGTGCCTTGCCAAACTGCTTGAGCAACGCCTTGGTCAGCCGCTCAAAGTCAGCCGCGTCTTTGCCCTCGTGCGAGCCGTCAATGCGCTGCTTCGCCGCGATCACTCCAAGCGACATGGCGAGCCACGGCTGCTCAATCGCTTTGTTTGCGCCATGCAGTTGAGACACCAAGTAGTTGAACGGTTGCTTGCCGCCGATGCGTGCCAAGGCGAGCGCTGCAAACGAACGCGTTTGTTGGTCGCGATGATCCTGATGCACGCGAACCAACAACTTGCCGATCTCGCGGCTGGCGCTGTTCTCGTCGTCCCATGCATCACACATCGAACCGAGTGCCAACGCGCAAGACTGGGCAACGTGGTGGTTGACCTTGGCACTGGCATTGGAGTTGGAGTTGGAGTTAGATGCGCTAGACGACCGCAGTCCGGCCGTCAGGTCGGCGGCAAAGCGTTCACGCCACTTGATCGCCTGGATCGATTTGCTCGGCAGCAGACGGGCGATCGCGGTCGGCACGTGGGCCTGGATCAACTGGTTGCCAGCACCGAGATCGCGATCATAGTAGCGACCGAGGTCCTGCACGATGGCGTCACGAAGAGTGCCAGCCGCCTTGCTCTGCCAGTCGCGCGGGAACAATGCCAACGCCTCGATCGCGGCAACCATCAAGTTGCGCTTGCTGTCGGCTGGATGGTTTAGAATGCCTTGCAGCGGCCTCGTCAACCGCATGCTCGAGCCAGCTTCACGCGAGCGGTGCAGCAGCAGTCCGGAGGCATAGGCCGCGAAGGCACGAGTGCGTTCGTTGACGGCCGTCTTGCCAGACATGTTGCGGCCGTCGATCGAGTCTTCGATCAGGTCAGCCAGAATCTGCTGAGTCTCTTGATCAAGACTGCCCGAGATGCCGAGAGCGATCGCGGCCGACTCGCGCAGTTCCTGGTCACCACGTGCTAGGAACGGCGTGAACAGTTCGATCAAATCAAAGCCAGCTTGAGTTGGGCCGATCTTCGCAAGTGCCAGCAAGCAAGCCGAGGACGTATCGCGATCCGTGCTACTAGAAAGTAACGATGCGAGCTGGGACGCGACGGCGCGCACGTCCTTGGCATTGGGCGGCGAAACATTGCGCATGCCCGCCGCGAGCCGTGGGTTCCACAGTGCCTGACCGGGGTCGACGCTACGGTCGCTGTAGATCGTGTCGCGCAATCGCAGGTAGGGGTCCTTGCCAAACTCCCACCAGAACTCCCAGCGACCGAGGTCATCGCCTACCGCGAAACCCAATGGAACCGCACCAGCACTGCCACGCGCGCCGGTAGCGCCCGTTGTGCCGCCGGCGCCGCCAGGCGAACCTGGTGCTCCCGGAGTGTTGTTGCCCGGCACGGTGTTGCCGTTGGTCTTGTTTTGGCTCGTGCCAGGCGACCCATGGTTTCCCGGTGCCGTGACGCCGCTTGGGCCTCGGTATTGGCCACCATGCGCCAGCAGTGGGGCAGTCAGGATCAGCGGCAATACGACTCGCAGAAGAATGGGCATGTCTACCTTTTAGCAAGGAGCATGCCGCGTGCGCGGCAGGCAAAATCGAGCGAGGCCCGCACGGTAGTACCGTGTGGGCCTCGCTGCGAATGGTACTGGCTGCAAGCCAACCAATGAATGGTGGCTCGCGACCAGAGATCGACTCTCGACTACAGGATGTCGAGGATGCCGGTCTGGCCGTTGGTCAGCGTCTCCACCGATGCACGGTAGTTCATGTTGATACCAATCTTGGTGTTCCACGGGACCATTTCCTTGTCGGCAATGCCACCGAGCGCGACGGCCGCGAAGGCACGCGACAGGTTCGCCAATTGGTCATCGAAGAGCAGCTTCTTCAGCGGCTTGATCGAGCGCTTGTCACCGATGAAGCCGATCGCCGAGGAGATCGAGCTTAGCTTGGCAAGGTTCGGCTCGCCGTCGGTCAGCAGCTTCATCAGCTGAGTGGCAACCGTCTTGTCGCCGAGCTTGCCGAGCGCGATGGCTGCCTGCTGCAGCAGCTGGAAGCGACGTGTCGCGTTGTTGACAACGTTCTTGATGTCCTCGATCGAGCCCTTGTCGTCCATCAGCGCGAGGCCAACGGCGAGGTAACCAGCCATCTCTTCCTTGGCAAGGTTCTTCAGCATGCGCGATCGCATCTCATCCGAAGCATCCAAGTACTTGTTGAGGCCAAGACCAATGGCAAGGGCGCCAGTCAGGTCCGGGTTCTTGCTCTTCTTCAGCTCTTCGTAAAGCGTCTCGCCGATGAAGCTCTCCGGGTTCGGGGTCTCGTTGCGGGCCTTCGCAGCTTCGTAAGAGAAGTGCGAGTAAACACCGAGCGCGAGCGAGCACCATGGCTTCTCAAGGTTCTTACCACCCTTATCGAAGGCCTTGATCAGGGCAGCGCGGTTCAGCTCACCACCGATCCAGCCGAGGCTGAGGACCGAGAAGTTGCGCGTCTGTTGGTCCTTGTGATCATTCCATTGCTTGAGCAGCAGCTTGCTGTACTTCGCGTCCGGATCCTTCTTGTCCGTGTACGGCTGGCACAGTTGGCCAAGCGCCAGGGCGCAAGATTGGGAGACCTCGTTGCCGGAACGATTGATCTTGCCCTTGTTGATCAAGTCAGCTGCGAACAGCTCCTTGTAGTAGTCAGCGTCAGCGGAGTCGCGGCTAAGCAGCTTGGCAATCGCCGGCGGGCAGTGCGCCAGGATCAGGTTGGTGCCAGCACCGACCTTCTGCATGTAGAACTTCTCAAGCGTCTTGACGACGTCGCTGAGCAGGGCCTTTTCGGCGTCCGTAGACGAGCCAATGTTCAGGATGCCCATGCCGTTGATCGCGGCGACCTTGATGTTGCGATCGCGTTGGGTCTTGTCGTCGAGCACTTCCTTAAGCGCGGCGA
Source organism: Planctomycetota bacterium (assembly GCA_051278165.1). Lineage (GTDB taxonomy): Bacteria > Planctomycetota > UBA1135 > UBA1135 > UBA2386. The sequence continues at coordinate 10,772 of JBNMNW010000025.1, read as the reverse complement.
ACGTCTTCTGCTTGATCTCAACCTTGGTGGACCTGTTCGCGATCAGGCCGAGGCCGTAGAGAGCGAACGCCCGGGTGCGGTTGTCGACACTGCCACCCGTTTCTTCACGACCCTTGCCCTTATCGAGCGCGAGGTCGGTAAGCAGGGTCACTTCGTCTTCACCAGCAATGGCGGCGATGCCGAGCGACAGAGCAGCCGTCTCACGAACTTCTTGGGTGGTCGCTGCGAGACGCGGCCTAAAGACGTCCTTGAGCTTAAACTCGGGGTGGTCTTGACCAATCTTGGCCATCGCGATCATGCAGGACGAGTTGATGTCCTTTTGATCGGTGGAGTCGATCGCCTTCTTCAGGCCCGGCAGGATCTCGCCGAGGATGTCCTCGCTGGTCGGACGCAGCGAGTCGCGCGTCGTCACCTTGCGGGTGCTACCGAGATAGAAGTCATCGCTACCCGTTTGCGGGCCGCCTTGAAGCACGGCATCGCGGAGGCGGATGAAGGGATCCTTGTTGAACTCCCACCAGAAACTCCAGCGCGTCAGGTCGTCGCCGATTGCCGCGCCACGACCACCGGTGGTCGGGCCACGACCGCCAGAAGGACCGGCGGGGCCGCCAGTGCTCGGGCCAGCGGGGCCACCCGTTGACGGGCCGGACGGCGCCGGAGCGCCAGGGCCAGCAGGACCGCCAGTGGTTGGGCCAGATGGACGACCGGTGCTGCCACCGCCGCCAGGTCCTGGCGGCACGACATCGCCCGGACCACGGTACTGACCACCGTGGGCGAAAGCGGTTTCGGGCAACATGACTGCGAAGCTCGCAATCGTTAATCCTGATAGCAGAATGTTCTTCATCTATATGCTCCTGAAGGGTTCTCTCGCGTGCAGTCTTGGCCGCCCCTAAGGAGGGCAACTCGGTAGCTAAAGCCCGCTGCACGCGGACGGGCACTCTAGCCGACAACACCACATATGCAAAAGTGGGACCAACCGCACCAGAACGGCTACTAATCTCGGCAGGCTGGCGCCGCTGTTACCGCTAGCACACCAGATTCCCGCCGGTGTTACGCTCAGGGAACAATAAGCCCCGAATCAGTCAGCAAACGGACGCAGCAACTGGGTGATTTTCCGGTGCACGCCGGGCGTCGCAGCAATGCTTGCGGTGTGCTCGACGTGCAGATCCTTGATCGGGAAGACGGACTTGCCGTGCCAATTGGTGAACTTCACGCCGGCTTCGACCGCGACCAAGCCAGCGGCTGCGAAGTCCCAAAGCCGGCCCTGCTGCTGCACGTTGCCATCGAGCCGTCCCATGACCACATCCGCCAGCTGGGTAACGGTGCTGCCCAGAGTGCGAATGCGTGCGCCCTTCGACTGCAATTCCGGCAAGAACCCCATCTCCTTCTGACCGCGGAACCACTGGCAACCAATGATTGCGCCGTCGTCAAAACGGCCGGCGGGGGCAGTGATTCGGCGATTGTTGCGCCAACAGCCAATGCGGTGCACGGCCGTGAACAGACCGTCATCGGGCACACAGTGGATCGCCGCGAGCATTGGCTGCCCACGAAACAGCAGGGCCACCGAGACGGCAAAGTGCGGCAATCCCCGCGAGAAGTTGGAGGTGCCGTCGATCGGGTCCACGACCCACAGCCAGTCGTTGTCGATCCCGGTAGCATCGCTCTCTTCACCCAAGAATCCCGCTTCGGGCAGCAACCGCAGCAATTCGCGCCGCAAACGCTTCTCGCTGCGAACATCAATGGCCGTGACGAAGTCGCCAATCGCCTTTCGTCGCACGTCGCCAGGGCGCAACCGTGACTGTGCTCGCGAGACCTGGTCGGCGATCACCTGCACGATGCTGCCTAATTGGGAGCGCAATCGCTGCGCCTGCTTGGTAGCGAGCTTTTGGTCTACGGAAGCCATATGGAGGGATCGTGCCGGATCCAACGTGCATACGGAAGCATCAGATCGTGCGTGCAGCCAGCCGGTTGTTCGCCTACACCAACAGGCTATGACAGTTCGCGGCTGTGCGACGAGGTCGTGGTGGCTGCTCGCGTGCCTACTTGCGGGCTGTGTGCAACATCGCGATCAGCAACCGGGTGGCACCTTTGGCCACTCCAGGAGTGGTCTCTTCGCCGATCCGGTTGCTTCCGAAGCCGTTCGCGACGATGCAGCTGCAGTCGATGCAGCTGCAGTCGATTCCGCTGCGGGCGATCCAACACTCGGCGATCCCGTGCCCGCCACCACGACCAGCGAGGGTGTCGCGACTGGATCGTATGGCAGCACTGCTTCTGACGCCGAATTGCCTGCTCGCAACGCCGGGGCTCCTAAGATCGACCCGAACCGGAGCAACTCGGCGCTCGCCGTTACGCCTGCCGCGTCGTCAGTGAGCTCCGCACCCGCCAAACCAATCGAAGCGAGCACCACCAGCCACGGGCGCAATGAACGCCAGCTGCGTAACGCATTCGCCAACGCCGACAAAGAGGCTGTCACGCAGGCCGCATTAGACTTGGCCGGCTACCTGGTGCAGCAAGAACGCCAGTTTGATGCGCTGTTTGTCGTCGACGCGGGGCTCAAGCGACAGCACTCGGTGCCGCTGCGACTGGCCCGCGCCGGATTGCTGCGGGACGTCGCCCGCTGCGACTTGGCGGCGATTGAGCTGCAAGCAGTCGTGCGGCAACTCGGCGCTAAGAACGTCTCGCCGGCGACCCTGTTCGATCTGGTCCAAGCCGAATGGGTTGCAGGTCAAGGCGACGCCGCCGCGGCAACGCTTCGCAGCATCCAGCAGGCGCACGCCGGCGACGCGTGGCTGCGTGACCATGCCACGGACATGGCAGAGTGGGATCGTCGGATCCGCGAAGTCGCACCAGGACGAGACCCGCTCGCCAACGGTGAACTGCGTGACTTGTTCGCACTGCTGCGGGCCGCTCCGGAAGCGGCGGGTCGATTGAAGATATTGAATACCTTGGCGGTGCCACCAAAGACTCGCAATCCGCAAAGCAATCAGCAAGACGATGACGAACGCCGCCCAGTTCGCATCCGTGCCATTGCCATTGCGTGCGCCGATGAGTCGACGGCCGTGCGGGCGCGGGCTGTGTATCTGGCGGCCGCCAATCACTTGACCGACGACAGATTCTGGCAGATCGCACTGACGGATGCCGCACCACTGGTGCGCGGTTTCGCAGCCACCGGCGCTTCCCAGCAACACGGGCGCGAAGCCGCGCCATTGTTGTTCGAGGCTATTTGCCGAGAGCAAGACGAGCAAACCTTCGGGACGCTGCATGCCGCGCTCGCGATGGCGCTCCAAGTCGCCGCACCAACATGCATCGCCAACACCGAAGTGGGGCGCAAGCAAGCGATCGCCCACTGGAGAACACAATGCGAACAATGATACGCGCGATCGGATGCTGCACCGGAATCGCCCTGGCGGCTGTGCTGTCGAGTTGTTCCGTTGCCGTTGGGCTGACCAGCGGCGAGATCATCGAAGAGCTCGACGAGATCGTTAGAATCGACGGCACCGATCGCGAGCGCAAGATCGCGTACTCAGATCGTGTCCGCATCTCGAGCTGGTACATGCACAATGCATTGCTGATACCGGTGCGGGCACCGGCAGCATGGTTGTTTGGCCGTCGCACCGAGATGGTGCTGGAGAACGCTGGCCAGCACGTACGGGAGCTACTCAAGGAGCTGCCTGACGAGACTGGCAGCAGCCTGACCGCGAGCGCCGCGGCCACCAGTCGATTCGGTTGGCTGGCAGAGCTGGACCGCAACCCGCAAACGCGCATCCTGGCCATTGATGGCCTATCTCGCATCTGCCAGCAACTGTCGCTGACACCGTTCGCGGGTGTGTTCGACAACCTGACCACACCGATCAACTCGGAGACACTCGCGCTGGCGAGAATTGGCATCCGCACGTCACGTCCATCCGCTCGCGGTGAAGACGGCGGCACCCTGGAGCCCTACCGCGACGCCTTGGCACAGCTCTCGTCGGCGCCGCTGCCTCGCTGGGACGAGCGCTTGATGCTGATTGAAGACCTTGGCGTATTACTCGCCAATGAGACCGACGCGCGCGCCCGGCCGTGGCTGACTACGGCCCTTGAGAAGTCGATCGAGCACTGTGTTCGAGGCGTGCTGCTTGGCACGATCAAGGATCGCGACAGCCGCTGGATCGAGGTGCGCCTGTGTGCCATGGAACAGATCCGCCGGCTTGGCGGTCCACGCAGTGTGCCGTTGATGCTCGCCACGATGGCGGCCAGTCCGCAAGAACGATCGCAGGGCTTGTCGTGGTTTGATCCGGATCCGCTAATCCAACTGCGACTGATCCATTACTGCGGCCAACTGTCCGGCGAACTCGCCAACACGGTGGTCAGTTTGCCCGGCCGCCAGGAATGGGAAGCGACCACGCCGAGTGATTTTCTAGCCCGCACGGTGCTGTCCGAGCGCGACTACTACTCCAAGCTGCGCACGCCGGCGATCGTGGCGCTCAGCTGGAGTCTTGGCCGAAAGACGATCGACCCGGACCCAGCTTGGGTTCGCAGGTGGAACGAGGAGCGCCGCTAGCACGATGAGAGCCAGCACCAAGAAGAGTCGCAGGGAGAAAGCTCGCACCGAATCAACCAACACGGTGAGGGCTGGGGCATGAGTAGCGGTCTGCAAACGCATTGGTGCGATCAGACGGTGGCCTATGACGGCAGCCAATTACGCGCCCATTGGCTACTGGATCGCTTTGGCTTGGTAGGGGACGCGGTCGTCGCCTTCCGCGGCCCTTGCAACGTCATTCGCGAAGAGGTTGCGGACCTCGAGGATCTCGATGGACCCGGCATTGCCGCCAATGACATGGTGCATTTCGTCTGGGAGTCGTTCACGACTACCGACCTGTTGCTCGCGGTTCATCGGCAACGATTGTTCGCTGCTCAGGTTCGCGAAGTGGTCCAGCAGCTGGCGCCAAGTTCAGAACTGAGCCGAACTGGCGATGACCTTTACGTTGGGGGCGGGAAATTGTCGATCTCGATTGCTACGGTCAGTCCAGTAAGCGCCTTGATGCACTTCGCAGTGAACGCTCAACCCGGCGGCGCGCCCGTCGCCATCGCCACCCTCCAAGAACTCGGCGTCGAACCGAGTGCTTTTGCGCGTGCCGTGTTGGAACGAATCAGTGACGAGCAAGCGTCGATCGAATCGGCACGCGCCAAGGTGCGAGCCAAAGGTGAATGGCGATGAATAAGCACGTCATCACGTTGATCAAGATCGCTCTGCTGATGCTGATGTTCTGGTGGGTCTTCACGACCATCAACTTCCACGACCGCCTGAATTACAAGGCGAACAAGGCGAGCAAGAAGATCGTTGCTGAGGTCGTCATCACGATCCAAGGGCATTGGAAGACCGAGCCAGTCGTATACACGATCAACGATCCGAAGAACGCCGACGACTCAGGCGTGAAGACCGCGTCTCGCGGTGTACAGGACGATGAGCGATACCTGGAAGTCGCACCCGGCATCTTCAGCTATTGGGGCAACCTCGACCCGATGTTGTTCGCGCTGGGAGCGCTCTGCTATTTCCTCACCGTGATCATCGCCGGTATCCGGTGGTGGTGGCTGCTGCGTGCCATTGGCACCGATGTCTCGCTGTTCGAAACGCTGCGCTTCACTTGGATCGGGGTGTTCTTCAACGCCGTCATGCTCGGGTCCACCGGCGGCGACGTGATCAAGGCGCTCTACATCATGAAGCGCTGTCCGGGCCATCGGGTCCCGGTGCTCGTTTCGGTCGGCGTCGACCGCATCCTCGGCCTTGGCTCGCTGGCACTACTCGGCGCGTTTGCCGTGCTCTTCGCCAGCGACAAGTTCAATAGCCTCGCGCTTGGCATCTGGGGCGTCATCGCAGCGGTTGGCTTGCTTGGCTTGATCGCTTTCAGCAAGCGCCTGCGTGAACGCGTTCACCTGACATCTTTACTCAACCGCGTGCCGGCCAAGTTCCGCGGCAAGCTGCAGATGGTCGATCAGGCGATCTTCTTCTATCGCGATCAGCGCACCATGCTTCTCGGTAGTCTGGCCCTCGGCATCGCCAACCACGTGTTGTCGGTTTGCTGCGTGGTCCTGATTGGCATGGCCATCGGCGTCGGCATGCCGGTGTTCGAATACTTCGTCTTGGTCCCGGTGATTAACATCGCGTCAGCCGTACCGATCGCGCCGAACGGTTGGGGTATCGGCGAAACGATGTATGGCCACCTGTTTGGCACCCATGGTCAGCAATACATCGCAGATTCGGTGGGGGCATTTCAGGCGATGTATACGCGCGGCGTCGCACTATCGGTGCTCTACCGCACGGTGCTGACGGGCTTCAGCTTGCTCGCTGGCGTGCTGGTGTTCTTCGAGAAGGACCGCGTTACGCAGGACGACATCGACCGAGAGGTCGCGACTGAGGAGCAAGAGCAGGAAGACGCTGCCAGCGCACCTCCAGGAACTTAGCTAGCTCCAGGGCCCTGATATAGGGGGCTGAGATGAAGCCCTGATCGTTTGGTCTGTGGGGCTCTACCAGGGATCTATGGGCCAGGGATCTATGGTCCAGGGGTCTATAGTCCAAGGGTCTCGACGCCAAGGACCTATGGGCTCTGACCTGCGCTCCGAACCGCTTGGCAGCAGGCTGGTTCTCGGATCGTGCCTCCTGGTCCGAGTCGCTGTGGATCCTGAATGACCCTGCGGGTAGGCTGTTCGGCCAAATGACGCTGCTCGTAGTTGGATCCACCGCGTTTGACACCATCGAGACTCCCTTCGGCAAAGCCGAAAAGTGTCTCGGAGGCTCGTCGACCTACTTTGGACTCGCCGCCCGCCTATTCACGCCCGTGCAACTCGTGAGCGTTGTCGGCGAAGACTTCCCTGCCGAACACAAACAGCTGCTGGCTGATCGTGACATCGACCTTGCTGGCCTTGAGGTCAAGCCGGGCAAGACGTTCTCATGGCATGGTCGCTACTCGGCGGACATGAACAACCGCGACACGATCGACGTGCAGCTCAATACGTTTGGCGACTTCGAGCCAAAGGTGCCGGAGAGCTACCGCGACTCGCCGTTCGTGTTCTTGGCCAACGGTTCGCCAGCAACGCAGGCATCCGTCGTTGAGCAGATGACCAACCCGCGCTTCGTCGTCGCCGACACGATGGACCTGTGGATCGACAATGAGCGCGAAGGCCTGCTGGCCTTGCTGAAGCGCATCGATGGCGTCATCGTCAACGACAGCGAAGTGAAGTCGCTGACCGGCGAGAGCAACCTGATCGCTGCCGGCAAGGCCGCTCTCAAGCTCGGCCCGAAGATGGTCATCGTCAAGAAGGGCGAGCACGGCTGCTTCGTGTTCTCCAACTACTTCCACTATGCGCTGCCGGCATACCCGACCGAGACGGTCGTCGACCCTACAGGTGCTGGCGACAGCTTCGCGGGTGGCTTCATGGGCTACCTCGCCAAGTGCGACACCATCAGCCTCGCCAACATGCAGCGTGCCGTTGCGTATGGCACGGTCACCGCGAGCCTCAATGTCGAAGGCTTCGGCGTCGACTGCTTGGCGAACACCGACCGCGCCACGGTCGAGCGCCGCTACAACGAACTGATGCAGTTCGTCTCGGGCGTCTAAGCGATCGCTTGACGCGGCTGCCTATTGCAGCTGCACCAACACCGGCGAGCTCAGTTGCAAACCGGTGCTGGCAAAGCCCAGGCCCTGCACGATCATCGTGAAGCCTGCGAGCCCGCCCGGATTCGGGTTCGGGATCGACACCGTTGCATAGCCAAAGCTGTCGGTGGTCGCGACTCCGAGCGTGAAGACCGGCGCTGTCAAGAACACGTCCGGCCAACTGTTCGGCCCGAAGTTCAGCGGCGCACCGACTGCTGGCAGCGATACAACCTGAGTCGTGGGGGACACTGGCCCAGCAGACAGCAACGCCATCAATGGCATGCCGGCCTCGCTAAAGAAGTCGACCTCCCAATTGGCTTGCATCGCCGCCGGGTAAAGCACCCCAAAGTCTGCCGAATCGGCCAGGAACGGCAAAGGCAACGGCGGCACATCGACCACGCATAGCCCCAATAATGATGGCTGATCGCTGGCTACGTGCAACTGCACGCCGAGCCAATGGCCATCCGCAGCAACACCAGCAGTCGTGCTGCCACAGAGTGTGCTCCCGAGCACCGCAACTTCGCCGCCGTTCTTGGAAGCGAACAAGGTGCCGCCATACTGCGGAGACTCCGTGCAGAAGATCAGGTTGGGTTCGGCAACGATGGTGCCGCTAGCGTCGGGGTATGCGGGCAACCACGTGCCGCCGGCAGGGTCGAAGGCGAGCCCACCTGTTTTGCCGTAGTCAGATGCCAGCAATGGGGCGCCGACGCGATCGAACGCCGCAGCTTGCTGCACCCACTGGCGGATCGAAGGCGACCCACTGGCCACCGACTCATTGAGCAGCAGCCGTGTCGAACTCGCAGTGAAGCCGCTGACGTTGCCGTTGGCGTCGTAGGAAATGTCCGCTGCATCGATCTTGCAAATGGACCCGTCTTCGGCGAACAACGCCGGCCCCGCGATCCCGTTGACCCAATGGCCGCCATCTGCCGGAGAATAGTAGAGGTCGCCGTTCGCGGCTTGCAGCAAGGATCCAGCGCCAACCGAAGTGCCGTTCTGCTGTGGCCCAGCGGCCTGTGACAACTGCCCCGGCGCAAGGAACCACTGCGAGTCGCCGTTCGGCAGCAAGCGCACCCAGTCAGACGGTTCAATCAGGTATGGGATGCCTCCGCCGACGAATACTTCAAACTCCGAAGGCGTGACTGTCGGGCCAAATCGAACGCTGAAGAAGACCTTGTCCCAACTGAGGTTGTTGCGGTCGGCATGACGAACGAATACGCCACCGAGGCCAATGGGATCGGAGTAGCCAGACTTCCAGTTTTGCAGTTTGAGGAAGTTGCCGTCGAAGTCCCCATCGCCGAGATAGCAATGCATCGCGGTAGCAGGCATCAGCGTGCGAGCAATCGACCCGGCCCCATTTGGCAGAGTCAGGGTGAAGTCGTATTCGGTGATCTGGTTAATCGCGCCGCCCGGACGCTCATTGACGACATCGCGACTGACAAACGGATGGCTGCCAGTAAACAGGATTGCTGGCAACTGGGCAGCGGCGACATCGGCGAGCATCAGCACCGCCAGCAAGCGCAGGCTCGCGACCTTCAATATTGCAGCCATTATGGGCCAAGCCACGGGCATGGTCATACAGGCACGATAGCCGCTGGCGGCCCGTCGGTGGCGTCTCTTGCCTGTCCCGAGGCGCCCGCCTAAGAGAGGCAGAATGACCGACAATCGTCGGCCAGGTTGTCGTCAGGCACCTAGCGAGCGTGATTCCCACTGCTTTGCTCGGTATCGTCTTCGCCCCGATGACCTCTCTGCAGAGCTATGTTTGTGGCCAATGGACTGCCGGTAGCGGCGATCCGGTGGCCCTTCACGACCCGTCCACCGAAGAAGTAATCGGCGATGTGCGCCCCGGCGGCGTCGACTTCGCCGCAACCTTGGAGCACGCGCGCACAGTTGGCGGTCCAGCGCTTCGCGCCCTGACCTTCCAACAGCGTGGTGAGATTCTGAAGGGCTTATCAAAGGTCATTCACGAACATCGCGACGAACTGATCGAGATCGCCGGCCGCAATGGTGGCAACACCCGCGGCGATGCCAAATTCGACCTCGACGGCGCATCGGGCACGCTCGCGTTCTACGCGCACCTCAGCAAGTCGATGCCGGATACGCCGTGGCTCACCGATGGCGCGGGCACGCAACTCGGTCGCACGGCGCGCTTCTGGTCTGAGCACGTGATGATGCCGCGACCCGGGGTCGCCTTGCACATCAATGCATTCAACTTCCCGGCCTGGGGCATGGGCGAAAAGCTCGCCTGCTCAATCCTCGCGGGCATGCCGGTAGTCACCAAGGCCGGTACGGCCAGTGGCATGTTGGCTTGGCGCGTCTCGGAACTGATCGTCGAGAGCGGCTTGCTGCCGGAAGGCTCGTTCCAGTTCCTCGCTGGCTCGGTCGCCAAGATGGTCGACCACATGCAAGCCATGGACGTCGTCGCCTTCACCGGCAGCGCTCGCACCGGCGCCCGCATCCGCAGCAACCCGGCCTGCATCGCAAACAGCGTTCGCGTCAACATCGAGGCGGATTCGATCAACTCAGCGGTGCTGGGCCCGGACTGCGACGTCGACGACGATACGTTCACGCAGTTCATCACGAACTTGCACCAGGACATCACGCAGAAGGCCGGTCAGAAGTGCACGGCCGTGCGACGCATCCTCGTTCCTCACGACAAGCTCGCCGACTTCAAGGAACAACTCATCGATCGCCTCGAGTCGACCCGCATCGGCAACGCGCTAGCGGCCGATTCCCGCATGGGACCGGTTGCCAGCAAGGCGCAACTTGACGACGTTCGTGGTGGCATCGAGAAGCTACAAGCCGAGTGTGACACCGTGCTGGGCGGCCCCGAGGCCATGGATGGTCCTGGCTACTTCGTCAAGCCAACGCTGCTGCAAGCCCGCAATAACGACGCGGCGATCCTGCACGAGCTCGAAGTATTCGGGCCATGCGCGACGATCCTGCCTTACGACGGCAAAGCTGAGACCGCGGTCGATCTGATGAACCGCGGCGGTGGCTGCTTGGTTGCCAGCGCCTACAGCGACGACAAGAAGTGGATCCGCGAGCTGGTCACTGGCCTGGCTCCGTGGCACGGCCGCGTCTGGGTCGGCAGCGAAAAAACGATGGGACATGCCCTCGGCCCGGGAGCTGTGCTGCCCGGTTCGA
>JBNMNW010000024.1:0-36428 GCA_051278165.1 Planctomycetota bacterium | reverse complement strand
CACCGGGTTGGTTCGCCGAAACGCAGTCGAATCGGTGGCTTCGGCGAGGATTTGGCGGGCCGACATGGTGTGAAGGGTGCGTGCATGGCGGTTTGCTCTCCCGTGGCGCAGACTCCTAGCTCGCGACCAGCCACTGCTGCACCGCAGCAAGCACGGTCTCGGGCGCAATCAACGCCTGGCAGTGCGGCACCTTGTCGCACTTCGGCAAGTAGCAGCACAAGCAATCGAGTCCGGGCGGCGTGATCTTCGTGCCGCGACCGTAGAGCTCGATCTCGGCCGAAGACGTCGGGCCGAACAACACGACGGCTGGCTTCTTGCGAGCAGCCGTGACGTGCACCGCGAGCGAATCACTGGTGACCACGACGCTGCACTGATCGATCAGCGCAGCGAAGCGGCCAAACGAGTTGTGGTTGCCACCATCAAAGACTGGCGAACCAGAGGCGAACGCCAACAGGTCCTTGTGACGCTGAACCTCTTCGGGACCGCCGAGCAACAAGACCGCGATGCCGGCCTCATTGCAGAGCGTCAAGAACGTCTGCTGGTGCTCCTTGGTCCACTGCTTGTAGAGCCAGCGGCCACCGGCGCCGGTGTTGATACCGATCAAGGGCTTACCGGCTTCGATGCCAAGGCCGTGCACGAATGCTTGCGCATCGGCGCTGTCACTCGCGGCAGGCTCAAGGATCGGCTCGCGCACGAAGTCAGGCGTCAAGCCGAGCACTTCCGCCACGAGATGCTGATACGTCTCCGTGTTGGCCTTCTTGTTGTCGTCGCTAAGGCCCATCTGGAGCCAACGCGAGGCGCCTTCATTGAGCGGCACGATGCGGCCTTGTTCGTCTCGGGTGTAACCGCGGCGTTCTGTGGCTCTAGCCATTGCGGCGAGCACGGCAGCATCGGGATCCGCATCCGGACACAGCACCACATCGAACACTTCGGTTGCCAGGCGCGCCGCGGTGATCGTGTCGTCGGTGACCAGCACCTCGTCGACCAGCGGGTTGCCAACAAACAGCCCGGCCGCCGATTTGCGCGTCAGCCAGGTCACTCGGGCGCCAGGCCACTGGGCATGGATGGCCGGCAAGAACGACGTCGTGCGCAGCACATCGCCGGTCGCCGCCAGCTTGACCATCAGGATGCGGTAGGCAACTGGGTCGTATTCATCGCAGGTTTGGCAAACCTTGCCCCGTTTTTTGTGAGGCGTACATGGACGGTCCCAATGCACGTGGCGGCAATCAGTTTTGAGATCGAAGTCGGTCACGTATGAGCCTGTATCGGCAGTCGCAACGGGTTCGCGACAGCCAGAACGCTACCTATGTAATGGTTCGAACACTACTTTTTCGCGATGACCTCGCTTGCCCTGCTCTGGTTGCCGATTCTGCTGTCGGCTGTGTTCGTCTTCATCGTCAGTTCCGTCATCCACATGGCGCTGCCGATTCACAAGGGGGACTTCCGCGGCACGCCCGATGAGGAGGGCCTGCGCAAGGCACTGGGCGCCGCCAAGATCCCGCCGGGCCAATACATGTTCCCGCACGCGAATTCGTTCAAGGAAGCGATGACGCCGGAGATGACCAAGAAGTTCGACGAGGGCCCGGTCGGAATCCTGATCATGCGCCCGAACGGCATGATGAAGATGGGCGGCGCGCTCGGCATGTGGTTCCTCTACTGCCTGCTGATCGGCCTGTTCGTGGCCTACTTGACCGGCCTCGCCGTGGCTCCCGGTGGCGAACAAGTGTTCCGCATCGCCGCGACCGTTGCGCTGCTCGGCCACGCCTTCACCAGCATCAACGACTCGATCTGGAAGAGCATCTCGTGGGGCATCACGGCCAAGTTCATCGGCGATGGCATCGTCTACGCCCTGGTGACCGGCGCGACGTTCGCATGGCTTTGGCCGGCTGCCGTCTAGTGGCTCGCGTCAAAAGCGACCTCTAGAGTTACTTCAAGAGTTGCTTCACGACCGCCTCGACCTCGGGGCCAAGATGCTCGTCGGTGAACATGCTCATGCTGCGAGCGAAGCCCGCCTTGCCGTGCGCGATTGCCATCTCCGGATCAGCGAGGTAGCGCCCAAGCGCTTCGGCCAGCTTGTCGACATCGCCCTTAGGCACGACAAAGCCGGTCTCGCCATCGACAATGATCTCGGCGTTGCCACCCGCGGTGCTGACCACTTGCGGCAGTTCTGCGAAGCTCGCCTCGAGGCACGCGTTGCACAGCCCTTCATTGAAGGATGGCATCACGAAGACATCGGAGGCGGCGTAGACATCGTGCACCGGCTTGACCGGACCCGGCAAGCGCACGCGCCCAGCAAGCCCACGGTCCTCAACCTGCTGGCGCAACCGCTCCATCTCGGTGCCACCCCCAGCCAAGAACAACAACGCCTTCGGATACGTGGCCGCCAGCTTGGCGAACGCATCGATCAAAATGTGCTGTCCCTTGCGCGGCCGTAGCACGCCAGCCAGCGAGATCACCTGCGCGTCCGGCGCGATGTCCAATCGTTGCCGTGCGGCTTCGCGCCCAGCGCGCAACCCGGTCCACTGCTTGGGCTCCAAGCCGTCATAGACCAGCGTGATCTTCTGGTCGGGCACGCCCGCCGTAAGCAACCGCTGACGAATTGCATCACAGATCGCAATCGTGTGATCGCACAGCCGCGTATACCGAAACCCGCCGCGCCAACCCTTCTTGATCGGGTAGTCGATGCGACGAATCGTGAACGTCTTCGCGCGGTTCTTGCGAGCCAGCAGGCCACCGAGATACAGCGACCGCCCATCGGCGAAGTGGATCACATCAGGATCAAAGGCCGCATACGCCTTCTTCACCTTGCCGCGCAAATCGGGCCGCCACCACCTACGCAGAGGCGCCTCAAACACCGGCACCCCCATCTCCTCCGCCGCCGCCCGAAACTTCGCCCCGGGCGCCAACAGCACAGCATTCTCATACCCCTGCCGAGCAAAGTGCTCCATCAACATGCGAAGCTGAACCTCGCCACCGGAGTAACCCTTCTCAGCCAGAACATGCAGCAACCGCACCATCCCCAGCATTCATACCGCCCGCCCCCCAACCAACGCGAGCCTTGTGTAGTGTACCCGGTTCAAACCACAGATCCGCGCAAGCGCGGATCTGTGGTTTGAACCGGGTACAGTACGCAGATCCCAGCACACGAATCTGACTGAGGGACGGGCGCGATTCTGGCGGCTAAGCTTGTTGCGCGATCCCTACGAGATGGCGTCTTCGCCAGTCAGCTGCTTGCCGATGATGAGGCCGTGGATGTCGTGCGTGCCTTCGTAGGTGATGACCGACTCGAGGTTGCACATGTGGCGCATCATCTGGTACTCGTCGGTGATGCCGTTGGCGCCGAGGATGTCGCGGCCGATTCGGCAGCATTCGAGCGCCATCCAGCTGTTGTTTCGCTTGGCCATCGACACGTGGTAGTGGTGCATCGTGCCCGCGTCCTTCATCTGGGCCAGCTTCCAGCAGAGCAGCTGGGCCTTGGTGATTTCGGAGGCCATCCAGACGAGCTTGTTTTGCACCAGCTGGTAGCGGGCGATCGGCTTGTCGAACGAGATCCGCATCTGCGCGTAACGCAGGGCTTCGTCGTAGGCCGCTTGGGCTGAGCCAATCACACCGAAGGCGATGCCGTAGCGCGCTTGCGTCAGGCAGCTGAGCGGGCCCTTGATGCCTTCGATACCAGGCAGGATCTGCGACTTCGGGATGCGGCAATCTTCGAGCACGAGTTCACTCGTGTCGGACGCGCGCAGCGAGAACTTGTTCTTGATCTGCTTGCCGGTGAAGCCGGGCGTATCCGAGTCGATCAGGAAGCCGCGGATGACGCCGTTGAGCTTGGCCCAAACAATGGCGACCTGGCAGGTGCTGCCGTTGGTGATCCAATACTTGCTGCCGTTGAGCACATAGTGGTCGCCGTCTTCGACAGCCTTGGTCAACATTCCGCCGGGGTTGCTGCCAAAGTCGGCCTCGGTCAGACCGAAGCAACCGATCAGCTTGCCCGCCGCCATATCCGGCAGGTATTTCTGCTTCTGCTCTTCGGTGCCGTATGCCCAGATCGGGAACATGCACAGGGAGCCCTGCACCGACACGAACGAGCGCAAGCCCGAGTCGCCGCGCTCCAGCTCCTGACAGATCAAGCCACTTGCTACCGGCGAGAGGCCAGCGCAGCCGTAGCCAGTCAGGCTGGCACCGTAGACACCTAATTCCCCGAGTTCGGGAATCAGTTCGCGCGGGAATGTCGCAGCACGATTGTGCTCTTCAATCACTGGCATGAACCGGTCGGACACCCATGATCGCACGGCGTCGCGGATCATGCGTTCTTCTTCGGTATAGAGATCGTCTACGTTGTAGAAATCGAGGGCCTTGTACGGATCGCTCATAGTGGGTGCCGAGTTTGCGGGGCGAGCAGGATAGGCGCAGTGCCGAGCCAAGGAAAGTGACGACGAGTAACAGAACCGGAATGTGTGCCGTTTGTGGCTATCAACAACCCGCAGACCCTTGCGTCGTCTGCAGCGGTAAGGGTCTGAGCCTCGGCAAGCGTTCACCGCTCGAAATCGGCCGTGGGAACGCGTTCGTGGACGTTTTCCGTGGCATCTTGGACGTGCGGCGGGCCGTGTTCGTCATGCTGTTCGAGCACGAGTTCATCGGCAAACTGCGCAGGCCAGTGGCAATGAACGCGCTCGCATTTGGGGTGCTGATTTGGCTGGGCTGGTCGTGGCTGGCGCCTGCGTTCCGAAGTGCATTCGCTGGCGAACCCGAGCCGGATGCAAGCGTACACCCCAATCTGTGGCTGATGGCGGTCTGGCTGACGGCAGGCCCAGCCCTTCTCGACCTGATGGCTGGCTGGGCTCAGGACCCGATTCGGCGGGCGACCGAACAGCACATGCTGGGCGCGACCCTGACCAAGCCGCCGCAAAGTGGCACGCGATGGCTCGACCGGCTGCAGATGATGCTGCTGATCGGCATGGCGACGGTCCTGGGCATGGCACTGGTGCTCATTCCATGGGTCGGGATTGCCGCGACCGTGCTGCTCGGTAGCGCGGTCGCCGGAATCGTCTGGCTGCAGCCGCCGCAAGCCGTGCGGGGCGCGGGCCTGCGAGAACGGCTCGAGGTGATGTGGCACAACCCATGGCGCACGCTCGGCACCGGCCTGGCGCTGCACGTCGCCGCGGCCGTCCCGTTCGCCAACGTGCTTGGGTTACTGCCGCTGGCAACGATCGCTGGCACCAGCGCCTACTTGCACTTCGACAAAGCGACGAAGCGCAACACCGAGTCAGCCGAGAGCAGACCGAAACCGTCGAACTGACGCAGCACCGGAGAACGGGCTCCTGACTGCCAAGGACCAAGCTCGCCGCTACGGCTGCAGCACGAATGACAATCCTGCCGACGAGGACCAACCGATCGTCGAGGGCGAACACGTCGCGGGACTCCAGCCCCAGATCGCCTGCGCGTGCAGCTGCATGCCAGCAAGACTAGGCATTGGCGGGATCGCCAAGTCGTACCGGCCAACGCCGCTGGCATCGCTCGCCATGGTCTGCAACACCAGGAACCCAGCAGCTACTTGCACATGCACCAACAAACCAACCCCGAGCAGGTCCGAGCCGGCCACATCACTACCGTTGGAGAATGCGAGCAAGCCGACACCTTGCGGCGGTGCATTGCTCGAACGCATCGCAAATGCCGGATTGCCGACCACCGGCGAGCATTGCGCTGTCAGCGTGTGCGGGCCATTGCAGCCAGAGGTGCCAACGCCAAACGGCTGCACGCCGAGTAACTGCGGCAAAGTTGGCACGATCCGATAGACCTCACCGGTCAAGTTGCACAGATACAACTCGCCGTAGCCATCTTCGCCAAACCCAGTCGGCCCGGTCAGCACGTGCGGTGACGGCGGCACCAGTTCGGCCGTGCGGTCAAGCAACTGCGTCACGTTGGTGCCGTTGTGTTGCAGCGACCAGATCTGGTTGGTCACGTAGTCCGCGAAGAAGTAGCTGCCACGCAGGTCGGGAATGGCACAGCCGCGATAGACGTTGCCCCCGATGATCGCTTGCGAGCCGGGTAGATTGTAGTGATGCAGCGCCGGCGTCAGCCCTGGCCCGAAGCATGCACAGACCGGCAAGTTGTTGCAGGTGTTGCCGGTCATGCAGGCCCAACCATAGTTGCGCCCACCGAGTGATCCCGCTGGTTCGAAGTCGATCTCTTCGTAGTTGCCGCCGACATCGGCGATATAGAAGTCGCCGGTCAAACGGTCGAAGCTACAGCGCCACGGATTGCGCAAGCCGTAGGACCAGATCTCAGGGCGGAACTGCGCCGAGCCAACGAACGGATTGCTGGCCGGAATGCCGTAGGGCAACGGCGCCTGGGGATTGTCGACATCGATGCGCAGGACCTTCGCGCGCAAAGTCTGGCCGTCCTGACCACTATTAAACTCATCCTGAACCCAAGCGGGGCCCGTGCTACCGCCATCGCCTAGCGACACATACAGGTAGCCATCTGGGCCGAACAAGACCGTGCCGGCGTTGTGATTGCCGTGAATCATCTGCTGCGTCAGCAACATGACCCGCGACGAAAAGTCGGCGACATCGGGGTTGCCGGCAGAAACCTGGAAACGATCGACGGTCGCAATCAACCCCGGCGCGACTCGATAGATGCAGAAGATGCCGTTGCTCGCGTAGTCACGATGGAAGGCGAGGCCAAGCAGCCCTTTTTCGCCACCCGAGTCGATCAAGCCCGAGCCAGCGAAGTCGAGAAACGGCGTCAGCAGCAGTGCGCCGTTCTTCACGATCCGAATGCGACCAGTCTGCTCGACGATGAAAATGCGGTCGAGATCGCCGGGCGGCGCCGTCACCAGCACTGGGCGATTCATGCCTGCAACAACGAGTTCCAGTGCCAACGGTGTCTGAGTGGCGAGCCCAGCGGCCATAAGTGTCAGCACACCCAAGCCACGGATGTAGCGAGTCGTCATGCAGCGCAGCTTACTATGTCAGTGGATAGCCCGCAGCAAGTTCGACGTCGGCATCCAGCTGCTGCGCAATCCAGTCGCGATCCTCGACCGCGAGCGCCTCGTAGTCCTTCTTAACAAACCGTTCCGGACCACCCTTGAACGTCTTGACTGCGCGAAACCAGGGCCAACGACGCATCGCGAGCCCCTTAGCCAGGTCGCGCACGAACAGCTTGGGCGCCGCAAATACGTCCTCGTAGCGCACGACGACATGGTGTTGCACCCGCGCTTGCAGCGCTTGCCAGTCACGCAGCTTGCTCGAACGCAATCGCATCACGTTGGCAAAGCGTTCGCCAGTCACCGGGTCGCGCTCATGCATCATCTCGGTGCCCGCCCGCGGATCGCTGTCAGCAAGTTGCATGTCTCGGCCCCACTCGCACGACCACGGCTCGCGCAAGAACTCGGACAGCGTTCGATCACGCAACGAGGGCCCTGCATGCCACGGCTTGCGATGCAGGCTGCGCACCCAATCGAACGGATCCCGGGTCACGATGACGAACACACATTCGGGAGCGCCATCTTCGATCGCTCGCACGAAGCCATGCTTCCAGCCGTAGCGGTCCGTCAACTGCAATCGCGGCAGATTGCGGCGCAACAGCTGAGCAACGAAGTTCGTGCCCGAACAGCGCTCGCCGAAGATCTGAAGTTGCGTTGGTGCCGGGTGCCGCATGTGACGAAGAGACTGCTGTGCATCAGACCACGGATCGCCGCAGCAACGAAGCGCAAGGTCTCAATGACACCGACAGACCGCGATGCGACCGGCCAAGTCGAAGTGCATTTGCGGCGCTGCTGACGGCAGTGAGCGCTAGGTTATGATCTTGCCAGACAGCGCCAGACGCGCCAACCATCATGACCGGCTATAGCGAGCAGTACGACGTCCTCTTCATTCACGTGCCCCAAACAGCAGGTTCGAGTATGGAGCAAGCCGAGTTTGTGAGCGGTGCAGGCCATCGACCGTATTGGGCGATCAGCGAAGAGATTCGCGACCAGGCGGGCTTCAGTTTTGGGTTCGTTCGCAACCCGTATGACCGCTTCGTCTCGATCGTCACGGAGGGCATGTACACCGTGATGCGCAATAATGGCGAGATGCCAAGCGACCAGGAAGGCCGCGAACAGCTGTTCGAACGCACGAAGCAACTCGTCACCTACGCGGCCGCCACAGGCGACCAAAAGGGGCCGCTTGCGTTAGGCAGCACGACCCAATGGCGGGTGCTCGGCAAGGAATCCGACCCGCTGCCACACCTCGAAGGCTGGGCCTATCCGATCCATTTCGTGCCACAGCACTTCTTCCTGTCGAAGCCCGGCATGACCGAAGTCGGCGTCGACATGGTTGGTCGGTTTGAGAACCTGCATGACGACTGGCAACAGATCTGCGACCGCCTCGGCGTCAAGTCGGCGATGCCCCACCTGCGCAATGTGCAAGCGGATCGCCGACACTCCTACGCCGACTTTTACACGCCGGAATCGAAGGCCGTCGTGCGCAAACTTTACGCGCGCGACTTCGAAGTGTTCGGCTACGACCCCGAATAGCCGCCCGCTATCACTCAGCTGCAAGTCATGTCACAAGGCTACCAAACACGCGACGCTGCCATCGTCGACTACCGACTGTGGCAGGCATCCCACGGTGGCATGTGGCTGCGCGGACCAAAGCCGGAGAAGCTCGAACCCGGTGGCTACTTCGCGTGCGTCGGCGCCGCGCAGACGTTTGGCTGCTTCGTCGAGCAACCGTGGCCGCAGATGCTCAGCGACGAACTCGGCCTGCCGGTTCTCAACCTCGGCCTGGCTGGCGCGGGCCCAGCGCTATTTCGCCAAGAGCCGATGCTCAAGCTACTTCGCGAAGCGCGCTTTGTGGTGTTCCAGGTGATGTCGGGTCGCAGCGCCGACTGCTCGCGATTTGTCAGTGGCGGCACCGAACGACTGCAACTGCAAGACGGCCGCAGGCTCGGCGCCGATGCCGCCTGGACCGAACTGTTGCACCAGGATCTGGCTGGCACGTCCAACCGACTCATGCGCGGCCTCAAGAATCGCTGGTTCGCGACCTTCGGGCGCAAGGATGTGCATCAGCTGGTGCAGGAAACGCGCGACAACTGGACCCGCGAGTTCTGCGAACTGATCGACGCGACCGCTCGACCATCGGCCCTGCTGTGGTTCAGCAAGCGCACGCCGCAGCATCACCCGCGCCTCCATTCGCTGCGGGCGCTGTTCGGCGAGTTCCCACAGCTTGTCGACGAACGCATGGTGCAAGCCGTCGCCGAACACACCGAGCACTACGTTGAATGCGTCACGTCACGTGGCAGCCCGCAACCGCTCGCAACCCCGGTGCGACCCAGTGACGCCGGCACCGACAAGGCCAGCGATGTGGCCTGGACACACAACGCCTACTACCCGTCACCCGAGATGCACGAAGATGCCAGGAACGCGCTGCGCCACCCGGTGCAGGCGCTACTCGCCGCAACGCACAGTGACGCGACGTAGAGTTGGGCTAACGCGTGAGAACGCACACGGCTCGGGCTACGATGGCGAGCCGATGGTCGCTTCCCAACCAACGATCACCAACCGCCCGGTGTTTATACATCGGCGCGCCGCGATCCGGAACCAGCATGCTGCACTGAGCTCTGTGCCAGCACGAAGCTCGATGGGGTAGCGAAGAGTCCGACTTCCTCAAGCCGATGATCGAGGGCGCACTCCAGGCCGAGCCGGCGAGCCCTCCGCCGACAAGCTGGCAGCTCGATGGCATGGCTGGACGGGCGGGCAGAGGCGCATGTTCTTGCGCACTTGCGGCCCGGCGCTGAAACGGCTCGGCTACGAACCGGATGACGCCTGGGCCAGCACCCCGCGCCGCAAGGCCTGAGCGAGACCGGGAATTGCCGCTGTGCGCTGTGGGCACGAGACGCTTCGACTGGTACACCTTTCTGCCAATGAGCCGTCAGATCCTGGTTACCAGCGCCCTTCCCTACGCCAACGGGCAGATTCACCTCGGCCACCTGGTCGAGTACATCCAGACCGATATCTTCGCGCGGTTCCAGCGCATGCGCGGCCACAAGGTCGGGTTCATGTGCGCCGACGACACCCACGGCACCGCGATCATGATCCGGGCCGAGAAGGAAGGCATCACGCCGGAGAAAATGATCGCTGAGATGAGCGAGTCGCATCAAAGGGACTTCGCGGCGTTCGGCATTTCGTTCGACCACTATGGCTCGACCAACAGCGATGCGAACCGCGCCGTTGGTGAAGACATCTGGCAGAAGTTGCTAGACCAAGACTTGGTCGTCGAGAAAGCCGTGCCGCGTTTGTTCGACAACCAGAAGCAGATGTTCTTGGCGGATCGCTTCGTAAAAGGCACCTGCCCGAAGTGCCAGACGCCCGACCAGTATGGCGATGCCTGCGAGAAGTGCGGCACGGCCTACTCGGCAACCGAATTGATCGACCCGAAGTCGGTGTTCACGGACACGACGCCGGAGCTCAAGGAGTCACAGCAGTTCTTCGTCAAGCTCGAACCGATGCAGGAGATGCTGACCGAGTGGACGCAGCACAGTGGCGCGCTGCAAAGTGAAGTAGCGAACTACCTGTTGGGCTACTTCCTCGGCAAGCCACTGCAAGACTGGGACGTCTCGCGACCGGCCCCCTACTTCGGCTTCGAGATCCCCAACCAACCGGGCAACTACTGGTATGTGTGGTTCGATGCACCGTGCGGCTACATCGCAAGCACGGTGGAGTGGTGTGCAAAGACCGGTGACAACGCCGACAACTGGTGGCGCAACGAGAACACCGAGATCGTTCATTTCCTCGGCAAGGACATCACCTACTTCCACACGCTGTTCTGGCCAGCGATGCTGCACGCTGCTGGCTACAACAAGCCTAAGAGGGTGCACATCCACGGCTTCTTGCAGATCAACGGCGAGAAGATGTCGAAGTCACGCGGCACGTTCGTCAATGCGTCGCGATACCTCGAGTTCCTCGACCCCGACTGGTTGCGCTACTACTACGCGAGCAAGCTGAGCAACAAGATCGACGACCTCGACTTCCACTCGGACGAGTTCGTCGGCAAGGTGAACAGCGATCTTGTGGGACGCGTCGTCAACCTCGCGAGTCGTTCGGCAAAGTTCGTCGCAACAACCGGGCTGTCGAAGAATTACCCCGACGACGGTGGCTTGTTCGCAAAAGCCGCCGACATGTCGGACACGATCGCAGCCGCATACGAGTCGTGTGACTACCGTGAAGCGATGCGCCTGATCATGACCTTAGCAGACGCAGCGAACGAGTACGTCGATCAGAAGACGCCCTGGACGCTCAGGAAGGATCCTGAGAAGGCACAGGAACTACAAGACGTCTGCACGGTCGTCATCAACCTGTTCCATCAGATCGTTGTCTACTTGACGCCGGTGCTACCCGCGCTTGCGAAGAAGACTGCGGCTCTGCTTGGTGATGACATCACCAGTTGGTCGCAAGCGAGCACGCCACTCGTCGGCAGAGACATCGCGAAGTTCCAACACATGATGACGCGCGTCGAAGCTGCGAAGGTTGAAGAGATGTTCACGCCCGAAGAGGTGCCGCCGTCGAGTCCAACACTCGCCAAGGAACCACTCGCAGCAGAGATCACCATCGACGAGTTTCAAAAGGTTGACCTGCGCGTTGCCGAGATCCTCGCCGCCAACGAAGTACCCGAAGCGCACAAGCTGCTACAGCTGACACTCGGCCTCGGTGGCGACGTCACGCGCAACGTGTTTGCAGGCATCAAGGGCGCCTACGAGCCGGACAAACTGGTTGGCCGCCTGGTCGTGATGGTCGCCAACCTCAAGCCGCGCAAGATGAAGTTCGGCATGAGCGAGGGCATGGTCGCGGCTGCTGGAACCGACGGCGAGGTCTACTTGCTGTCGCCGGACAGCGGCGCCGTTCCTGGCCAGCGGCTTCACTAGCCGCTCGGCGACCGCAATCGGCCGAGGCCGTTCTGCAGGTCCATTCTGGCGGGCTTGATGGGCACGGGAATAATTACCGGCATCCTCAAGAGCTCAGTACATGAAACGGGGTCCAGCCGAAGCCGGACCCCATTCCAATCGTTAGAAGACGCCACCGCCTCTCAGCGGTGACATCTGCTCAGAAGAGTTACTTCTTCGCAGCCTTCTTAGCGGTCTTCTTCTTCGCAGCCTTCTTCGCCTTCTTGGCGGGGGCCTTCTTTGCAGGGGCCTTCTTTGCGGCCTTCTTCACAGTCTTCTTCGCAGTCTTCTTAGCCTTCTTCTTGGCAGCCATAGTCCTGATCCTTGTTAGGGTTTTGTGGGGGAGACCGGCATAGGCTCACGGTTTGTGAACCAACCAAGTTCCGGCCGAAGGTTGTGATCGGCAAACCTCGCATTGGAATTCACCGGAACTCCCGATGGCACCACGACATACTGCGGAGACGGCCCGGCGAATAGATATGCGAATTGGTTTGAACCCCCTGTTTTAAAGGGCTACGCGCCACGTTTAGCCCGATCCGAAGCATTCAGCAGAAGCCGCGATCTTTTTTTGTTTTTGATTGCGCTTAAAGCCCAAAGTGAGGCCGTTCGCGACGTTGAAAACTCTCCACGTAGCGTTCCAAGACGTCCCCACAAACAGCAACAGGCCGCGCGCAGTTGCAACTGCGCGCGGCCTGTTGAGCAGAGCTAGATGACCAGCGTGCTTGGCTAGTCGAACAAGTTGTCGAGCTTCTTCCTCGCGTCCGATCCGTACCCTTTATCGAGTTCCACTTCGCCCGATGGCTCGCGATTGATCGCGTCGGAGTAGACGTCGGCGAGCTTCTTCGCAGTTTCACCTGCGTAGAGACGCACCATACCAACCGTCGTGCGATCGTCGAACAAGATCGTCAACAACGTGCGGTCCCCCACCAACGACAACTGAATGTTGTCACGTTCGCCTTGGTGGAACATGGCGGTGAACTCTTCTTCGCCGAGCAAACGCGCCATCTCTTTGGTCGCCGCGAACGAACCCGCAACGAGCGCCGAGATGGTATCGATGTCGACCGTGCGCAACTCGCCGCGCTTGGTTACCAAGTGGCCTTCCTTGTCGATCAGCAGCGCGCACTTCGCACCGGACAACCGCAAGAACTCAGCCAGTAGCTTGTCGATGCGATCGATGTCCTCCTTATAGAAGGTCAGTCGATCGTGTCGCAGACGATGGTTCTGCGACATCTTATTGGAATCAGCCATGGCTTAGAACGGGGGGTTGCCGAGGAAGAAGTAAGCGACTCCTGCGGCCGCCACCAAGAGCATGACCGTGAGGCCAACGACTAGGCCGACGCCACCCTTCTTAGGTGCAGCGGCAGCTCGTCGACCTGCGTTTGCGGGTCGTGAGCCTTTCCTTGCGCTCCCTGCAACTGGAGCTCCCGCGCGGCGCCTGCGCGGCGCACCCCTGGCACCAGCAGCGGCTGCCGGTCGTGCTCCACGAGTATTCTGCGGGGCGCGGCCAACGGCAGCAGCTGGCTTTGCGGCAACCGCACGCGGTGATGCAGAAGCAGGTGCGGGCGCAGCCACAGGCTCTCCAGCCGTCACGGGCTTTGGCTTTGGAGCAGTCTTGCGCGGGTTGCGGCCATCGATCTTCTCGATGCTCTCGAGAACCATCGCAGCCAGCGTCTTCAGTGTCGGGAAGACGCCTTCGCCGGTGTAAGCAACCGCTTCAAAGGTTGGCACCCCGAACTTGTTCATGATCTTGTCGATCTCTGCAACTGGCAGAGCGTTCGGCAAGTCACGCTTGTTGTATTGGATGACGTGCGGCAACTCACGAATGTCCTTGCCGTACTCGGCAAGGTTCTCGATCAAGTTGCCGTAGGATTCGACGTTCTCATCCATCTTGTCCGGATCGGAATCCGCAACGAAGATGATGCCGTCAACACCCTGCAGCACGAGCTTGCGCGTCGAGTTGTAGTAGACCTGTCCAGGCACTGTGTAGAGCTGGAACTTGGTTCGCATCCCCGCCACGTTGCCGAGGTCGAGAGGCATAAAGTCGAAGAACAGAGTGCGGTCACCGTCCGTCGAGATCGACGTCAGTTCCCCCTTGTTCTCCTCAGGAGCTTTCTGGTGAACAATCTCGAGGTTGGTGGTCTTCCCACTCATCCCCGGGCCGTAGAAAACGACCTTACAATTGACTTCCTTCAGCGCGAAGTTGATCTGGACCATGGTGGGCGCGTCGTGTGGTTGCCCGTGTGTCGATGAATCCGACACCTCTCGGGTGAACTGTTCATCGGAAGCAAGCGCCCTCTGTCTTGAGCATGCAGAGTGTTTCGTCCCGCGTTGATCCTGCTTTCTGCGGCCAGAGTTTGGTCAGGACGAACCCTTGGTTGCGGCATCTCGTGACATGCGAATTGCCGACACCCAACAGCCAGGCAAAACGGCTCCATGGCATCGATCGGGCGCAGTCATTGCGGCGACGAACAACACGCGCCGGGCCGCCAATTAGCGTGCTGCCCTGAGCAACCAAGTTGCAGCTAGACCTAGTTAGAACTAGGCCAGCCTGAAACTAGGCCAGCTTCGATGCGCGGCGGATGCGGGCGACGGTTTCGTCAACTTCTCGGTCCGCTTGGGCGATCTCTGCGAACTGATCGAACAGCACGACGAGGTAGCTCTCATCGAGCTGCACCAAGACGGCCTTTCCGTGCGTCGCGTTCAACAGCAGCTTGGTGCAAGCACCGTAACTACCTTCGGTGAGGCTGCGGTTGGTGGTCATCATCAGGTACGACGACAACCCCGAAATGACATCGGGATCGATGCCGGTCGCCAAGGACGACGCGGCCACGAGGCCGTCGTTGGTGACGACCGCAGCACCTTTGACACCGGGGGCGTGACGGAGCTCGACGATGGCATCGTGAATTTTGCTCATGACTTACTCTTCAACCGCGTGCAAAGCACCGGCCACGAGTTCCTGTAGTTCAGACAACACTTGATCGACGTCGCAACCATCTCCGCATTGGGCTGCGGCCAGCGCCTCGCCAAACACACAGATACAGATGCGACCGAAGTCTCCTTCGACAATGGTCTTGCTCGCATTGCCAATGTCGAGACGGCGGGCAAAGCGGTGCGCAGCCTTGGCGGTCACGCGCACGATGCGAAGGAACGGATCACGCCCGTCCTTGATCTGACCTTTAACCATCGCCTTCGAACCGCGAATGAAGGTCGCTTTTTGCACGCCCGTGAGTTCCGACACCCGCGCCAAGCCGGCGCGCACTTCGGACATCGAACGTTCGGCACTCGGCACAGGCAGAGCAGCCTGCAGCGACGCATTGCGCAGCGATCCGTGCGACTCGACTTCATCGAGCAGCACACTGAGCTCGGCTCCCGTGTCGGTCAGCGTCGCGATGTGGCTGAGTAGTTGCTTAACTTCTTGATCCGATGGATCGATCTCGCGCAGCACCTGAACGTGCTTTTGGGCCTCGTGCACGGCACCGACACGATAGAGCACTTCACTCAGCAAACGACGCGATTGCGCCTCGGTCGGGTCCATGTCAACCGCTCGCTCGAGGCACTGCACGGCTTCTTGCCCTTCTCGTGCAGCCAGGTCGCGATAGAAGCTGGTCAGGCGAGCCTGTCCAAGCATCAACCAGCAACCAGCGTCATCAGGGAAGCGCAGACTCCATTCCTGACACGTCGCGTGAAGCGCATTGCTGTCGCCTAGATCTAATTGGATCAGCGCCAATTCACGGAACAGTTTCGGACTCGGCGAGCGAGTGAGCTTGGCGCGCAGTTCGGCTGCGCGTCGATTGCGAAGACCACGGCGTGCGCAGTCCAGCAGCTGTCGTAACTCAATCGACTTCGGAAACAGCGCCAGACCGTCTTCGGCCATGCGTTCTGCTTTGTCGTTGAGATCTAGATTGATATAGACCTGTCCCAAGTCGACGAACGTCGACGGTGACGGCTGCTCTTTGGCCCTCTGCTCAAGGCGCCGCAGCTCCTTCCAGATCTTCATTCGCTGGATCAAGTGCATGGCAACTCCTTAGTGGAACAGAACAACCTGGCCCGATGATGTCGGCAAAGCGACCGTGCTGGCCCCAATCCCGATGGCACCTGACCCCACAGTAGGAAGCGCGTACTCCCACAAAACTTCGGCCGAGTCAGAGGAACATGCGACCAATACATCGTGCACTGGCTGGTTCCCCGAAATCGGTTTGCGCAAGCGCAAGAACGCACGACCACGCTGGGCGTGGATGCCTTGCACCATGTCAGTTGTCGGCATTTCCCCGCGCTTCTTACCAGTCTGACGATCGAAGGCGATCACGCGCCCTTCCGCAGCAACCAGCAGGGTGTTCTTCGCCAGGGCCAAGCCCTGTGACGACGGCGTGCGGCCAATGCTCTCGGTCCACAACACCTTGCCGGCATTGAAGTCGACCGCGCGAATCGCGCCATCGACACAGCCAAAGAACAGCGAGCTGCCGGCCACCTTGACCGAAGTCGTCAGACCAGCTGGACTGCGCAGCACACCAAGGCTTCTGCCATCGCTGACATCGAAGACCATGATGCGACCATCGGCGGTGCCAATGTAAGCCTTGCGACGCAGGATCGTTGGGGCACCAGACGGCGAGCTGCCGAGCGCAACGCCCCACAGCCGGCGACCAGTTGCCTGCTCCCAGCAGTGCATCACGCCGCCAACATCGACCATCATGATACGGCCATCGCCAACGGCAAGCGGCGTCGCCGCCTCACTCGTGAGCTTCACTGGCCAGCCAGTCGCTTGCACGTTCGAGTCAACCGGCATGCATTCAACGGTCATTTCGTTGCTAACGAAGAAGATGTGTCCGGATTGGATCACCGGGTCGGAAGCGACGGCCTTTAGACCACCGAGTGCGCGCACTTGGCGGTTGCTGCCATCGTTGCGGGCAAAGCCGAGCTTGCCACCGCGCAGGCCAATCGCAACCCAACCATCACCGACGCCAACCCCGGTCTGACCAGGCGTGTCGAATGCAACGACATGCTCCGGCACGACTGCCAGAACCACCTCGACGCGCGAGTTTTCTTTGCCATTGACAATGATATCGCGCTGCTCAAAGCCATCGAGTGATGCTGTCAGCTTGACCGGCTGGTTCGCCTGACAGAGCACGAGACCAGGAGTCACCAGCGGTTCTTGCACACCATCCACGGTGCGCATCAGCGGCTTGCCACTGTGCATAAGCAGAGCACCAGCGGGACGAGTCACGACCATCACCGGCACCCGCACGCGGCTTCCGACTTCCGTGTTCTCAAAGTCTAGCTGTAGACGCAACGCCAGTTCGCGGGCACCAGCCCAATCGCTCGCAGCAATCTTCTCGTCATAGGCTTTGCCGAGACGCTTCGCCTCGTTGGTGAAGTCTACGAGCTTCTTGTAGGTCAGTTCGACTTGCTGGCCGAGCGCCCACTCCATGTCTACCGAACTGTCGGCTTCCGCCAATAGTGTGCGAACGTTCTCGAGGGCGACGAGCGCTTCCTCGGGATTACCCGCTCGGAACAGTTCACGATGACGCGTCCAGGAGGCCTGGTAACGATCACGAATCTTCTTGAGCGCCGCATCGCGAGCCGCTCGCTCCGAGTTGCGGCGAGCCTCGAACAACGATTGCGCCGACTCGATTTTCTGCAATTCGGCGTTGGCCTTGCTGATCGCCGTCGTCAACGGATGCTCGATGAGGAAGCTTGCGTAGACCGACTTCGCACCAGCGAAGTCCTCGTGCACCATCAGGTCCTGCACGTTGATCGTCGCAAAGTCTTCTTCTGCGCGCTCGTTGTAGAACCAGTAGCCCGATCCCAACACCAACAGCAAGCAGAACAGCACGGCGAGCACACTGAGGGCACGACTGCGCTTGCGAGTGCGTTCGTCGAACTCATAAAGACGGCGGACGCGCTCCGAAATATCTGAGCGGCTGCGATCCAACTGCAGGATCTTCTGCAGATAAGAAACCGCTTCGAGCGGCTTGCCATGACGAACAAGATCCTCGGCGATCGACTCGTAGAGCTGAATGACACGCTTCTGGTCGCCGGCACGAACGTGCACGTTGACGAGCGCCTTCTTCAGATCCGGGTCGTTCGGCTCGACCATCAGCAAGCGCTCAAGCAGCACGCGGACGCGCTGGATGTCGCCGAACTCGGTCAGCAGTTCGACCAGTTCCTTGCCTTCGGCTAGGGCGTCGAAGCCATCGATATTGACGCCGTCCGGACCGAGGGTCAGTTCGACCAATCGTTCGCGCGCCGACAGGTCTGTCGGAACGAGACCCTTTACCTCATGCAGGCACGCTGCGGCGCCGGCTAGATCCCCAGCGCCGATGCGATGTTCCGCCTCGCTCTCGAGATGGAAGATCGACAGTTCGTATTGCTCCGCTGACTGATATGCCTTGGCGGCGAGCGCATGACTCTCAGGCAAGCCAAGACCGAGGTCGATGGCCCGCTCGTAGAGACTGATGGCATCGGGCAGACGGCCCTCGCTCATGCATTCATCGCCGAGCGCGATCAGTTCTTCATGAGCCACCGGTGCGATCGCTTGCGCGTCGAGCAACTGGCTCAGTGTCTTGCAGACCAAGAACGTCGTGAGACCCGTGATCTCAACGATGCGGGCGACGTTGCGCCGGCCATCGAGCAACTCGAAGATCGCCGGTCCATCGTTGCCGAAATCGTCAGCAGTAATGAGCTCTGCGGTCGCGACCAGAATCTCTGCCGTGCTCGGAATGCGCTCGGTGATGTAGGTCCACTCGTCGATCCGACGAGCCGCCTCCATGATGATGCTGTCGCAGTTGTAGAAGAATCGCTCATCAACTGTGCCGTCGCGGTCTTCGAGCGTCTTCGTGTTCTCGTGGAACTCGAACTTGGCCTCGGTGCAGAAGAAGAGGTCGTAGATCTCCTCTTCCAACTCGAAGCGGTATTGCTCCTCGAGCTCTGCGCCTTCCAGATAGCCGCCGGCGAGCAGGCTGTCCGACAGGGATTGCCCCATGCGAACGGCATGATCGCGCACCTCGTCGACCGCCTCTTCGGCGAGTCTGCCGGAGCGGACAAATGCCGCGACAACGCGGTCGAGCACAGCGTGCACATTGTGGTGCACACTGACGCCTCGCTGATCGAAGTACAGAACCTTCCACAGCTTGGCCGAATGAATGCTCAGTAAGCCGACCTTCTTGTTAAGGGCCAGCATCTGGAACACTTGGGCCAGATCAACACTGGCAAGATCCCCTCTTAGTGCCATGGGTGGTTTCGTCGGTGCGAGTAAACAGTCAGTCCCGCTCCCCTATCGACATTGAAGGGCGCCACCCTGAGTCCCACCCCCGGACTTCCCAGCAACCTGCCCAAGCCTCGGCATAATTGCCGGGTCACGGAATCACAGCTCAAGCCCCGGGGCACCTTGCTGTCCGGTCCCGTCTGACCTACTGTCTGCGGTGTATGCCCCCGCTGAGCCGCATCTTCCGAGTCGTCCTCGCCACCGCCCATTCGACCGGTGGCTGGCTGGCATATAAATTCGGTTGGCACGGGACCGCCCGTCGCCAATTCGAACGCGTATTGCTGCTGCGCGGCGCCGACTTCCGAGCCTACGTGCATTTGGGGCGCATCGCGTTCGACCACGGCGACTACGCCGGCTGGCGTCGTGAATTCGAACACGCGCGCCGCACAGATCCGATTCGCTTCGCTCGACTTCGTCATCCGATCGAATTGTTTGAGCCGCGTCTTGCCGGCACGCAGTACGAAGGCAGCCACGAACTCGACAGCTTTCAGGCAGCCGACTCGCGTGCAACCTGGCGCGCGCTGCATCCGTTCGGCCCGGACCCGTTCCGCTCTGAGCGAGATGGTGCCGAGGACGGCAGTCGCAGCCCTGATGGGTTTGGACGCGGCACCGACCTACCTCTGGCGCCGGGCTATGACCCGATAAGTCCCGAGCACATGGTCCCTGGACAGCAGCTCGATGAGGGCAAGCCAGGTAGAGATGTCGGCGATGACGACCACTTGGATGGGCCGACTGGCGGTGATCCTCTGGCCGGTGATCCTCTGGCCGGTGATCCTCTGGGGCAATATCCCCTCGAACCACAATATCCCCACGAACCACAGCCGGACGCACAACGCGACGACCTCGGCAACCGGCGTAGCGGCCAAAACCGCACACCAGGCTGGAACATGCCGGACGCAGCCCTGAGCCGTGATGACTTCGCGACGCCAATTGAACGCCGTCGCTTCCAGTTGCGCCGACCGATCGACCGCCAGGAAATCGCGCGCTGCGATCTCAACGAACTGGCCCGTCGTCTTTCGAGCTAGCGGTTCGCTGAATCCTGAGGGCCTTTGACTCTGGGCTCTAACCTATGGACTCTGGCCACGGAGCCCTGGCCACAGAGCTCTGGGGGGGGCCACTGTTGGCATCCGCCAAGCTGACGCTCTCCTAGTGATCGACCTTGCAGTCGCTGCCCCGCGCGCGGACAGTATCGCGCCACGCAATGCATGACGCAAACCCGCTGCTCACGATCACATGCTTGCTTGGCGCCGGCGCTGCCATGCAATGGTTGGCCTGGCGGATGCGAGTGCCGGCGATCCTTTTCCTGCTACTCGCCGGCTTCCTGATTGGCCCGGTCTTCGGTTGGTTCGCTCCCGAGGACACCTTCGGCGAACTGTTCCGCCCGATCGTCTCGCTCGCCGTCGGCATCATCCTGTTCGAAGGCGGGCTGACGCTGCGCTTTCGCGACCTGCGCGGGGTTGGTCGCGTCGTCACGAACCTGTGCAGCATCGGCGCCTTGGTCACGTGGCTGCTGACGACGCTAGCCGGGATCTGGATCGTGGGCGTCGAACCCAAGATCGCCCTGCTGGTTGGCGCCATCCTGGTGCTGACGGGTCCAACCGTCGTCATTCCGCTGGTTCGTCACGTGCGACCGCGCGCGCCGCTTGGCCCGATCCTGCGCTGGGAAGGCATCCTGATCGATCCGATCGGTGCCGTGCTCGCGCTGCTGGTTCTGGAAGCGATCACTGGCCACGACAGTGCTGCCGCAATTGCCACCGGCATCGGCAAGACCGTGGTCTACGGCGGGGCCCTCGGCGCGACCACTGGTTGGTTGCTGGCGCGCGCACTCGAACGACTCGCCATCCCCGATCGCCTACACGTGCCGGTCACCTTTGGTGCCGTCGGCGTCGCGTTTGCCGTCGCCAATACCCTGCAGCCCGAAGCGGGCCTACTGGCCGTCACCGTGATGGGCATCGTGCTCGCCAACCGCAGCAAGCTAGATATCGAACACGTACTCGAGTGGCACGAACCACTGGTGACGATGCTGCTCGCGTTGCTGTTCGTCACGATCTCGGCGCGACTCGAGCTAGAATCGCTTACCAAGTTCGGCCTGATGTCGGTCGTGTTTACCGCCGCGCTGATCCTGATCGTACGGCCTGCCGCCGTCGCGCTATCGACGCTTGGCACATCGCTTAACTGGCGCGACCGCGGCTTCCTGATGGCGATGGCGCCGCGCGGGATCGTCGTTGCCGCGGTCAGTTCAGAGTTTTCGCTGCACCTAGAACACGTTGGCGAACCCGGCGCGCAAGACGTCATCGCCATGGTATTCCCTGCCATCGTGCTAACGGTCGTCGCCTATGGATTCCTGGCGCGACCGTTCGCTCGGCTGATCGGCACCGCCCAAGCCGACCCACAAGGAGCGATCTTGGTTGGCGCCGACCTCGTCAGTCGCGAACTAGGTCAGGTGCTCAAGGAGCAAGGCTTCGAGGTCCTGTTGGTCGACACCAACCACGCGAACACCACCACCGCCCGCACCTCCGGGCTGCGCACGTTCCAAGGCAGCGTGCTGTCGCATCGCTTCACTGAAGAAGCCGAGCTCGACGGCATTGGCAACATGATCGCGCTGACGCCGAGCGACGAAATCAACCGACTGGCACTCGAACAATTCGTGCCAACGTTCGGGCGCGCCCACCTGTTCCGCGTCGCATCCAGCAACAAGAAGAGCACGGCCCCTCACCACGCTGGACGAGAGCTGTTCGCCACCGACCTCGACACATATGAGCTGCGCAACCAATTGAACAGTGGCGCACGCATTCGTGCGACCAAGCTGACCGACCAATTCGGGCCCGACGAATACCGCGAGCAATACGGCGATCAGGCGCGGCCGCTGTTCCTAGTCACGGCCGACAAGAAGCTACAAATTGTCACGACCGACAACCCACCGGTGTTGAAGGTCGGCCAGACGGTGCTGGGACTTGTGTCGCGCAACTTCGAAGCAGGCTTGCTGGCGACCGACGACGACCAGCCGGAAGTGGCCAATGAAGCCGAAAGTAGCCCCGAGACGGCTTAGCCACAGCCCCAATTTTTCCTAGCCACCGGGCTGCTCGGGAGGGCTGCAGGTCAACGGATGCGATCTGCACTCGGCTCAATCCTTGGATCGCGCGGCAGCGGCATCTAGACTGCCAGCGAACATGCAAGCCACCGCACTCGAGTCCGCCCACATTGCCCTCGGCGCCCGCATGGTGCCGTTCGCCGGCTGGAACATGCCAGTCCAGTATCGCGGCATCCTAGAAGAAGCCAAAACCGTGCGCGAGCACGCGGGCCTTTTCGACCTCGGCCACATGGGCCGCGTCAAAGTCTACGGCCCACAAGCCGAGGACTACCTGCAGCGCCTGCAAACCAACGACGCCGCGTCGATCAAGCCGGGCCGCATTCGCTACGCGATGCTGCTCGACGACGATGGCCTGACGCAAGACGACATCCTGGTGTATCGCAACCCGAAGGATGACGGCTTTTTTGTCGTCATCAACGCCGGCAATGCGGTGCGCGACCTCGAGCGCATGAACGCAATCGCCAAGGACTTTGACGTCACGGTCGAAGACTGCACACAGACGCTTGGCATGATCGCGATCCAAGGCCCGAAGTCGCAGGAGATCACCCAGCAGATCTGTAGCGGCGACCTAGCCTCGCTTGGCTACTACGCGTGGATGGACACCGAAGTCTGTGGCGTGCCAATGACGCTGTCGCGCACCGGCTACACGGGTGAAGACGGCTTCGAAGCCTACGTCCCCAAGGGCCACGAGATGGCGGTTTGGGATGCGTTCCTCAAAGCAGGTGAAGCCCATGGCATGACGCCGATTGGCCTTGGCGCGCGCGACACCCTTCGTCACGAAGCGGGCATGCCGCTCTACGGTCACGAGATCAACGAGACGACCAACCCGCTCGAAGCCAACCAAGGTTGGGCGGTCAAAATGAACCATGACTTCGTTGGCAAGGCCGCGCTCGAGCGCATCACCGAAGCTGGCGGCACCGGCCGCACCTTGGTCGGGCTGATCACGCACTCGAAGCGCTGCCCGCGCCAGGGATACCCGATTGCGGTTAGTGACGGTGCTGCTGGTTCTAGGCGCATCGGTGAAGTCTGCTCGGGCAGCATCTCGCCCACGCTGTCGAAGGACGGCACGCCGACCAACATCGCCACGGCCTACGTCGAGACGGAGTTTGCGGCCGTCGGCACCGAACTCCAGTTCCTCGTGCGCGACAAGCCCGAGCCGTGCATCGTCACCGCGCTGCCGTTCTACAAGCGCAAGCGCTAACCAACGCCCGCCCTCCCAATGCCTGGTGAAGCCAACGACAACCTCGTTGGCATGCAAGCCAGGTGACTGTTCGATTACCTCTCCCCTCCGATTTCCTTAGCAGTCCGAGAACTCTCATGCGTCCAGACGACCTCAAGTTCCAGAAGAGCCACGAGTGGTGCAAGATCGACGGCGATGTCGCCACGATCGGCATTTCCGATTACGCCGTTTCGCACCTGAGCGACCTCGTGTTCCTCGACCTCCCCGCGGTTGGTTCGACCGTCACGGCAGGCGAGAGCTTTGGAGAGATTGAGTCCGTCAAAGCGGTCAGCAGCCTCTACGCGCCAGTCACGGGCGAAGTGCTCGAGAGCAACGAAGAGCTCGGCGATAGCCTGGAGTGGCTGCCGGAAGAGCCGTTCGGTAAAGCCTGGATGATCAAGGTCAAGGTCACTGCTGTTGGCTCTGAGCTGATGGATGACACGGCCTACGACGCGCACTGCAAGGCCGAAGGCTCAGACTGATAGGCCCAAGCTTGCCGGCCAAGAATCAAACCGGCGAGCAACCCGGATCTCGACCTGTTGCAGGTCGGCTGCGCGTGCTGGTCGATGAGCCAGCCGAGGCAGCCTGGAACATGGCCGTCGACGGCGCGCTGCTCGAACTGGCCGAAGAGCCCACGCTGCGCATCTACGGATGGCAACCGCACGCCGTATCGCTCGGCTACTTCCAAGCGATCGCGGACTTCGCGGACCTACCCGAAGGCACGTCCATTGTTCGCCGCACCACTGGCGGCGGCGCCATCCACCACGGCGACGAGCTGACGTTCTCACTGGCTTTGCCAGCAAGCCTGCTACCCGGCGATATCGCCGCAAGCTACGTGCTGCTGCACGACGCCATCGTGCGGGCGCTCGCGACGATCGGCGTGACCAGCCATCGAGCCACATCCGGCAAGGTTGCCGCGGCACGACCGAGCAGTCGATGGTGCTTTGAGAAGCCCGTCCGCGATGACTTGATCACTGACACAGGCAAGCTGCTGGGGTCGGCGCAGCGCCGCACGAACACCAGTCAGCCGCGCGTTCTGCATCACGGATCACTGGTGCTCAACCGCCCACAACACACGCCATTCGTCGCGGCGGTGTGCGACCAGGTCCCAATCACAGAGTTTCTACGCAATGAGCTGCGCACCGAGCTGATCGCCGAGATCACAAAAGTTCTCGGTCTGGCAGCACAACTTGGCGAGCGCACCGCGGCAGAAGTTGCGATGACAGCGCGCCTGTGTGACGAGCAGTTTCGCAACCCTGCGCACCTGCACCGTCGCTAGCCGTTCGGCCATCAAGTTCGCCCGAGAAGGCGACGAAAGAGCCGACAAGTCGAGGGAGAGCAAGGCCTCATTCGATCAGCAGGTTAGCAATGATCACGACATCCGCAGAGCTTGAAGATCTGATCGACGGCACCGTCAGCATCCCGACGATTCCCACGATCCTGGTCGAGATCACCGCCATCTTCGATGCCCCTGACGGCTCGGCCAAGGATGCCGCGCGCGTCATCGAGAAGGACCCTGCGATTGCGACCCGCGCCCTTCGCCTTGTTAACAGTTCGTTCTACGGGCTCAAGAACCCGGTCTCGAACATCAACCTGGCGTGCTCGATCCTCGGCCTGAAGATCATCAAAAACTTGATCGTGCAGGCAACCGTGCTGCAGACGTTCAGCGCCGGTGAACAGGGCAATGGGTTCAACGCCGACTGGTTGTGGGACCACAGCTTCAAGACGGCGGTTGCGTGCCGTCTACTGGCCGAACACTCGGTCATCGCCGAGGGCTTCAACAAGGACGACGCCTACACGTGTGGCCTCATCCACGACATCGGCAAGCTGATCCTGATCGAATCGCAAGGTGATCGCTTCTTCGAGGCTCTGGCGTTCTCAAAGCAGAACAACATCCCGCTGGCGAAGGCCGAAGGGGAGGTGTTCGGCTTCAACCACGCACACGTCGGTGGCCTGCTCGCCAACCGCTGGAAGCTGGCTCCGAACGTGCAGGCAGCCGTGATGTATCACCACAGCCCGGCCACCAACCCAGAAGACTGGGCGCGTGGCTTCCTGGTCAAGGCTGCGAACACGTACGCGCACATGGCGGCGGAAGGCAACGGCGGTTGGATTGGCGACTTGCTCGATGATGACGCCCGCCAGACGCTCGGCCTCAGCCAAGAGCAGCACGAAGAGATCCTCAGGATCACCGGCGAAGCCGGCATGGAATAAGCCGTTTGCGGCGGTAGGCTGCCGCAATGCAGCTCGCTGGCTTGCTTGCACGCGACGGCCTGACCCCAGACGTTCGCATTCTGATCGGCACCGCCGTTTCGATTTGGCATGCTGATTGGCCAAACGTCACGGCGTGGATCCAGCTCGCCAAGCAGTTGCACGAGCTGTCCGAGCGAACCGAGGGGCAAGTCTCAGACCAGCACGAAAGGCAACACGCCTGCCAACGCGAAGACTTCGAGGAGACGCTGCTGCAATGCGTGTTGTTCTGCGGCTTCCCACGGGTCATCACGGCGTTCGAGCACTTGTGCAACGCATGGCCGGCCGAACAGGCTCCCAGCGGCGGCGGGCTTCCAGTCGACGAACGCGAGTCGGCCGGGAATGAGCTCTTCCACTCGATCTATGGCAAGAATGACGCGGCTGTGCGTTCGATGCTGCGTGGGTATCACCAAGAGCTGCACGACTTCGTGCTCGAAGCTGCCTACAGCCGGATCCTGACCAGGCCCCAATTGTCGGCCAAGAAGCGCGAACTGATCGCCGTTGCCGTGCTCGCGGCGCAAGGTCAGAAGCGCCAGTTCGCTGGCCATGCGCGCGGCGCCAAGCACCTCGGCGCGAGCGCCGAAGAACTACGCGAGGCGCTCGTTACGACGTTTGGCAGCGAAGCCGAAAGCACAGCAGACGTCGAGCACTGGATGTCGCTGGTGCGATAGTCGATTCGCGGCCGTCCATTCCCGGCAGTCAGCAGTCGCAAGAACACGGCTGGTTGCCGGCGACAGACCACTTGCGACGAAAGGCGGGCTTACCGCGAGTGGTGCGTTTGCCGCAGGCAGTGCGTTTGCCGCAGGCAGTGCGGGCAAAAATGAAGACTCTCCACCTCGCCCCCGGAAACCTGAGCAACATGCCCGAGTTTCCTCGGTGGAGAGTCTCGTTGGTGCCCGGCAATCAAGGCTCACACCTCGATCACGGACACCAGGAACTACCCACCCACCCCGGCGCGGTTTCGGTTCCAAGCCAAAAAAACATCGAGGCTTCGCCATTGGCATCGCTGACACGCTCTCTCCCTGGGACGAGGTGTCATTCACACTCCTCTATGGAAGGCCTCAACGAAGCAGTACCCGACAAGTCGCCTCATCGCGATGCCACCGAATGGGGCCAGCTGGTTGAGAGCTGGACGTTGCCAGCATCTTCGTTGTGATCGGGAGTTGGCAGTCGGCGAAGCTACGGGCCGAGATCACGGCCGAAGACATCTGGCAAGAAACGCTGTGGTGCTCCTGGCGCGACCGCGAGCAACACGAATGGCGGTCAGGGCCGGCGACGAATGCGCCAAATCTCTGACTCAGATCACTAGCGAGACCGCAGCCAAGACCGGCGTTCCAACGAACGCGTTAGTTTGGCCAACAAGCTGCGCCATGCCTCGTGACGCTGCTCGCGATCCATTCCCAAGCCACGTAGGAAGCGCATGGTTTCGGTGGCCGAAGGCACTGCCGGCAAGCGCGACCCATGGCGCACGAGATGACGCTGCATGCGCACGAGCATCGTGTCCCGCGCGCGATCGGTCATCGGAGCTTCGATGCGCGCCCGATCCAAATCGACGAGAACCGCACGCACTCGAGCGCCGCTCGGCCGCACCAAGATGTTGTCCAAGTGCAGGTCAGGATGGCGCAGGCCAGCGTTGAACGCCAAGCGAACAACCAGCCCAACCGCCTCAGCAGTCTGGCGACGCCGCTCGGGGAACGCTGCCAAAAACGCCGGCACCGTTTGCGCATCAGGCAACCACTCGGTGCATAGCCGTAACCGCCAGAACGCGCGACCCTTCTTGGCGACCGCCGCGATCGGCGCCACTACCGGTACGCCCTCCATCTGCAGTTGATGCAAAATCTCTAGCTCTTGCCGAGCTCGAGCTGGGTGCGAATAGCGATCGTTGAGCAGCTTGCCGAAGGCGCCACCGCGCCGATACGGCCGCACGACCAGGTCACGCCCGGCGACCTGTAGACGTCCGACACCGCCGCGGCCTTTGGCTCCAGGCATCGGTTCGAGCTTGCCCCAGAATTGATCGAGCGAGACCTCGGCAAGATCCTGGTGTAGCCAGGCGACCTGACCGCGCAGCCTTTGCTGGATGAACATTCCGAACCCTGCCACGCACGACATGCTAGCGGCCAGGGTGCTGCACGACCGAATGGAATTGAGATGCTGTGCCTCGATGCCTTGCTAGTAATGGGCTGCAGGCCGATTCGTGGGTTTCGCGGGGCACGCCACAACGCTGTCAGCGGTGCTGAGGGCCGCTGAGCTGGCTGCAGATTTCTGCATCACCCCACTAGCTTGCGGCCTTCGTGGCGACAGCACGCTGGAAGTCTGAGGGCGGATCGCGAATGCTGCTGAGGTGACGCCTGCTCCACCCCCTACCCAGCCGACCCTGCCCGGCAGCCAAATGCTGCCGAAAGGCGGCCGCGTTTTGGTGGTGCGGCTGTCGGCTCTCGGTGACGTGCTGTTTGCACTCGAAACGGTCGCCGCCCTACATCGAGAGCGGCCAGACGTGACGGTCGATTTCCTAGTCGAGGACCGGTTCCAAAAGCTGCTTGCCAATCACCCGCAAATCAACCGAGTGATCGTCTACCCGCGGCGGCAGCGGCTGCGCATTTTGGGCAGCTTGTTAGCACTTCGTCGCCAGCGATACGACGTCGCCCTCGATGTGCACGGCATCCAGAAGAGTGCGATGCACATGTTGTTTGTGCGCGCCCGCCACAAGGTTGGACCGGCGGCCCCCGCATCACGCGAAGGCGCCACCTACGCCTACAACTTGACGGTGCCGATGCCGACACCGCCGCCCCACCGCGCGGTCATCGGGCACATGCTGCTCAAAGCGATCGGCTTGTCGGGCGATGCCACGGCGCCGGCCATCGCGACCACCGACCCGCCCGCAGCGCTGTTCGAAGGCTTGCCCGAACGCCGCGTGCTGCTGCATCCCGGCACATCCGCGTTCGCGGCATTCAAGCGCTGGCCAACCGATCGCTTTGCCGAGTTGGCGCGCCGCCTGTGCAACCGCGGCATTGGCGTCATCGTTGGCTATGGCCCGGGCGAACAAGAGTTGGCCGCCCCCGCCCTAGCGAGCGCCCCGCAGAGCCGAGCCGCCGATGGTAGCAAACTCGGCCTCGCGGGACTTGCCGGCACGATGCAGAAGTGTGATGTCGTCGTCGCCGCCGACACCGGTCCGCTGCATTTGGCGGCCGCCGTCGGCGCGCGCTGCGTCGCGCTATTTGGCCCAAAGAACGAGCACCGCTACGGCCCCCGCGGTCACGGCAACGTGCAGCACGAAGTGCTATTCCACGATGTTCCCTGTCGCCCGTGCATGCGTCGCACGTGCGTAACTCCTCAGTGTGTGCTCGGCATCGATGTCGACACCGTCGAAGCCGCAGTGATGCGCCAACTCGCAAACGTGCAACCGTGACCACCGTCGCCACCACAGTCATTCGTCATCCGAAAGAACGGATCAGCAAGTGCTCGCTGCGCTTCCTGCACGACCGCCCCGAAATGACGTTCTTGCGCGGCAAACCAGACCTGCGATTCGACGCAACCGGGTTCATCTTACTGGCCGTCGATGCACCGCCGCTGTCGCTCGCCGACCAGGGCCACCCACTGTTGCTGCTCGACTCCACCTGGCGTTGGTTGCCGCAACTCAACGCCTGCGTCACCGGCGAGCCGATCAAGCGCTCGATCCCAGGTGATTTGCACACCGCGTATCCACGGGTCAGCAAGACGTTCGAAGACCCTGCTGGCGGCTTGGCATCGATCGAAGCGCTCTATGTGGCGCGCAAGCTACTCGGCGACGACGACCCAGAGTTGCTGCACGGCTACCACTGGACGGATGAGTTCTTGGCGATCGTCAAGAACGCGGGGCTGTAACTCCCCAGATTAGGTCCCGGCTCCAACTCGCACCTTGCCGCGTAGCTATTGGGTGCAGTGAGTGCCGGGAGGCAGGAGCCTCATTGAAGCAAGCGGAACGTGCGCCGCACCGGGCTGCCAGTGCCCAACGATTGCACCGTCACCAGTTCTTGCAGCGCAAAGTCTAAGTTGCCCGGGCTCTGGCCATCCACCACGGTCACTGGCAGCGGCGAATCGATGCTCGGATAGGCGCCAAACAGCTCCCCATCATCGCCGAGGAGATCATCGTTATCGCGGTCCGTGCCGGCGACCAACAGGTAGACGCCAGAATCCACGTTGGCCATTGAGAAGTTGAAGCTGGCCCCTACCTGCGTCTCGGTTTGGTAGAACGCCTCAAGCGTGATTGGATCCACAAGCAACACGAACACCGTGTCATTGGTGACCGTCGACGCACCAACCTGCAAGCGCACGACGACCTCGACACTAGTCTGGTTGCTTGAGGCATCGACGTAGTCGAGCACGACCGTGGCCTGCTCGACGCCGGCAGCAAGGCTCGCCCGATCGACGACAAGGTCCAGCTGATCACCGACAACGTTGTTCGTGGCGTCGGCATCCACCACGTTGTTGTTAAGCCACCCAACCGACGGGTTGCTCGCCAAGGACACGA
Source organism: Planctomycetota bacterium (assembly GCA_051278165.1). Lineage (GTDB taxonomy): Bacteria > Planctomycetota > UBA1135 > UBA1135 > UBA2386. Next base: position 6,181 of record JBNMNW010000024.1, on the reverse strand, counting down.
ACGTCAGGTTGCCGGTGCCCTGGTTGCGCAACGAGATACTGATCGCCGTCTCGTTGGCACCGAAGTCGACGACGGACTGGCTCGCCACCAGCACCGGTGCACTCGGCGGGTTGCCCTGGCCAACGGCGGCCGCCTGCACCGATGCCAGCGCGTCGACAAGACGGCCACCATTCGGCAAGTTCAGCCCCGCCTCCGCGTTGCCGATCAGGATCTGACGAATCTGGCTAGCGGTCAGAGTGGGGTTCGCAGCCTTGATCAGTGATGCGACGCCAGCGATGTGCGGACTCGCCATCGAGGTGCCGTTTAGATACTTGTAGAACAGGTTGCCCTGGTCGTCAGCCATCGTCGAAAGCACGCCGTCCGGGAACCCATCGCCGTTGCGATCGGATCCCATGTCGCCGCCCGGAGCCCAGAGATCAACGGTCGGACTGAAGTTGGAATACGGTGCGCGCTGCTTCACCAGATCGACGGCACCGACGGACAGCACCGAATCAAACGCAGCTGGCGAACTCGGCTGGCTCGAATTGTCATTGCCCGCCGCAGCAACCAGTAACACGCCCGCCGCGGCCGCCTGGATGCAGGCTTGCTCAAGCACCGAACTCAGGCCAGGACCGCCGAGGCTCATGTTGATGACGTCGGCGCGTTGCGGCGGCGTGAAACCACTGCCGTTCGGCAACCCAGCGGCGTAGAGAATGCCATCGGCGATGTCGGCAACTGACCCACCACCTTGGCCAAGCACACGAACGGTCATCAGGCGACAGTTCCAATCGACACCGACGATTCCGATGCCATTGTTGGCGTTGGCGCCAATCGTGCCGGCGACATGCGTGCCGTGAAAGCTCGACCCCTGTGGCGTCTGCGAGTCACCAACATCTTCGGGATCGCCGTCGCGACCATCGCCATCACCAGCAGTCTGTGGGTTGCTGATCATGTCGAAGCCGCCAATGAGACGACCTGAGAAGTCCGGGTGTGACGACACGATGCCCGTATCCAGAATGGCAACGATGACGTTCTGCGAACCCTGGGTGACGTCCCAAGCCTGCGGCAACTTGATCTGCGGGTAGTGCCACTGCTTGTCGTAGAAGGTGTCGCTCGGGTTCGTAAACGCCTGCAACATGTAGTTGGGGCTCGCGCAGAGCACGCCAGGAATCGCGGCCATCGCAGTCGCCGCGTCGCACGTCGCGCGCTCGACGCAAGCCGCTTCGCTCGCCCCATCGCGCCGCGAAGATTTGCCCTCCGCACGTCGCGCATGGAACACGGCCATCGGCCCCGTCGCCGCCCGCACCAGCTCAAGTCCTTGGTCGTGCAACTTGCGCGGATCAAGATCCTGAACTCGCTTGCCCTCGTGCAACCAGACGACGACTTCGCCGCCGATCATTGGCGCGAGCGCCGCCGAAGAACCCCCAGCGCTAGCCGGCGCAATCTGCGGCATACGCAACTCTCCAGTCAGGGTCGCCTTGGCTACAGGTGGCAGGGACCCGCCACTACCACCGCTACTACAAGCGACAGCGAACACAGTGACCGGCAAGAGCAGCGAGCTTCGATAGGTAGAACGATTCATTTGGCGATGCACAACGGGCACAGCCACCTGGATGTGGCGAAGAAGTCTAACGTCGCCCAAGCCCCCACGAAGTCAAGCCACCACGGAATCCACCGCTGCGGATCCACGCAATCAAACCAAGTCGTCGAGGGCGGGAATCGCCGCTGCGCCGACGCATCGCAACGCGAGAGGCAGTGGGCCACGCCCGCATCCTGCGGGGCGCTGGCTTAGCGGGCGCCCTAGTCTTCTGCAGGAATGGCACGCCCGGCAGGATTCGAACCTGCGACCGCCGGCTTAGAAGGCCGATGCTCTATCCAACTGAGCTACGAGCGCGTGCACAGGCAGACTAGCGAGCGAAGTCGGTGCGCTCCAGCGGGGCGAACTCATTCCTCGCCATCAAGCGCATCTTCCTCACCCGTAGCGTGCTGAGCCCCGTTGCCCTGCTGAGCCACATTGCCCTCAGTAGCCACGTCGTCCTCGGGAGGCTGTGTGCGGTAGCGATCGTGGATCCACAGGTATTGCTCCGGAGCCATGCGGATCAACTTCTCCAGACCTTGATTGGCTCGCGTCACCGCCGCCAACAGGTCAGCCTGCTTGTCGCCGGTCACTTCCGGCCGGAACGCCTCACCGACAACCAATTCGAACTCAAACCGGTAGCCGCGACGCAACGCCGCCCCGATGACCACCGGGTATCCCTTGCGCAAAGCAAGGCTCATCGCCGAGCGTTCACAGCTCGCGATTTTGCCGAAGAACGGGGCAAAGACACCGCGCAAGCGCTGGTTCTGGTCGATGACTTGCAGCCCAACCTGGCCTTCTTCCATGCCACGCGCCATGCCGCGGAGGCCGCCACGACGAGGATGCACGCACAGTCCACCCTGCTGTCGGTTGCTGAGAATCCAATCGTTGAGCAAGGGATTCTTGGAGATCCGGGCGATGCCGTGAGCACCGCCCATCAGCTCGGCAATCATGACCGCGCCAACTTCCCAACTACCAAGATGCGGCGTCAAGCCGAGGTAGGGCTTTGGTAGATCAAGGAACACCTGACGCGTCTTTTCGCTCTCGACGAACTCGGAGATGCGGCGGCCGCGCGCCAATAGCCGCGTCAATCGCGCCATGTCGAGCGGCACCATGAACAGGTGGGCGGTGGCGCTCGCACCAAGGCGCAGCTGCTCACGTTCGCTCAGATCTGGATAGGCGTTGGCCAGGAACTTGAGCGCGAACCGGCGACGGCGGCCATCACAACGAAACCACAAGCGCCCAAGCGCAGCCGCCACGCGGTAGCCGAGCCACTGTGGCACCCGCGCCGCCGTGCCGATGGCCGCGCGAGCGATGTAATAGACGATGCGGTCTGAGAGACGCACCTTGCGCGCCTTTTCTGAAGACGTCACAGCAGGAACTCCCCCGGTCGCGGATCGGCATCGACAAAGCGAAGATCGATGCGCAGCACGTAGCGTTCGACCTCGAAGGCATCGAGGCGGGCGTCGTCCTTTTCGGTGGTCACCAGGATCGCTCCGGCCGCGCGCGCCGTCGCCGCAGCCGTTTCGACCTCGACTGGCGTGAAGCGATGGTGATCGCGATGCACCACTTCGCCGACGATCTCAGCGCCGAGGTGAGAGACCGTCGCTCGGAAGCTCTGCGGCTTGGCAATCGCAGACAGCAAGACCACGCGGCGGCCGCGCAAGCCATCCACGGGCTCGGATTCACCGTCAGGCTGGCGGACCAGATCGGTCGGTTGATGTTCGCACGCGTGCACCGGAATGTTCTTACCGGCGATCTGCCGGAGACGCTCGATGCGCATGCCGATTTGTTCACGGTCAAGACCCCCAGCGCGCGTCAGCAACAAGCAATCGGCGCGGTGCAAGCCCGAACGGAACTCGCGCAGATCGCCGGCGGGCAAGCACTGGCCATTCGCGAACGGCAGACGCGCATCGAGGCAGACGACGTCAAGATCACGGTGCAATCGACGATGCTGGAAGCCGTCGTCGAGCACGATGAAGTCCGCGCCCTTGTCGACCAGCCGCTTGCCTGCGGCGACGCGATTGGGATCCTGTTCTTGCAGCAACCACGGCAACCGGCGCTGCAGCAGCGTGCCTTCGTCATTGAGCTCGTCGCCGGGAGCACGGCCGTAGCCGCGTGCCAACACACCGGGGACTTTGCCAGCCTGCTTGGCTAGTTGGCACAGCCACGCAACTGTCGGCGTCTTACCGGTGCCGCCGACCGTCAGATTGCCGATCGATACGACCGGCACCGACAGCTTGTGCACTTGCTTCCAGCCAGCCGCGAACATGCCGTTCCGAATGGCGGACACCGTGCCGTAGAGCAAACCGAGTGGCCACAGTGCCTGACGAAGCACATGCGGCAGCGAGTTGGCGGGCGCGTCAGAGCTTGGCGGGGTCGACGTCACGAAGCGTGCAAGGCCAAGATCTCGTCGGGGGTCGTGGCGGCAGCCGTGGTCACGCCATCGATACCGGCACCGGTCGCGATGCGCTTGACCATGTTGACCAGCGTTGCCTTGGGACCGCACTCAACGAAGTCGCGAACACCTGCAGCGAACATGCCCTGCACGGTTGGCAACCACTGCACCGCGCCAGCGAACTGACGTTGCAGAGCATCGCGCGCCGCCTGCGCCGTCGTCACCGGCTTGGCGTCGACATTGCACCAGATCGGAAACGCCGGGTCGTTCATCGGCGTATCGTCGAGCAACGCCGCAAACTGCTTACCAGCCTCCTTCAGCATCGAGCAGTGGAACGGCACGCTGACGTTGAGCTTCAGCGCCATGCGCTTGGGCGCCAATTCGACCAACTGGTCCATCGCCGCCGCTTCGCCGGACACGACGGTTTGCTGCGGTTCGTTCTTGTTGGCGATCTCACAGATCCCGGCGTCAACCTTGGCGATTAGCTCTTCGACCGCGGCGAGATCCATCTTGCGCAGCACGACCATGCCTCCCGTGCCGACCGGCACTGCGTTTTGCATGAAGGTCGCACGCTGGCGGACCAACTTGACGGCGGTGCCGAGATCGAACGTTCCGGCAGCAACATGGGCGGCGTATTCGCCGAGGCTGTGGCCAGCGGCGAGGTCCGGGGTCAGGCCGAGCGAGCGGAACGCCGCGACCGCTACCGTGAGGGTGGCTGGCTGCGTGTTCTCGGTGAGCTGCAGCTTGTCGTCAGGACCCTCGAAGCAGAGGGCGGAGATGGATTCTCCGAGCGCTTCATCGGCTTCGGCAAAGGTTTCGCGAGCGCGATCAAAGCGTTCGACGAGTTCTTTGCCCATGCCGGTGAACTGCGATCCCTGACCGGTGAATAGAAAGGCGCGTTGCATGCGCCCAAGCATTCCCTGCGGCCCCGGACCGGATCAAGCGCGAAGCTGGATTCGCGGGCGCCTGACTGCAGATAGCAGCAATTCTCTAGGAGTCTGCGTCACGGGAGGCGAATCGACCAGGTGCGTGACTTTCGCACCGGGTTGGTTCGCCGAAACGCAGTCGAATCGGTGGCTTCGGCGAGGATTTGGCGGGCCGACATGGTGTGAAGGGTGCGTGCATGGCGGTTTGCTCGCCCGTGGCGCAGACTCTTAGCGACCGCGGATGCGGCGGCGCTCCGCGTTGCGACGCTCCCGCTTGGTCTTGGGCTTCTGGATGATGCCGGCGTTCGGATCGACGCCGTTGTGTTCGCAGGCCTGCACCCACTCGTCGAACTTCTTGACGAAGTCCAGCTCGAAGTCGCTCGGAACGACCCCAATCACCGTCCTGCGTCGCGCAATCTCGTTCTTCTTGGCTTCGTTCCAGCCGGCCTTCGGCGGGTAACTGCGCAGCAGCTGGGCCCAGACGAGCTCCTTTTTGGCCTCTTTCAGTTCCAACCCTGGGTCCGAAACCTTGGCCGGAGCGGTCGTATCGCCCTGCTGCTTCGCGGCCGGGCTGCCAGTCTTGGCGGCGGCGACATCGCCCACCGGCAGACCAGCCACTGGCGGCTTAGCAGCATTGGGCAAGTTGGCAAAGCCGGGGACCTTGTTGAGGTCCGATTGCTTTGGCGCCGTCGTATTCACTTCGAGCGTGCCCGGTGCCGTCGCGGTCGCACTGGCGTCGTCCTTGGCCCGACGAGCGACCTCGGCAGCGCGTTCCTTCGCGCTCCTCTCGGCCATTTGCATCTCGGACTCGATCTCCAGCAACTGCTTCTGTGACAAGCGCTGCACGACCTCGTAGTTCTTCAGGCTCTTGAACGGTACGAAGATGTAGCTACGCGTTCCGCCGCTGTACCACAGCCGGATGCCGGCACCTTGATCACGAGCCTGGGCATCGACGAATCGCAGCCCATCAACGCGTTCCACCAGCCGGCCATCCTTAACGACGCCGCGCAAGCGATTGCCGTTTTGCAAGCGCACCAGCACCTTCACGTGCGCCTTCACCTGCCGCCCCTTGGTAATCGAGTCGCGCATGCTTTCCGCACGCTTCGCAACCCGATCCGCCTTCTTCGGCGCCGGCTTGGTCCCACCCGGAGGCGCCGCCGGCACCTGCGCATAAGCCAACCCACAAACCAACGAGGCCACCATCAAAGCTTGCCACTTCATGCCCCCCCTATCGGCCAAATCCCCCACCCGACTAACGCGCCCCCCCAAAACGAGACTGTCGGTACGGTGCCTGGACAAAAA
>JBNMNW010000023.1:0-37240 GCA_051278165.1 Planctomycetota bacterium | reverse complement strand
CCGGTCTCATGCAACGTCATCGTTGGTGGCATGAAGGTCGAGCGATCATCAAACGAACCGAGTGCCGCCAAGCGCACGGCGCTGTCATTGCTCACCCGAACGCGCGCGCCTTCCATGATGACCGTGCGGCCTTCGAATGAACGGCGCACGATGGCGGGACTCTGTTCGTCAGGGTTGCCAACGAACAGCAGCGCCTTACCACCTTGGCTAATAAACAGCCGATGTCCAGATCCAGTGATGTGACCTTGCTGCTCATCGTCGAGCTGGAAATCGCGCACGTCGTCGACCAGCAGCCACGGCTTCGCCAGCGAGTGCATGACGACATTGGGAATCAGGCCACTGGCGCCGCCGAAGTACATGCGGCGCACTTCCTTTGGCAGTGCGAATGGCAGCACCCGCAGCCGAACGGCAGCACACGTGACGGTCGCTGGCTCGGACGATCCTGGTTGCGGCACCTTGGCGTAGATGCGCGGGAGGTCCTCACCTTGGGCGTGTGCGTCGATGATTGCATGGCGACCGCCGACGTGGTGCACATCAATGCGCGGACCAACGACTTCGACCGAGTGTTCACGCAGCGGGCCGCCGCTTTTGGCTTCCTTCCAGGTGCGAAGTAAGCGTGGGGTGCGGTCCAGTGCGGTCATTTCTGACCACGGGGACTCATCGAGCTCCATCGGCAGCAAACGCATCGATTGCGGGCCGATCTGACGTAAGCGCGGTGCCTGCGCCTGCAGCACTTCGTCGTTCTTCTGGAACGTCGCGCGCACCGGCAGTCCGCCGACATCGAGGTCGGTGACCACCTTGCCTTCGAGCGTCGCGAGCAGCTGTCGAACGTTGCGAAGCTTGGTACCTTCTTCATCGAAGTCCGCCTGGATCTCATCGAAAGGCGCTCGTAGTTCGAGCGTAGTGCGTTCGCCCATGCGCCTGACCCGACAGGCACCGAGACCCGACACCGAAGCCGCGCCATAGCTGACGCTGTAGCGGTGTTCGCGCCAACGTGTCGATTTCTGGTCCGTGGCTAGACCGAGCTGCAGCTGCTGGTGGCTCTTGGCGATCGTTAGCAACATGCCGTCGTTGCCCTTGGCCATCAGGTCCGGGCGCTGTTCACCGGTCACAGCATCGATCGCGCCAGCTTCGAACACTTCGACATCGCCAAAGCCCTGCACGACACCCGTCTCGCCGGTCGCTCGGGCGTAGACGACGAGGCCATCGCTGGCTGTCATCTTGCGCGCGCCACTCTCAAACTTGGCAGCACCTTCGTAGATGACGATTTGCTGTTGCTCGAGCGAACGAATCGTCCACTGTGGAAAGCCCATCGCACGATGCAGTGCGCCGGCTGAGTTGCCTGGGTGCGCGAAGTGGATGCGACGCGTGGCTGTCGTGACAACTAGCGCCTCCTGCTTGGCAGAGAACAGCTTGGTCTGCTCGATGCGCGATTCGCCGCCATAGGTCGTGACGATGAAGGGATCGCCGAGCGGGCCGGGGCGAGCCATGATGCGCGGCGTGGTCACATGCAAACCGGGCGCGTCAATCGTTGCCGGCGCGCCAACCAATACCAGCCGCTGCCAGCCGATGTCGCCGCGTGACTTGTCGTTGGGATCGCTCTTGACCGCTTTGTTCTTGTTGCGTAGCAGCCAACCAGTGAATTGGTCGCCGCGAATCGTTGACTCGGCTTTCTTGGCCGCGTTGCTGAGGTCTGCCGAGGCCGTACCCGGAAGCTTCAATGCGCCGTGGGTTAGCTTGAGTGCGACGTTGTCATCCAGCGAGATATGCGCGGCGCCGGTCACGGTGTCCTCGACGTAGCGCATGCGCCCAGAGGCTTGCACCACTATGTCATCGGTCACCAGCACCGGTTCGGTCTGGATGGTGATCTCTGCTTTCTGCAGGCCGCCCTCAGAACTTCGCGGCAGTCGGACATTGGCGCCGCGGCCAGTCAACTGCACCGACTGCCTACCTTCGAAGATCATCGTGACGAACTGCGTGGCTTCGGTGTTGAGTTGCACTTCGTTGTCGCCAACGAAAATCGTCGCGTCGCCGATCTCCAACCGCAGTCCTTCTAACTGGCTGCCCGGTTCCGCCGTGATGACGCAGTCGCGAACGTCGATCTTCTTCTGCTCAACAAACGTCGGTTCGCCGTTTGGGTCGCGACCAAGCTCAACGAAGGCTTCGCGCGCGATAACCGTGGCTGCGTGCACTCCCTTGTCGAATAGCTTGAGCGTGACGTCACTCATCTGCTGTAGCCCGTCACCAATGGGACGACTGTCCTCGGCGCTCAGCACGAAGACGCGTTCTTTGCGGGTGCGGCCGCCACCGAGCTGAATCTCACGGTCCTTCGGGTAGACCAACTTGCCGAGTTGCGACAACTTGGCGCCGCCCCCATTCCCGCCGAGTTGCACACCGGGACCGCGGGGTTGCCGAGTTGACGGTTGCCGAGTTGACTGTGGCCGAGTTGACTGTGGTCGCTTTGGCGCGACCGCTGGCTTGGCATCGTCGCTGTCGCCGTTGCCGTTAGCGCGAACGGCAGCGTCATCGCCGACTGCAAACCACAAGGCGAAGACCCCGGCCGCAATCAGCACCAAGAACGCGATCACTCGTTTCACGGACGCCCTTCTTTGTCGACGACGCTCTGCCAAACGCCGCGGGCGCGAAGCAGTTCTTCGATGACATCGCGCGCGGCGCCGAAGCCACCCGAGCGTTCGGTGACATACTGTGCCGCAGCCAATACTTCACGGCGCGCTTCCGGAACGGTTGCCGCAAACCCAACCTGTCGCAAGACCGGCAGGTCGAGCAGGTCGTCGCCGACATAGGCAACTTGGTCCGGTGTCAGGTTCTGTCGCTCCAGCACTTCGTCAAAGGCTTGGCCCTTATCGATGCGACCGAGCACGACATCGTGCACGCCGAGCTCACGCGCGCGGCGTTCGACGATGTCACCACCGCGCCCGGATAAGAAACCTGAGCGACCACCGGCGCGGTGCCAGTAGACGATGCCAGCCGCGTCGTGCACGTGGAACGACTTGTATTCACGCCCTTCAAAGTCGAAGTGAATACGCCCGTCGGTGAGCACGCCATCGACATCAAGCAGCAAGAACTCAATCTTGCGCAGCGCGGCATCGTCTGGACGCTCGCGGCCAGGCGCCGTGCGATCGTCTGGACGCTCGCGGCCAGGCGTAGCACTCGTTTCTGAAGGCTTTGGTGTACTCATCCGATCTTGAGATTGAGCAAGTCCTGCACGTCGAGCAAACCGATCAGTCGCCCGTGGTCATCGACGACCGGCATCTGGTCGATCGAGCCTTTGTGCAACAACCCGAGTGCTTCGAGTGCAAACGTGTCGGGTGCGATGGAGCGCGGCCCTTTGGTCATGGCGTCTTTGATGCGACGTTCGCGAGGGTTGGACAAGCCGTGTTCGATCAGTCGGCGCAGGTCGCCGTCGGTAAAGAACCCGACCAGTTTGCCGTCGTTGTCGACCACGCTGGTGGCACCTGGGCGCCCCGGCGTGCAGGTCATGACTTCAATGGCCTCCATGACGGTGCAGGTGTCCTGAATGCACGGATTGCGGTCGCCGGTTCGCATCAATTCGGCGACTTTCATCAAACGGCGGCCGAGGTCGCCGCCGGGATGGAAGCGTGCGAAGTCTTCGGGGCCGAAATTGCGGCCCTCTTGCACTACCAGAGCCAAAGCATCGCCAAGCGCCAACATTGCGGTCGTCGAGGCACTTGGGGCCAGGCCGTGGGGACCGGCTTCGTCAATAAGACCGAGTTCGAGCACCAGGTCGCTGTGGCGACCGAGAGTCGAACTCTTCTGCTGCGTGATTGAGACCATTGGCACGCCATTGGCTTTGACGTGCGGCAGCATCACGAGCAGTTCGGCAGTTTCGCCGGACTTCGAAAACGCGAGCAACAGATCGCCAGGCTCGACCCGGCCGAGGTCACCGTGAATCGCTTCCGCAGGGTGCAAGAAGATCGACGAGGTGCCGGTCGAAGCCAGCGTCGCCGAGATCTTTTGGGCGATGAAGCCCGCCTTGCCCATGCCTGTAGTGACGACGCGGCCCTGCAGCCCGAGGATCAAGTCCAGGGCGCTCAAGAAGGTTTCACCAAGGCCTTCGGCTACTTGGCGAACCGCAACAGCTTCGCACTCAACGATCTGGCGAGCACGTTCAATCCGGGGGTCCATTAAGGCGGCTGAGCGTAGCACTCTTGCCCCCCTCGCGTCGCGTGTGTGCACTGCGGTTCCGGGGTGGTATTGGCACCTTGTCGTAGGTTGCCCCGCTCTGCCGAACGGCATGAGCATTTTTGGAAGCACGTCCGCGATGGTTGTTTGCGAACGGCCAGACGCTAAGGACCCCGGCGCCAAGCCAACAGGGCTCGATTGCTACTCGGACTGAACTGCTTCGCTAGCTTGCTTGCTCGAACCGCTATGGCTAGCCGCTGCTTGCTCATTGGCCGCGTCAACCAGCGACGGGAAGCACTCGCGAACGCGCTCTAGGTGCTCTTCGGTGTCTGGCGCGTTCTTGTCGCCAATCAGCGTCAGCAGGGACAGCAGGTCCTTGGCGCGAACGGTGTAGGAAGATTCAGGGTTTGCTGCGACGACCTTGGCCAAGCGCGTCTTCGCCGAGCGCATCGAGATGGCGCGCTTTGGCGCCGGCTTTGGTCCTTCTTGCAGTTCTCGGATCACGGCTTCGGCGGTCGCCTGCTCTTGGCCCGGCTCGCAACCCATGATGCGGCGGCAGATCGCCTTGGCTTTGGTCCAGGAGATTTTGTCGTCCTGCAGCATCGACCGGATGCGGGAGTCCATCGCCGGCGCGAAGCGGATGATGTCGTCGATCCACGAGACGCTCTTGTCGAGGAAGGAGGCGATGCGTTCCTTGTCCCAATTGGCGTTGTTTAGGTAGATGACCGTATCGAAATACTCGACCAGCTTGGCGTCGAGACGGTCGGCGTTGAGCTTGAGGTTGAGCGCGCGGATCTCTTCGAACTCGCCGGTGACGACGCGCACGTCGACGCGATCGTAGTAGCCGGCGTTCTCCTGACGGATCAGCTCGATGGCGCCATGGCGGTGGAAGCCGCCGACCAGGAACAGTTCGCGCGGGTTGCGTTCCCAGACGACTAGGGGCTCGAGCAGGCCGTTGTTCAGAATGTCGGTCTTGTAGTGCGCGACCTTCTGCTGATTGACCACGCGGTGGTTGGCAATCATTGGGTGCTTCTGCACTGACTCGAATGGAACGTAATCGTATCTCTTGGTCGTCAGCATGCTGTCATTCCTGAACTCGGCCGCCGGTAGCGCTGGATCCACCTATTAGAGCCGATTCTGGTAGTAGAATCGATTCGCATGGAACCAACGAAGGCCCGAGCTCGCATCAGGTGGTCGATCGCAACTGCGTAGTGCGAGCAGGATCGACGCGGTTCCCGAAGCCGGTGTCAAGTCTAGCGAACGGGGAAGATTTCATGCAACTCAGCTCTCGGTAGCGAAGTGTTAGCACAACCGAGCGCGGGCGGGACACTCTGTGGCGGCTTAGCTGGTGGCGGCTTAGCTGATGGCGGCTTAGCTGATGGCGGCGCAATTGGCGGCAGTGCACCTGGTCGTCGCATCACACAAGTCCCTTCCGCGTGTGCCGCGAAGCCCGTGACCGCAGCTTCCTGAGTGCTCGCGAGCTTACGAAGCCTTGGGGTTGATGACCTCGGCGATCGTGTCTCGAAGAGTCTGTAGGCTGAACGGTTTGGCCATCGAGGCGCAGAATCCGTTCTCCGCGAACTGGCCCAGCACTGAGTCGGTTGAGTAGCCGCTTACCGCGACCAGGCGGGCATCGGGATACTTGGCCAGCAACATGCTGGCGGCTTCTTGGCCACCGATGCCACCGGCGACAGTCAAGTCAAACATCGCGATGTCGAATGGCCGACCTTGCTGCGCAGATTCGGTGTAACTGGCGACCGCGGCTTCTCCGTCCGCGACGGCGACGACATGGTGGCCTAGGTGGGCGATCATCTTGCTAAACATCCTGCGAATGGATGGTTCGTCATCCATGATCAGGAAGCGAAGGTGGGCTGGTATTGCCGCTGGTGATGACGGTTCGTTGCCGCGGACACGTTCGTGCGATACCGGCAACAAGAGTTCAAACATGGTGCCGCGGTTGGGTTCGGACTGCACTCGAATCGTGCCGCCGTGGCGAGTGATGATGGAGTGGGCGACGGCGAGACCAAGTCCGGTGCTTTTTCGGCCGGAGTAGAACGGATCGAAGATGCGCTGCTGCACGTCGTGCGGCATCCCCGGACCGTCGTCACTGATGGTGACCACGAGCCACTCTCCGGCTTGCAGGTCATCACGAACTTCGTTGAGCAAGGTGGCGCTCACCGTGATGTTGCCACCGTTGGGCATTGCTTGGCGCGCGTTGAGAAGCAAGTTGTGCAGGACTTGAGACACCTGCCCCGCATCGATCCTCGCTGGCGGTAGATCCAACGGGACCTCGATACTGCTCACGATTTTTGAACCGCTCAATGCGATCGCGACGGCGTCGTGCAGCAGCTTGGCGACCGAGATGGTGGCACGCACAGGAGCACCGCCAGTGGAGAAGGTCAGCAGCTGCTTGGTCAGTTGTTCGGCGCGTTCGATCGTGGAACTAGCTAGCTGCACCTGCCCGAGCTGATCGCTAGACAACGAATCTTCGTGTTCCAGCATTGTCAGCGTGCCGAGGATGACCGTCAGGTAGTTGTTGAAGTCATGCGCGATGCCGCCGGCAAGCAGGCCTAGTGACTCGAGGCGTTGTCGGTGTGCTTGATCGCGTTCGTTGGCTAGGCGTTGGCTGATGTCACGGAACGCGACGACCCTGCCCTTGCCTTCGCCAAACAGCGCGATGGATGCTTCGAACCGGTCCTCTTCTTGGCTGTTCGGATCCAAGCGCAGTCGCATGCTACTGGAGGCCGGGAGGTCTTCAGGAAGTCCGAGCGTCTGTTGCAGGCTGCCGCCGAGCACGTCGCGTCGTTGCAGGCCAGTGTGCTGTGTGGCGGCGCGGTTCCACAAGAAGATGCGACCGTCTGCATCTGTGGCGGCAACCCCGTCGGCGATGCTGTCCATGGTGACTGCGAGCTGTTCTCTATCTTGCTTTGCGGCTTGTTCGGACACCGTGAGTTGGTGGGTGCGGTCGCTTACTTTTTGTTCTAGACGGTGTGCATAACGGCGGTTGGCCGCGTAGCGGAAGGCGCCGAATGCGAGCGCCATGACGATCAACGCGGTTACGGCGAGGAACCAGAAACGGCCATAGATTGGCCCATCGACGCGCACCGAAGTCGAGATTGAGGTGGCACTCGCTCGGCCGTCCGGAGTGGTTGCCGTGAGGTGCAGCCGGTAGTTTCCGGATGGCAGGCTGGCAAAGCGCAGCTCCCGCTTGGGGAAGAGAATCGGGCCCGTCCACTGGTCGCTCAGGCCCTCGAGTCGATAGCGAAATTCGACGGCCTGCTCGTTGATGTAGGAATCGACAGCAAACTCGAACGTGACAGCGGTGTTGTCAGCGGTTGCCGACGTCACTGTGAGTCGCGGCGCGATCCGCGGCCTTGGCTGCTTGCGCGCGTGGAGCTGGTTGAGTCCTCGGTTGGTGCCAACGTACACAAGTCCGTCGCCGTCGATGAACATGGCGTCGCGATTGACTTCGTAACCGAGCAGTCCAGTCGCTGTACCAATCAGGTGCTGCTCGCCATTGCGATAAACCGTGATGCCATTGGTTGAGCCAATCCACAGCGATTGTGATGGTTCATCACTGGCGAACGCATACACGGGGCTGTTGATCGAGATGTCGGTGGCAGGCTGCAGGCGTTGCCCGGAGATCTCAAGCAGTCCCGCGCGGCTACCGACCAACACCCGGCCTTGCCATTCGGTGGTTGCGAAGGTGTCGTTGCCTGGAATCGAGTCCGTCTTCCATTGCTGCAGCTGACCGTTCGCGTGCAAGCGCCAGACCCCTTGCTCGGCCGTGTTGCCCCAGATGCCACCGTTGCCATCGCGCTGCAGTCGTCGCACCGGTTCTTTTAGGACCGGGTGTTTGGAATCGTGGCGTGACCAGTTGCCTGCGTCGAAAATCCATAGGCCAGTGCTCGTCGCCACGAGCACTTCGTTGTTGTCTGCAACGACTGACGACACTTGGTTAGGCGTCTCATGCCAGATCAACTCGTTGTTGATCGATAGTTCACCGAGGCCGTGCCACGAGCCCGCGACCCAAGTGTGCTTGTTAGCGTCTACGTCGAGATCAAGAATGCGGTTAGCCGTCGGTACGCCATCGATGGCGATCGTCTGGAGCTCGCCGTCGGCAAATATGGTCAAGCCGCCGTCATGGCCGAGCACGTAGTCAGTGCTGCCACGTCGGGCGATGGCGCTGACTTCGTCGGCATACAAGCCGTGTTTGGACGTGTAGCTAACGATGTCGTTGGCGACGATCTTGTTCAGGCCGCGCATGCTTGTCACCCAGACGTTGCCCTCTTGGTCGACCAGGACGTCGGTTGCCGTTTTGTCCAGCAAGCCTTGGGCGCGACCCCACGTCGATACTTCGCCGTTGTCGTGCACGTAGCGCACGCCAAGGTGGTTGGCGACGAACACCGAACCGAGCCGATCTGGCTCGAGCGTGGTTGCGCCTCGCAGCTCTAGGTCAGGAGTGGTTCGCACGACGCGAACGTCGCCGGTCGCACGGTCCATCTTCCCGATCCATTGATCCAGGGCGATCCAGACGTCGCCGCCATCATGAGCAAGTCCAAGAACCGTGCCATCCGGCAAGCCAGCGACTCTGCTTGCCGTCAATGTGGGGTCGTCGAGTTGCACCCGCCACAAACCGTTGTATTGCCCAATCAGCAGTTCCGATTCGCGATAGGCAATTGCGTAGACCCGATAGTCGGCCGAGCCATCAACCGTGATGCGGTGCCACGCGTCGCCCTTGAGGATTGCCACGCCATTTTGTTCCGTGCCGACAATCGCGGTTCCGTTTTCAGTAACTCGCAGCAATGACGGCAAGCAGTTGTTTGGCAACGGCGCGGCCCGCGAGTGCTTGAGACCGTCGGCACCGCTGTGCGAGACGTAGATCGGCGCGTGTTCGTTGACCGCCCAGAAGGCTCCGTCCGCTGCGGGCACGACATACTTCCACGTTCCTGTAGTTGAACGTTCGTGCGTGCACCAACGGCTGCCGTCGTAGCTGACGACTCCAGCGCGCGTGGCGAACCACATCACCCCCGCGTCGGATTGCTCGACCGCGTAGATCTGTGAGCTCGGAATGCCGTCGAGCTCGTCGTAGTGATGGACGTGGAATTGCTGGGCCGCGAGCGGTAGGCACACGAGGACCAGATACAAACATGTTCGAAGGAGAGACAGGGCTTCGCCGACGATACCGAAATTGGCCCGCGAACGTGTGCGCCTGGTTGTTCGTTTAGCTGAGCGGCCCGGGCTCGGATGCTTTGTCACCCGGAGTCCGGCCGGTGGGATGGCCCAACGCACGTTTCCGACACGCCCTCGTTACAAGCCAGTCTTCGCGATGATCCAACGATGGCTGGGTTCCAGGTTCTCGAATCAGCGGTGCTCGACGCCAATGTTGCCAAGGTGGCTGTTGGCCAAGGTGGCGTGAGCACCGTCTAAGGTAGTCGCCACTTCAAGGTGGACCTCGTCGCGCGCTTCGCACGACTACCGGCGAGTTCGCCTTGCCTACGGGTTGCCGATGATGCAGTTGCGACCGGCAGTCATGTCGAGTTGCAGTGTCAGCGGGCTGGTCGGGTCGAACACCGCTCCTTGCGTAACGAACGCGAACCCAACCGCTGAAGCAATGTTCGGGATGTTCCAAGTGATCGCACCGGCACCGTTCGTCAGCAGCACTGTGTTGACGACATCGAGACTCGCGTTGAGGAAGCATCCTGGCGCGCCGATTGATGACAGTTCGAGCGGCAATGGCAGGCCACCAAAGACTTGCGAGCTGCCGCCAAAAATGACCAAGCCGATCACGGATGTTGGTTCGGCGTTGACGATCTGCTGCGTGAACGGGAGGCCTAGGTAGGGCTGGGTCACCGCTTCGAGTTGCGCGCCGAACGTTGTCGCGCACGGCAGACCAAAGCTGACCGTGCTACCCATCTGTAGGGAGCGGTGAAACCATGTGTCAGCGGCAGGACTGTTCGGGAACGAGTTGCCACCGGCGATCAGGAAACTGCTGGTCGAAGGCATGTAGGCTGCCGTGGCGCTGGAGCGAGTGCCCGGCCAACTGCTTGGCGAGCGCTGGGTCCAAGTGCCGCCGAACCATTCCCACGTGTCATCTAACTGCGTCTGCGCGCCGCTGATGATGTTGGTGCCGCCATACAAGACGATGCGTTGGCGAGCTTGGTCATAGCCAAGCGCCTGGTCGCAACGGGAGAGGCCAGGCAGCGTGGCGTATTGGGTCCAGTTGCTGCCATCCCACGACCATGTGTCGCTGACGGTTTGGTTGATGACCGTGCGGTAGCCGCCGACGAGCACTACTTGATTGATCGAGTCGTCAAACGCAATGCGGTGCGCGCCACGCGGCGCTGGTTGGCTACCGTTCGGCGGCCGTTGCGACCAGTTGCTGCCATCCCATTCCCAGATGTCGTTGGCGTCTTGTCCGGATGGCACGAAGCCGCCGACCATCACCGTCACTTGGCGAACCTTGTCGTAAGCCATGGCAGAACCGAACCGAACTGGTGGATTCGTGCTCGGTGACTTTTGTGTCCAGTTGCTGCCGTCGTAGGTCCAGGTGTCGTTGGTGAAGCCACTGCCACCGCCAAACAGAACGGTTTCTCCGCGCGCCTCGTCGTAGGTCATCGTTGGCCGCGTGCGCGCCGACGGACTGTTTGCGGTGTTGATTGTCAGCCACGACGAACCGGTCCACTCTTTCGTCGTCGCCTGTTGGAGCGCACCGAGTTGGCCACCGAACGCCACGATGCGATCGCGGCTGCTGTCCCACGACGAGCCGCCGTTCGGGGCGGGCGCTCCAAATGGGGACGCGGTTTGCCACGTGGTTTGCGCGACGGCTAGGCTCGAAGTCAGCAAGACGGCGAACGTGAGTGGGCGAGTTAGGGGTTGTTGCATTGGAGTTTCCACAGGGTCATGGAGGCTCAAGTTGTTGCCTCTCGTGGCGGCTGGACTACACGACATAGGTTAGCTAAATGCGTCGGTCACACTGGCGTTTTTGTTGGCCTATTGGATCCAACTCTTACTTCGCAACTAACTGCGAATTATGCCCTTAAGGTCGATTGAAGGACTGACCCGATGCGTGCTCACCGCCCTGCTTGGGGTGGCGTTGACGCTTCCTGCCTTAGGGCAGCGCGTGAAGGCGGGGCCGGATCCATACACAAAAAATCAACCCGACCTGCTCGCCAAGGCCGGCTACGAAAATCTCGGTCCGTTCGCATTCGGAACAGGTCAAACGAGCGGCGGCATCGAAGAGCTTCTGGGCACCGAACCGCTGATGTGGGTCGAGACCAAGCACTTCCGGATTGGTTGCTCGCTGCCGTCGATAAAGGTCAAGGGGCGCGAGCCGTGGCGGCGGGATTGGCAGAAGCAGATTGCCGCCGAAATCAAAGAGTTGCGCACGGTCATGCCGGGCATCAAGAAGAAGCCGCAGCAACTCGACCCGTGGCTGCGCACGCATCTGTATGCGCTCCGACTCGAGAAGATCTATCGCGACGTCAGTGGCGTGCTAGGTGTCGACGACTCATGGTTCCCGACGCGTCGTAGTGAAGCCAATTCGCCGAAGGAGTATCGAGGCAAAGGCCCGTTCTTCGGCATGACCGAGAAGTTCACGGTGCTGATCCTGCGCACGGGAGCTTCGCATGCTCGCTACACACGCGCTTACCACGGCCTAGAAATGGCCGAGCCGATTCGCATTCATGATGCCAAGCACGGATCCCTCTATTGGGGCTGCAGCGCAGAGAATGCCAACGGCCTGTTCCACATTGACCACGCGCTGCACGCCAACCTGGCGTTCAACATCGCCCACAACCTGTACTCGTCTTTCCGTGGCTTCGGCCATCACATGCCTGCTTGGGTCGTGACGGGTCTCGGCCATTGGCACGCGCGCAGAGTGACGCCGCGGTTTCCGACCTATGATCGTAAAGACGAACGGGATCGAGAAGAACGCAGTGCGTTTTGGGAGTGGGACACGCGCGTGCATGGCTTGGTCAAAAACAAAGTCTTTGAAGCGGTCGCGCCGTTCATCGATCGCTTGGACGCTGGCAAGTTTGGCGTCGAACAACACATGCAGTCGTGGGCACTGGTCGACTTCCTGTTGGTGCACAAGAAGGCGCAGATGTGCACCTTCTTGCACACCATGAAGGATCCGTTCCACGGGCGTCGACGTATGCCGACGGAAGAAGAACTACTCGTTCGTCAGCGCGAAGCGTTGATCCAAGCGTTTGATTGTGACGTCTCAGCTATCGAGGTCGCCTGGCGCAGTGCGGTGCTCTCGACCAAGTCGAAGAAACGGCGCCGTCGCGAGTGATCACCAAGTCGCACACGTGCCACTTAACGCATCCACTCAACGCATCTACCCAACACCTCCTACCCAACACATCAACGGTCGCAGCCACGCCATTTCGAGGCAATCCCAACATGAAGCTGTCAGAAATAGTCATGAGCAGCAGCACGATCCTGTGCTCGCTCACTCTCACTTGTGCCGTCTACGCCCAGTGCCCTGCTGGTGGCTATCCACCACCGGGTCCGCCACCAGTTATCAGTGGCGCGTCTGGAGCAAGTAACTCGTCCCCCGGCTCGTCTGCGCCTTCGCCGGGCGCGCCCAACCCTGCAGGTCCAGCGGCGCCTGGGCCTTCGGGTCCACGCACAGGTGGTCCAAGCAATCGCGGTCCCGCTACCGGAGGTCCTGTTGGCAGCGGGCCGAAGACGGGCGGACGGCGCGGCATGCCGATCACGTTGGCTCGTGGCGCGACGTCGAAGCGTCGCCTGACGGTCGATTGGGCGCACCCCGTGCCGCCGGCACGCGAAGGTACTCAAACCGCTGCTGCAGGCCCGATGACGCGGGAAGCCGCGATCGCGCGCATGTGGGATGCGGATGACGGGCGGCCGCTTTTGGTGCTGCGTGAGTGCCAGGCATGCCAAGGCTCGGACAGCGCGTTGCTCAGCCGTTCGCTGAAGAACGACAAGACCATGCTGCTGACCAAGTGGTTCCGCACGGTCAAGTTGCCGGCGCACATTGGCGAGCGCAGCCACCCGTTCCACAACGTGTTCGCGGGCTACGACTTCGGCAAGAAGATGCCGCACTTCTTCCTGCTGGCGCACAAGGATGCCAAGCCGGTTTCGTTCTCCGGCGTGCAAACGCAGTCCAAGCTTTGGCAGGCGATGTATGGCGTGCTTGAGCAGCGCTACGCGAAGAGCGCCAAGCGTCAGGTGAAGAAGTGGCTGATGCTGCTCGATCGCTACGACACGATTGAAGGCCGTCGGGTCGCGCTTAAGGAAGAGCTGTTGGCGGTTCGCGCCGATCGAGGCTCCGACTCCAAGAAGGCCAAGAAGCTCGTGACGAAGCTCGCTGAGCTCGACGAAGATTGGGCCGCTGTGGAAGCTGCCGAGAAGGACGTTCGCAACCTCGGCCTGCTCAAGGCGCCGACGAAGGTTGAGAAGGCCAAGGTTGCCCAAGCCAAGGTCGCGCAAAGGTAGACCGCACTCGCTCGGTGTCGACTGGTTCGGCGCCGAGCAGTTTGCAGGTCCTGATGGCGGCCTTGTTCGCCATCGGCCAACCGGGTTTCGTCGTCGCGTCGCGGACTTTGATTGCCCGGCCGATTGCTCGCCTAGCCAATCAGTCGATCGGTTTCGTCGTCGCGATCTCAAGCGCTTGCTCAAGGTCCGCGCTGGTCGCCGCCTCAAACGGCTTCTCATCGACGTAGCACCAGCGGCCCCAAAGCTCCGCCGAGCCGAGCGCCTGATCGAAGAAGGGCACCGGCGTCTGCTTGCCGCGTGGCACGATCCACGCCGTATCATTCATGACGATGACGTTCCAGGTCGCGGTCAGGCGCGCATCCGCGAGCCGCATCAGCGCGTCGGCTTTGCCTTCGATGTCGCCGCGCACGCCGATCATACAGAACGGCACGTCCTTGCAGACCAACTCGCAGCCGTCGGGCACGTCGATCAGATCGGTCTGCAGCGGGCGTTCGGCCAGCCCGACCAAGAACGGCATCTTCTCGTCGATCAGGTGGGCGTGGGCGCGCGGAATCGTCGCCGCCGCACCGATGTTATTGAGCAGTGCCGTGCCATCGCTCTGATTGACCCACTGGAGTGCCGTCTGCCAAAATCTTCGGTCGGGCTCGCGTGCCGGGTTGGCCATCCACAGAATCCGTTGGTTCTTGGCGAACGGAAACTTGTTTGGGGTCACCGCCAGCCTCTCGCTGCGCCAATAGGCTTCTTCGCTCAGGATTCGGTTGACGGGGCTGCGCTGCAGAGCCAGGCGTCCGTCCCGAACATGGCCAGATCGGGCTCGCCTGCCCGGTACTAGCGCCAAATACACCGTTCTGCCAAACAACGACAGGGTGCGTTCGGCAGTCGGCTCAAACGCCACCAAACTCGGGTGCGGCTCGATTGGCGGGCATTCCATGGACTTGCGATGTACTGCCCAGACAGCTCTGGCTCAATACTCCAGCCAGCGGCAGGTTTGCCCCGCGTGCCCCCTGTCGTTACGGTCATCTCCCTCGCAGGTCCCTTTCGCGGGCCTACTTTGATCCCTTCACGGTTCTAGCTTTGCGCATCGTCTTTTTTGGAAGCAGTGACTTCGCGATTCCTTCGCTGAAGGCACTGAAGGAAGGTGGGTTCTCACCTGACCTTGTTGTCACGAAGCCCGACGCGCCGCGAGGCCGAGGTCGCAAGATCTACGAGGCTGAAGTGAAGCTGGCGGCTCTTGACCTGGAGTTGACTTGCGATCAGCCGATGGATCCGCACGACCCAGAGTTCTTGGCCAAGCTCAAGGAGCTGCAGCCAGACATTGGTGTTGTGATCAGCTACGGCGTGATCCTGACGTCTGAGATGCTGGCGATTCCGAAGCACGGCATGATCAACGCACACGCGTCGATCCTGCCGCTCTACCGCGGTGCCGCCCCGGTGCAGCGCGTGATCCGTGATGGCCACCCGGAGACGGGCATCACGGTCATGAAGATCGCCGACAAGCTCGATGCAGGGGATGTCATCCTGACCGAGACGACGCCGATTGGCGCGACGGAAAACTCGGGCCAGCTGCGCGTTCGTTTGGCCGACCTATCGGGCACGGCGCTCGTCAAGGCGCTGACCGTCATCAAGGACGGCACGGCGTCCTACACGCCGCAAGATCACTCGAAGGCGACCTACGCCCCGAAGGTTGAGAAGGAGCACGGCGTCATCGATTGGAAGTTGCCGGCGATCGAAGTGGACCTGCTGGTGCGCTCGATGACTCCAAAGCCCGGCGCGCAGACGCGTCTCGGCAACAAGCGCTTCATCGTGATCGAAGGTCAGGTTGAGCAAGACCTCTACGGCATGGGCATTCCGGGCGGGCTGCAGTCTTCTGGTGAAGAAGGCATTCGCGTCTGCACCGGCAAGGACCTCTACCGCATCACGCGCATCAAGCCTGACAACGGTCGCAACATGACCGCTGGTGAGTTTGTCCGTGGTCATCACATCGCACCTGACGCTAGGTTCGGCTAGTGGAGGTTCGGCTAGTGGCCCATTTCGTCGGACGGTTCGAGTAGTGGCGGTCTCCGCCAGATCACTCGCGCGCAACGCCCTTGTGGCGCTAGAACGCGGCCGTAGCGAACGTTTGCGCAGCGAACTCGAAGGCCGCGGCGTCGAAGGTCGTGACCTCGCATTTGCCTTTGAGCTGTCCCACGGCGTGCTTCGCCAGCAACGGCTGCTCGATCACGTGCTGCTCGGCTTTGCCTTGCGCGGCTTGCCCAAAGATCCGCAACAGCGCGTCACGCTGCGGCTTGGTGCCTACCAGTTGTTGTTCGTGCCCGGCATGAAGGCGCACGCGGCAGTGCACGAGACCGTTAGCCTGATCGTGCACAACAACCGTGGCTTCGCGAATGCGATCCTGCGGCGCGTTGCTGGCAGCGTCAAGGAGCTCGAGGAAGGTGCGGAGCTGAAGCCGTTGCATGAGCTCGCGCTGCCCGGTGGTCGCAAAGTCGAGTTGGCCAAACGGCTGCCACGGGACGAAGTGCGTCGCCTCGCGATTGTGCATTCGCTGCCGGAATGGTTGGCGCAACGCTTCGCCGCCCAACACGGTGTCGAAGGTTTGCGCGCGATCGGCGAGGCCGCGAGTGAGACGCCGGGCATCTACTTGCGTTGCGGCAAGCAGATCGATCGCGCCGCTCTGCAAGCTGAGTTTGCGGCCGCTGAAGTCGAAGTCGAGCCATGCGACCACGAACGTTTGCTGCGCTGGACTGGCGGTAGCTCACCGTTCGCAACGGCACCATTCCATGCGGGCCAGTTCGTCGTGCAAGATCCGACCGCGATGCTGGCTGTGCAAGCCGTGCCGTGCAAGCCAGGCGACACGGTCGTCGACCTGTGCGCGGCGCCGGGCACCAAGACCACGTGGTTGGCCGAGTCGGTGCAACCCGATGGGCGCGTGTTTGCGTTCGACATCGATGAGGCTCGCCTCGGCCGCATTGCTGACAACGCCAACCGGCTCAAGCTGACCGGAGTGATCAACCTGGTCGCCAAGGCGGCTGACCTGCCGATGGCGGACTGCGTGCTGGCCGACGTGCCGTGTTCGAACTCTGGCGTGCTCGGTCGCCGCGTCGAAGTGCGCGGGCGACTGGAAGAGCAGACGTTCATCGACTTGCCGAAGCTGCAGGGCGAACTGCTCGAACAGGCGATCAAGCTGACCAAGCCAGGCGGCCACGCCGTCTATTCGACCTGTTCGATCGACCGCGAGGAGAACGAAGGCGTCGTTGAGGCTGCTCAGGCCGCTCATCCGGGGCTGGAACTGGTGGAGAGCAAACTGACGCTGCCGGAGGCTGGCAAGCACGACGGCGGGTTCTTTGCGGTGCTGCGGACTCCTAAGTAGGGCTCGCGAGTCTGTGTCGAGACTGAGGCGGTGCTCGCTTCCCGGTGCGGCTACGTGCCGCCAGGATTTCGCCGCCACGACACCCCGCCAACCGACCCATCCTTAATGGGCAAGTAGGCGAGAGAGGCAGCATGTGCCTTCCCACAGGCTCGCAGTTTCGGCACAGTTCGATGTGACCCCAGGAAACCGCGCTGATGCTCGACGAGAACCGCAAAAAAAGACTTAGAGAGCTGTTTGCCGAGGGCTACGAGCTCGCGGACGGAGAGCGACGCGCGTTCGTGGTAAATGCGTGTGCGGATGATTCCGAACTGCGCGATGAGCTGGCGGACCTGCTGCAGGTCGCGGGCGATGGACTCGACAGCTTTCTAAGCGATCCGGCGGTGGCGTTGCCGCTTGAGCAATGGCCGGCCGTGCCAATCATCCCCGACTACAGCGACCTGACTCCGATCGGCGAAGGCGGCATGGGCATGGTCTACCGCGCGCAGCAGTTGTCGCCGGTGCGACGCACGGTCGCGATCAAGGCGATCCGTCCAGGCATGGATTCGCGTCAGGTATTGGCGCGCTTCGACGCCGAGCGTGAAGCGCTGGCGCGCATGACGCATCCGTACATCGCCACGGTGCACGGCGCCGGCAGTGATGAAGCCGGCAGACCCTACCTGGTGATGGAGTTTGTCGACGGCAAGCCGATCACCGACTACTGCGACGCGGAAGCTCTCGAACTTGACGATCGACTCGAGCTGTTCGCCAAGGTCTGCGACGCCGTCGACCACGCCCATCGCCGCGGCGTGCTGCATCGCGATCTCAAACCGTCGAACGTGCTGGTGGTGCACACCGATGATCTGCCGATGCCGAAGGTGATCGACTTCGGCATCGCCAAAGCACTCGAAGGCACGCTTGGTGATGATTCCATACACACGCTGCAGGGAGCGCTGCTTGGCACGCCCGACTACATGAGTCCCGAGCAGCTCGACGGCGATGGTCGCAACATTGACACGCGCACCGATGTCTACGCGCTCGGCGCCATGCTCTACGAGCTGCTGACTGGCGATCGCCTGTTCGATCCCGAGCGTTTGCGAGCGGCCGGGATCACCGGCATGGCGCGGATCGTGCGCGACGAAGTTCCGCCGAAGCCGAGCACGCGTCTGCGCAATCGCGTCCTCACGGCGGTCGCATCAACCGTGGGCAATGCCGAGCCGGCAACCGCCAATTGCATGCGTCGCCTGCACGGCGATGTCGACTGGGTCGTCATGAAGGCGCTCGAGAAGGATCCCGAGCGCCGCTATGCCGCGCCGCGTGATCTGGCCGAGGACTTGCGACGCCTCGTGCGCAACTTGCCAGTCGAGGCCGGTCCTCCGAGTAGCATCTACCGGATCCGCAAGTTCACGCGACGTCACCGCGGCCTAGTCATCGGCGTGTCGGTGGTGATGCTGTTGCTGACCAGTGGCTTGATCGGCATGTCCATACTCGCCTCGCGCAACGAAACCCTGGCGCAGCAAGAACAAGCGGCGCGCGCCGAAGCAGTTGCCGCAAGCCAGCGTCTGCGCGTGAGCCTGTACCGTTCGCAAATGCGCTTCGGAGCGGAATCGATAAATGCATCAGGCGGTGTTGCCCGCGCCCGCGAAGTTGTCGCGGCCTGGCTGCCCGATGCGGCCGCCGACGTGCCGGATTTGCGCGGTTTCGAATGGCACCTGCTGGCGGCGAACTGCAACCGCGAACTACAGATTGCTCCAGCCGAGGCGTATCCGATATCTCTTTCCTGGCTGACGGATGGCCGGCTGCTGTCGACACATTGGCAATCGGCCATCGCATGGGATGGAATTGCCGGTGCCATGCTGCAGCGCTGGGATACCCAGGTATCGCCCGTTGCCGCCGCTGCCACAAGCCGCGACGGTCGTCTGCTGGCGCTATCCAAGTCACCCAAGGTCGTGGCGCTGCTGGACACCGTTAGTGGCGAAGAGATCGCGACTTTTGCTCACGACAGCTACATCCATAGTTGTGCGCTGGCGGGCGATGGCAGCCTGCTTTTGTGCTATGGCGAAGATCGTGTCGCGGTCGTCTGGGACACGCAATCGCGCCAACGGATTGCCGAGATCCGCGATCGAGCCAATGGAGTGTTGGCCATCTCCGACGACGGTGCGCTGTTCGCTGTCGGCCTTGGAGCCAACGACGCAGACGTCCAGGTTCGAGTCTATCAACGCGACCACCCACAAGTGGCCTATCGCGAACTGCGTGGCCCTGGTGAGAGCAGTTGGCGGCTAGCATTCGACGCGGCATCGCAACGGCTTGGCAGCGCCGGGGATGCGAGCTTCCTGCGCGTCTGGTCGTTGGCGACGGGTGAGCTAGAGCTCAACGTCCCGCACGTCGACGTGCTGCGCTGTATCGCCTTCGATCCGACCGGCAAGCGCGTTGCGGTTGGTTGCCACGATTACGTCACCTACGTCTACGAACTGGACAATGGAGACGTGCGGCGGCTGTCGGGCCACACCGGCATCATCAACGGACTGGCCTGGAGCCCGGATGGCGAGCGACTCGCGACGATCAGCGATGACAAAACGCTGAGGTGGTGGAATCCCTTGGAGCCCCAGGCTCGCCGCGAGCGGCAGCTGTCACAGGGATCAACGGTTCAACATGCGCAACTCACCTTCAGTGCGGATGGCAACGAACTAGCGGTCCACTGGAACGGTTCTGGCGAAGTCACATGGAACTTGGTCGACGATTCCACGCGCCATGAGTTCCGCCTGGCGAGCGACGACGATCGAGTGCGCTACTTGACGAACGGTGCCTCAAGCTCGCCCGACATGCCCGCATTTCGATTCGCGTCGATGCGCCCCGACGATGGCACCATCGCGTTGGTCGGCGGGCGCGACAGTCTGTTGTGGCTCTGGCCACGCGGCAGCTCTTCGCCAGTGGCGCATACGGCTCCGCGCGATGTGCGCGCGATTGCCTGGGCGAGCGACGGTCAGTTGGCGATGATCGACTCGAGCGACCACGTGCGAATGTTCGATGGCGCGACTGGCCAACAGCTTCTTGAACAACACATTCCGCAATGCACGCTGGCACTGGCTGCCAGCCCAATCGACAACACGTTAGCGATCGGCAGCGTCGACCAGTCCGTTCTACTTTGGTCCAAGACGCGCGGCGAAATCGCCGCCCTGAAAGGGCATACCGGCCACGTGCAGGCGGTGGCGTTCTCACCGGCCGGCACCCGCCTCGCCAGCGGTGGTCGCGATGGCACCGTGCGCATCTGGGATGTCGCCGGCATGGCCGAAGTGGCGAGCTTACGGTCTACAGGTCGGGTGATTGCCGTCGCGTTCAGCCCGGACGGCAAACGTCTGGCCTCGCTGGACAGCACCGGCCGCGCCGTCGTCTGGGATGCGCGCGGTTCGACTCAGCGTTGACGGTTACCAAGACAGTCTCGCAGCCACCCGTTGGCATGGTCGCAACCGCGCGAGGCCTTGACTAAGGCCCAAAACGTCCCGCGTAGAGCCGTTCCTCTGAAGATTTTGGCTATCTAGCCAACCGCTGTACTCGTGGTAGTTTGTGTCAGCGCCATGGCGACCCATCCAATCACTGTTGCCCTTGAGCGAGCCGGACGCGGTGAGCCTGGTGCCGACGCCGAGCTGTGGCAGTTGGTCTACGGCGAACTGAAGGGCATCGCGGCCGCACGCCTCGTAATGTTGCGGCCAGGCGAGACCCTGCAGGCAACGGCTCTGGTGCACGAGGCCTGGATTCGTTTGCAAGGCGACGAACTGCCGGGCTGGCAGAGCCGCGCGCACTTCTTCGGTGCCGCGGCGCAATCGATGCGCAACATCCTGGTCGACGAAGTGCGGCGCAAGCACCGCCTGCGCCGCAACGCCGGCAAGGCCCCCGTCGAACTATCCGTCGAGCTGACGGCCGCGACCACCGTCGATCAAATCGATCTCGTAGCTCTCGATGGCGCATTGACGGCCTTGGCAAAAGAATATGAGCGCCCGGCGCGCGTGGTCATGCTGCGCTACTTTGCGGGCCTTGAGCTCGGCGAGATCGCCGAAGTTCTCGAAGTCACCGTGCGCACCGTGAATCGCGATTTCCTGTTCGCGCGGACGTGGTTGCGTCGCCAGATGAGCCGCGGTTAACGCGTCTCGGTCGCGGGCAAAGCGTATGAGCCCCGGCTAGCGCGATCGAGCCTCGGCGCTAGCCTCAGTGCTGCCTCGCTTCAATCGCATTCGTGCAGCACCCAAGCACAGTTGTCGCTGCGCCGGCCATTCCCGATTCCGTCTCCGCCGGATAGAACTCTTGGCCACATGGCTTCGCGAACCCCTACTCGCCGCCGCGCCGGCGGCCGCTCGTCCTCACGTTCTAAGCAGAACAACCAGATGCCGATGATCATCGGCGGTGGTGGTCTGTTGGTGCTCATTCTCATCCTCGTCATGGTCAACTCCGGTGGCGGTGGCGACGAGACCAATGATGCCGATGGCACTGCACCGGCTAAGCAACCGGCCAACCAACCCGAGCAGTCGCCCAGCAACGTTCCGGTGTCGAGTGGCTCTGCGGGCAAGACTCCAGACAGGGCCGCGCCGCTGCTAACTCAAGCGACGCTTGGAAAGATGCAGGACCTACTTATTGAGGCGACTGCGATTAGTGACGCCGGCATGAAGATGCTCGGCCAGGGCGAGAACATGGCGTCTCGCAGGAAGCAGTCGGAAGCCAAGGTGAAGGTCGATCAGATCAAGAATTTGATCGAAGAGCAGTCTGGTTGGTTCGAGGAAGCCGACATGGGCGGTTGGTCGATCCCCAGCGAATACGTCACGATGAACAACATCTACGCCAAGGTTTCGAAGCTCGAGAAGCGGATTCGAATGCAGGGCGGCAAGTAGCGGAGCGACCGATGCTGCTCGGCTACCACACCAACAGCCTGCAGAACCACCGCTTCGACGAAGCGTTGACGTTGCTGCACCACCACGGCTACCAGGCGGTGGCGATCACGCCGGACACGTGCCACCTCGATCCGGAGTCGACTAGCGATGCGGATCTCGCTGCTGCTGCGCAGCGGCTACGCGAGCTCGGCCTGACGCCGATCATGGAGACCGGCGCGCGCTTCCTGCTCGATGCGAACACCAAGCACGAGCCGACTCTGATGACGCGGGATGCCGCGCGTCGTGAGCAGCGCGTCGCTTTCTACGGACGGGTCGCGGCCATGGGCAAGCAGCTCGGCGCCGAAGTGGTGTCGTTCTGGGCGGGCATCGATCGTTCGCCCGGGGCCGATAGTGAGACTTGGATGCTCGAGGGCATTGCGAAGACTTGCGCTGCCATTCGCGAGCATGGGCTGGTGCCGTCGCTCGAGCCGGAGCCCGGTATGGCGCTCGAAACGTTCGCCGACTACGAGCGCATCCGGGCCGCCCTTGGCGCCGATGCGCCTCAGCTAACCTTAGATATCGGACACCTTTACGCTGTCTGGGAGGGTGATCCGGCGGAGATTGTGGCCCGAGCTGCACCGTTTATGGCCCAGGTTCACCTCGAAGATCACCGTCGCGGGGTGCACGAACACCTGCTTCCGGGGGCTGGTGAGGTCGACTTCGAAGGGGTCTTAAAAGCTCTTGAGAACGCTGGTTACACCGGATCTGTGTGCTTCGAACTGTCGCGTCATAGCCACTGCGCGCCGACCGCTGTGGCGACGTGTCGGGAGCTTTGGACCCGATTCCTGCCGATATCACGTCGTTGACGACTTGGCATTCGGGTCTACTCTACCGAGCCTCCGGCGGCCCCAGGCCGCTGATCGAAACGCCCAAGCCAACCGTATGAGACTCTGCCCCTCCGTCGAAGGCTCTGCTTCCCCGCTGATCACTCATCGGATCGGCGCTGACGTATGTCTCTCTCGGCAAGCGACGAACTTCCACAAGTGTCATCGCTGCATCTATCGCGGCAAGGCTGCCGACTGGGGGCCTGACGACTTGCAAGCCGGCATGGAGATGTCGGCGGATGTCGTCATCCCGCGACCGGATTCGAAGCCCTCGCGCGTCACCGCAAGCGGTTCGTAGCGCAGTAGTGGTTTCGCGCCAGTAGTTGGCCAGCAGTAGCCAGCCAGTAACTGCCCAGCAAGGACGCTAAGCGAACGGTCGCTGCCCTACTGATACTGCAAGAGCACTTGCTTCAGCGCTTCTTCAGCAGCCGCGTAGTTTGTCTCGAGCATGGGCGCCAGTTTGCGTGACGTCTCGAGCTCGTGAGCGCGGGTTGCGACCTGCAACTGCTCGCAGATCTCTTGCACGATCTTGGCGCCGAGGTTGCCCGATGATCCCTTCAGCGAATGCGCGGCGCGCTCCGCCATGTCGAAGTCGCCAAGGGCTAGGCCTTGGCTGACGGCTTCGACTTTCGAGGGGCCGTCCTCGAGGAACATCTGGATGAGGTCAACCAGAAGCTCCGGGTCTCCATCATCGGCGAAAGACAGAAGCTCATCTAAGACTGCGTGATCTAGAACGTTGTTCATATTCCTCTCTGAGTGAGAGGATCGACTTCGCACTAGTGTGAACTTGATCTACGACGAACGACGTCCCGGATCAGGATTTTGCGGCGGCTCGCACTTCATCGTCGGTCAGCAGGCGCTTGCTCGATTTGCCGACGTTGAGCACGCGGGCGACGCACTCGTCCGTCGGCTCTATGCCAAGGCGTTCTAGCACGAACGCAGCGTTCGAGCGGCCGGCCATTGGGCCGATGGCAATGCGCTGTTTGAGCCCCACCATGCTTGCCGGAACGCCGGAATAGACCGAGTCGGCCAATTCGATATCGCCCTTACGGAAGGCCTTGATGACGGCCGCAGCGTGCACGCCAGTACCGGTCTCAAACGCGTCGGTGCCGAAGATTGGATAGTTGTGCGGCGTCTCGATTTCGAGTGCCTTGCCGGCCGCGGCGACGTAAGCGGGCAGCGTTGTTAGATCGTTGTCGATCCAGCCGAGCAGCTTGCAGTTGACCAGCAGTTGGTCCATCGGCGCGTTGCCGGCGCGTTCGCCAACACCGAGTGCGGTACCATGGACGCGGTCGGCGCCAGCTTCGATCGCGGCGAGGCAGTTGGCAATGCCGAGGTCCCGGTCGCGGTGGCCGTGCCAGTCGACACCGATGGTCGGGTCGTGTTCGTCGGCGAGTGCCCGCACGAATTTGACCACTGCTCGAGCTCCTGCCGGAGTTGAGTGGCCGACCGTGTCACAGACGCACAGGCGGCGCGCGCCCAGTTCGATCGCCGTCGTGTAGAGCGCGCGAATCGTCTCGGGCTTGGCGCGGGTGGTGTCCTCGGTGACGTACATCACCGGCAGGTTGTTGTCGCGAGCGAACGTCAACGCGTCCGTCGTGTTCTTCAGCATGCGTTCGAGGGTCCAATCCTCGGCGTACTGACGGATGTAGCTGCTACCGATGAACGCGCAGACCTCGACCGGCATCCCAGCCTCCTGCGTCATGTCGACCACGGGTGCGATGTCGGAAACCACCGTCCGGCAGGCCACGTTCGCACCGATCTTCAACTTGTTGTCGGCGATGTGTTTCGCCAGCTTCGTGATGTCTTCACGAGGCCGACCACCCGCGCCCGGCAAGCCCAGGTTTGCCGTGTGGATGCCGAGCTTGTCCATCCGTTCGATCAAGTCGATCTTCAGGTCGAGAGTTGGATCGCTGACAGCCGGCGATTGCAGGCCGTCACGCAGGGTTTCGTCGTCAAACTGCAGGGGCCTTGTGGGCCGAAAAGTGCCTTCCGTCTGGTTCCAGTCGTGGATTAGGTCCGCGATACGCGTCATCCCGGGATTAGAGCATGCGCGTACCGCCCTCCCAACAGGCCAGTGTGATGCCTGGATAAGAAACTACCTGTACGGCTGTAGGTCACGGCGGAGATCGGAGGCGTTTCGCGCGGCGCCGTCAGTGGCTTCCTTCGGGGTGAGTTCGCGCTTGGTCTGGCGCAACAGCTTGTTCTGTCTCGCCTCCGTGTAGCTGTGCTGCCACATGAGCAGTGCGTCCAAGGGCATCAGCAGCGAGTCGGCGGCTAGGCTGAATGGCAGGTCGAAGGTGACCCAGATCACGCGGAACGGCAGGCTGTCCAGGCCTCCCCTATCGCTGCCATGCCCGGTCGCGACCACGTAGTCGAGCTGGACACCTGGAAAGAACTCCCTGACGCCAAAGCCTCGTTCCATCATACTTGCGCAGCTGGCGAGTGTGCCAAGCCCCGCCAGCAGCAGCAGTCGGCGCGGCGATGAAAGCAAACCGGTGTGTTGGTTCGGCATAGTTTGGATTTGTGCGCGAGGCGCGAGCGACGTCGGCAAGCGTGGTTGTTTGGTGCCCGTTGTGCGGCTGGTTGCTTCGTTGCGGCGTCGGAGGACCTCATATCTGTCTGGCTCGTCGTCGCCGGCAACGACATCTCGCCGTCATGGTGGTGCGAAGAACGCGATCACCCTTCTCGCTTGTCGCCTGCGCCTGCATGATCCGGTCGTGATCGTTATGAAATTCGGAGGCACCTCGGTAGGAGGTGCCGCAGCCATCCGTCAGGCTGTCGAAGTGGTGCGCAGTCAACTGGACCGCAAACCTGTGGTTGTCGTTTCGGCGCATGCCGGCGTGACCGATGCGTTGTTCGCCATGGCTCGCGCCGCGACTGCTGGCACTGCGGACACCGAATTGATCGCCGTTCGCCACCGCCACATTCTCGCCGGCCTCGACCTCGATAGGCAGTTGCTCGATCCGCTGCTTGACGAACTACGCGATCTGGCGCGTGGCGTGCGATTGGTTGGCGAAGCGACGCCGAAGGTTATTGATGCCTTTGTCAGTTACGGCGAACGGTTGAGCGCGCGCGTTGTCGCTGCTGCGTTGACCGCTGGCGGCGTGCCCGCGACCGCGGTGGATGCGTTCGACGCTGGCATGTTGACGGACAGTTCGTTCGGGCGTGCCAGGCCGTTGCCGGACGAAGGGCGCATGCTCCGTCACCTGGAAACGGTCGCTGGGGTGCCGGTCCTGACTGGCTTCCTCGGCGCTGATATTGATGGCAACATCACCACGCTCGGTCGCAATGGCAGTGACTATTCGGCGGCGCTGATCGGTGTCGCGGTGAACGCCGAAGAGATCCAAATTTGGAAGGACGTCGATGGCGTGCACACGGCCGACCCGCGGCTGGTAAAGGATGCGCAACCGATCCGGCGGATGAGCTTTGCCGATGTCGCTGACCTCGCGTCGTTCGGCTCCAAGGTTCTTCATCCGGCAGCAATGGTGCCGGCGATGCAGCACGGCATTCCGTTGCGCGTGCGCAATACTCTGTCGCCCGATGCCGAAGGCACGACGATCGAAGCTACGGTGCCGAGCGATCGACCAGTTATTCGCGCGATTGCGCACCGCACTGGGGTCGCGTTGGTCACCGTGCGTTCCCACCGACTGGTCTCGCAGCACACGTTCTTAGCCAAGGTGTTTTCCAGGCTCGACGAGATCGAATGCGATGTCGGCCCGGTTGCCGTCGGTGAAGCTGCAGTGACGGTGGCAATCGATGCTGCATTTACCGACCGGGCCGTTGCGTGTCTCGCTGCGGACGGCGAAGTGCACGTGGCCTCCGATCGGGCAGTGGTCGGCGTGATCGGTGACGCCGAAGTGCTCGAGAACGGTGGCATTGCCGAAGTGTTCGCTGAACTCGCGGCGGCGAGCACTCCCGTTCGATGCGCCGGTTTGGGCGCTGTTGGCAGTACGGTAGCGTTTGTCGTCGATGCGGCGCGATTGAGTGAAACGGTGCAGTTGCTTCACCATCGATTCTTCCCCGCCCGATAGTTCGTTCGAAACACAGCCCGTTCGACCCACAGTTCGTTCGAAACACATCGCCAGCAATGTCCAAACCGCCCTCCAACCTCGCCATGATCAGAGATGCTCTGATCGTTGCGGTCATCGCGGTGCTCACCGTGCAAGGGTTGCGGAAGTGGTACGGCGATCGCTACCTGGTGCCATCCGGCAGCATGGAGCCATTCCTGTACGGCCATCCCGTCGATGGCGACATGGTGTTCGTCGACAAGTTCGTGAATGCGGACTCGGTTGGTCGCGGTGATTTGGTCGTTGTGCAGAGGCCGATGCGCGCTGGTCATCAATTGGTCAAGCGCATCGCGTGCAGCGGTGACGAGAAGGGCAAGTCTTGGATCGACATCATCAACGGCGACATCTACCTCGGCGACAGCCGCCAACATCTGCACCGCGAAGTGAAGGATCCGAGCGATGCGATGCGGCGCAGTGTGACCTGGGCACTGGCTGGCGGCAGTGGCCCGGCGCGCGCCAGTTTGGATATGCGCGCAGTGACGCAGCCGGGTCTGGTCGTTCCTGAGGTTGGGCCGTGGCTGTTGCCACCGTGTGCCACGAAGCTGGCCAACGTTCGTTCGGCGTTTCGGATTCGTGCCCACCAGGCGCGCCACCGAGACCTTGACGACGGGGTCTTGCCGACCGGCATGATCGGCACCAACCAGCCGGTCAACGCGACGTTCGTGGACCTCATGGGGGTGCGCAGCGAGACCGGCGACAGCACTTCGGTTGTCGATTGCGGCGTCGAGATGGAGTTCGTCAACCGGCCGGAGGTCGTGCTGTGCTCGATCGACAGCACGGACTTCACGACCACGTTCGTTTGGAACGCTCGCGGCAACACCCTCTCGGTTTGGTTGAACGGCACGTCGGTTCAAGACGTTGGCAACGTGTTGTCCGGCCCGTGGCAAGGCAAGCTAACGTTTGGCCGGCTCGACGGCCGCGACTTCGTCATGCTCGACGACACCTACACACTGCCGCTCGTAATACCTGGTACGGCAACCTCGCCGCTGCCGCGCACCTGGCTGCACGTCGGAGTCGTTGGCGAGACCACCGCATCGATTCGTTCACTGCGAGTCTTTCATGACATCTTCGCCACGCGCGGCAACCATCAACTCAACGTCGGCGCACCCAAGTGGCCGGTGCATGTCGAGCCGGGACACTGGTTCTTGCTCGGCGACAACTGCTTCAATAGCACCGATAGTCGTCGTCTTGGGGCCCAGCCAACCTACGGTTTGATCGGCGTTCCGACCTATGTGCTTGGCCCTTGGTTGCGCGCGCGCAGGTTGTGTCCATGACTGATTCCAGCGAGCAAGAACCACCAGGCGAGCAAGGACCTGGTCCTGATCCCGATCCCGGCCTCGTGCTGGCCACTGGCACGGTTGTCTACGGTGCGATGGGCGCTGCCGCCCTGCTGTGGCTGTGGGCGCGAGATCGATCAGATGCGCTTTATGAGCAGGCCATCGGCGAACACGGCCCGCTAGTCTCCTCGGGCGTTGGCCTCGGCGTTGGCCTGATTGGTGCATGGATTCTTAGCCTGGCAATCAAGCGCTTCGAGAGCCTCAAAGACGTCGCTTCGGCGGCGCATCGGCTGTTTGCCCGAGCCAGCGACGGCGTTGCCATCGCGTTCGTGCTGATATCCGCCATAGCCGAGGAGTTGTTCTTCCGCTTGGCCGTGCAGGACCTGTTTGGTTTGTTTGGGGCTGTTGCCGTCTACGTCTTGGTGAATAGCAGTGTCGGAGGTTGGCGTTGGCTGATCTTCACGTTTGTCCATGCCACGGTGCTCAGCCTGATCGTGCACCTCGGCTTTGGCCTGCTCGGTTCGACGACTGCTCACGCGGTGCTCAACTATCTAAGTCTTCGCAGGATTCAGGATTCATGATCAATTTGCGCCGGTCGAGTTTGCTCGCAGTCGTAGCTGCCATCACTTCGTTGGTGCCACCGGTGATGTCGCAAGGCAGTCCGAACACCAGTAAGCCCAATACCACCAAGCCGCAGACGCCCAACACGATGCGTTTGCCGCAAGCGGTTGTGCTGCCGGTCGGCAAGCGAGAGATCAAGATCGATGGATCGCTGGTCGACTGGCCCAAGCTGCCGGCGATGCAGTTAAACGACCGCAGCCAGCTGTCGGGCACTGGTCATGGTGCGTGGCGCGGCCTCAAGGATTTGAGTGCGTTGGTGTTCATGATGTGGGGTGAAGAAGGCCTCTACGTCTCATGCACGGCGCAAGACGAATGGCATCGCGCACTCGATGCCAGCACGCTGATGCTGACCGAGATTCCTGCGGCAGACTCGCTGGTGCTCTCGTTCGATCCGGATCGCAATACGCGTTCGAATGGCCCGGACCCGGGCCGACGCGACGATCGTGAGTTTTGGTTAGCCGACGAGGCGGGGCGTGAAGTCGTGCAGTGGGACCGCCTGCGCGGCACCGCGCGCGTGCTGCCTGATCCGGCGCGAATTGTTGTGCTGCACGACAAGGAACTCGGCATCACGACCTACGAGGCGTTGATCCCTTGGTCCGAGATCTTGCCGCCGGGCAAACAGCCGTATGCGAAGTTGTGCATCGACATGCAGATGGTGCTCAACGACTTTGACGAGTCGACCGACTCCATGCCGCAGACCCGGATTGGGTGGACGTTCGGTCTTGGCCCTGTGATTGATCCGGGTTTGTTCGGCACGATCATGCTGGTCGGCGATAGCTCGCCGATGCGTGGCGTGATGCCCGAGTTCCCCGCCAAGCCGGGCGCCGGAGCGCCCCCTGCGAAGCCGGTGGAATACTGGCGCGAGGTGAGCGCACGACTGATCCAGAACGAACCAGTCGTCTACGATGGCACGTTGACGCCCCCGGAGACCGGTGGCATACAGCGGCTGAAGGTGCTCGAAGAGCTGGAAGAGCACACCTCGCGATTTCCTCGCGTCGACAACCTCGAGCTCTACCAGCGCATCAATCGCCGCATGAAGCGTGAGGTCGCCGGCTTGATGGGACGCGGCGTGCCCTATTGGTGGCGGATGCGCATGCAGGCGGTCTCCAAGCAGGCAGAAGATGTCGTTATGCCAGGAGCGGTGCGTCTGTTCCGGCTGCCGATGGGCGGCTGGCTGGTGCGCTCGGCTCAAAAGAGCTACTTGATCGATGCCGCTGGCAACGACGTGGCGGAATGGCTGTGGGGCGGTGCCGAGATGTGCCTCCTGACCCAGCCACTGACGATGATGCGGCGTAACGATCAGCTACTACTGCGCATGTTCACCGCCAAGACGGTGCGCCCGGTGTTCGCCCACATCGTGTTCCACCTTCCGGTCGTGGCGATGGAGAAGATGCCGTTGGTTGAGCCGGGTAAGGGCTATGCCACCCAGCCTTCGACCTCGCCGAACAAGAGCGGCACGACCGTGCACGCCATCGGCCACAAGTTGGCGGATGGTTCCGTTCCCTACGATCTGAGCTACCGCATCGAGACGATTGGCTGTCCGTCTGTGATGATCTGCGGGCCGACCCTGAGAGCCAAAGACGTCGAAGAGAAGTCGGTCGGCGTCATGATCGCGTCGTCGCGCAACGC
Source organism: Planctomycetota bacterium (assembly GCA_051278165.1). Taxonomy (GTDB): domain Bacteria; phylum Planctomycetota; class UBA1135; order UBA1135; family UBA2386. The sequence goes on along the minus strand of JBNMNW010000023.1, from coordinate 6,928 downwards.
CGAGATCCTCACGATCGCCAACAAGGTCAAGCCTGGCATCATCTTGTTCGACGATGCGTTTATGGCTGCGAACGATGCAAAGCTCTCTCGCGTAACGCTTAACGACATCCACCAGTTGCAGCGCTCGCTGCTTCCGCACAAGTCCGTAGTGCTCGCGCCAGGCGAGTCGTGGACTGCCGAAAGGAAGTGAGTGTCGTCGTGGTCTTGCTGGTGCGCAGCGCTTGCGGCCACCGGTGACGAGTCGCACGTGGCTTGGTGGCGCAGGTGACTTGGTGGCGCAGGTGACTTGGCTGCGCAGGTGACTTGGTGGCGCAGGTGACTTGGCTGCGCAGGTGACTTGGCTGCGCAGTGACTTGGCTGCGCAGGTGACTTGGCTGCGCAGGTGACTTGGCTGCGCAGTGACTTCGGGCAAAGTGACTTGTTCGCGCGGTGACCCTATGGCGAAGTCACCCTAGGACGAAGTGACCCTGCAGCGAAGTCACCCTGTCGCCCGCAGCGCTCCAGTTCCTATTGGCCTAGCAGCGTGCGCCAATACGGGGCATCGCGCTCGGCCATGCGTCGCGCAATGAACTTGCCAAACTCCGGCACCAGGCGGGTGCTGGATTCGCCACAGCCATCGGGGCGGTCCGCGTGCAGCGCGCGCCCATTGAGGTGGGTGACCGGCCCAATGTCGCGCAGCGTGCTCGACAGGAAGATTTCTTCGGCCGAATCGAGGTCGTCCCGGGTGATATGCCGTTCCTCGACCCGTTCGCCGGCTTGCGGCAAGAATTCAAGCAGCATGGCACGGGTGATGCCCGCCAGGATCCCGGCGTTGAGTGGCGGCGTGCACCAGACGCCATCGATCCGCGCGAACAGGTTTGACGTCGACGCCTCGGTCACCGAGCCATCATGGTTGAGCATGACGCAGTCGGTGGCCCCGCTAGCCTTGGCTTCCGCTAGGCCGAGCACGTTGTTGAGGTAATTGCCGCTCTTGGTCGCCGGGTCGAGGGCGCGCCGGTCGTTGCGCAACCGGTCGATCAGAGCCAAATGAACGGGTTTGCCGACGGACAACTGCAGCGGCCGGACCATTAGGACCCAGCGCGGCGGGCTGTTGGCGTAGGCCATGTCGATATTCGGGGCGTCGCCGGTGCCACGGCTCACGATGATGCGCACGTAGCTGTCGCCGTGGTCCGCTTGGGCCAGGGTTTCTTCGACCCGGCGGGCGACATCGCTCTCGCTCAAATCCAGCTCCATGGCCAGCGAAGCTGCCGAGGCGTTTAGCCGGTTCCAGTGCTCGGACCACGTCAGAGGCACGCCGTCGTGAGTTCTTACGACTTCATAGATTGAGTCGCCGAACAGGAAGCCGCGGTCAAGCACCGGGATACGGGCGTCAGCTTCAGAACTGATCTGCCCATCAACGTTGCACAGGTTCGCCATAGGTCGCGGGAATGGTAAGCTGCCGAGCCTCCATGTGTGGCTTCATCTCAATCTTCGGCCCTCCCGAATCTGACGTCGTCCAAGACGTCATCAACGGCCTCGTGGCCATCCAACACCGCGGGCAGGATGCTGCCGGCGTGGTCACGTTCAAAGACAAGTTCCGGGCCAAAAAGGGCCTTGGCCTTGTTCGAGAGGTCTTTCAGGACAAGCACCTGCAACGACTGATAGGCCCGTTGGCCGTTGGTCACGTGCGCTACCCGACCGTCGGCCTCGGTGAAGACACCGACGTGCAGCCGTTCTGGCTCGATTACCCGGTTGGCGTCGTCATGGCGCACAACGGCAACGTCACCAATTTTCACGAGCTGAAGCGCACCTACTTTGGCAATCGCAAGATCACGCTCGGTAGCAACTGCGACCTCGAAGTCGTGCTCTACGTGTTTGCCGACGCGCTGATGCGTCGTAAGGCAGACAAGGTCGACATCGACGACGTCGAAGCCGGCGTGAGAGAGGTCTTCGAGAAGGTCAAGGGCGCCTACTCGGTCTGTGGCGTGACCCAAGAAGGTCTCTACGCCTTCCGCGATCCCTTTGGCATCAAGCCGTGCATCTTCGGCAAGAAAGAGACGTCGGAAGGCATCTTCTACGCGGTCGCCAGTGAGTCGGTCGTGCTCGACGTCGCCGGTTACGAGATCGTGCGCGACCTCGCCGCTGGCGAGATGCTCTGGATCGGTGCAGACCGCGTGCCGCAGTTCCGCCAGGTCGGCAAGGCACCGCACCGTCCGTGCATCTTCGAATACGTCTACTTCGCGCGTCCCGACACCTTCCTCGATGGCGTCTCGGTTCACGAAGCGCGCATGGAGATGGGCCGCCGCATGGCGACTCGCTTTAAGGAGACGGGACTCAAGGCAGATGTCGTGATCCCCGTGCCTGAATCGGCGCGCACAGCGGCGCAGACGATGGCCGAAGGTCTCGGCTTGCCGTGCCGCGAAGGGTTCGTCAAGAATCGCTATGTCGGCCGCACGTTCATCATGCCGAACGACAAGGCGCGTCAGGCGACGATCCGCACGAAGCTCAACCCGATCAGGGCTGAGTTTGAAGGCAAGTCCGTCATCATCATGGATGACTCGATCGTGCGCGGCAACACCAGCCGTCACATGGTCAAGATCGCGCGCGAAATGGGCGCCGCAAAGGTCTACTTCGCTTCCTACTCGCCGCCGCTGCTCTACCCGTGCCTCTACGGCATCGACATGGCGACCAAGCGCGAGTTCATCGCCCGCGACCGCACCGACGAAGAGATCGCCAAGGAGCTCGGCGCTGACGCCGTGGTCTACCAAACCGTCGAGCAGATGGAGGAAGCCGTGCGCGCCTCCAGCAAGACCGACCTCCAGTTCTGCAAGGCCTGCTTCGTAGGCACCTACCCAACCGGCGACATCACCGAAGAAATGCTCAGCGACATCGAGCAAGACCGCGTCGCCGCCGGCAGCTGCAAGTAGCCACCCAGCCAACTGCACCCAGAGTCTGCGTACGGACCCTGCGTAAGGACCCTGCGTACGGACCCCGCGTAATTTACCCACCCTGCGTACTGTACCCGGTACAAACCACAGGTCCGCGGAACGCGGACCTGTGGTTTGTACCGGGTACAGTACGCAGGGTCCGTACGCAGATCCCGGGGCTGTTAGCCGCGCTTGACGCGGCCGCGCAGGCGGGGCACTAGTAGCAAGGCTTCGCGTGCGATGGCGCCGTCCATCTTGGACTGGCCTACGCAGCGGTCGACGAAGTGGATTGGCACTTCGCGGACTTGGAAGCCCTTGCGGCGCATGCGGAAGGCCATCTCGATCTGGAATGCGTAGCCCTGAGCGTGCACAGCTTCGAGGTCGAGCTGGCGCAGGGCTTCGGTGTGGAAGCAGCGGAAGCCGGCCGTGTTGTCGCGGATGCCGGAGCTCAGCATCATGCGCGTGTAGAGGTTGGCGCCGCGCGAAAGCATGCGGCGGCGAAAGCCCCAGCCGACCGTGCAGCCGCCCTTGACGTAGCGGCTACCGATGACGAGTTGCGCCTCATCGGATGCGTGGACGAGGCGCGGCAGGTCCCACGGGGCGTGGCTGAAGTCAGCGTCCATCTCACAGACGCGCTCGTAGTCCCGTTCCATCGCGAACGCGAACCCGGCGAGGTAGGCGGTGCCGAGGCCTTGTTTGCCTTCGCGGTGCATCACTTGGATGCGCGAGTCGGCCGCGGCCATACGATCCGCGATCTCGCCGGTGCCGTCTGGCGAACCGTCGTCGACAATCAGCACGTCGCAATCGAGGTAGCGGTGCACCGCTTGCACGATGGACTCGACGTTGCCCTTCTCGTTGTAGGTAGGGATCACGACCAGCGTGCGCCACGGTGCCTTGTGGGCGCGAGTCGGCACGGGGCCACGACCTTCGGCTACGTGCTTCTCAGCAGATGCGATCGCGGCGGCCTCGTTCTGCTCTTGCAGAACGACAATGCGCGCGCTGTTGATGCCGTTGCTGACCATCACTTCGACTGCGGCGAAGTCTTTGGCCGTAACCAGCGGGTCGGCAATGGCACGTGGTCCCGGCTGCCCAGTTTGGAGCGTCGTGACCTGGGGCTGCTGGATCGGATCGCGTGCGGATTGGGCCAAAGGGCTTCCCCGGGGGTTGAAGAAAGGGATGCGCACGGGTGCGCACCGATGAGTCTAGCTGCGAGAATGCAGCGGGACGAAGGCGAAAGCCGGGGCTCAGTCGCTCTTCACGCCGAAGAAGATGCCGTCGCCCAGCGGCACGATGACCGACTGCAAGTTGGGTGCAGCCATCGCGGCATCGAGGAACGCGCGGATCGCAACTTCGGTCTCGCCATTGCCATCGGCAACATGGCCACTCGCGAGCACGTTGTCAGCGAGCAGGATGCCGCCGGGCCGCAGCAGCCGCAGCGCCTGCCTCATGTAGGTGACGTAACCCGATTTGTTTGCGTCGAGGAAGACGGCGTCGGTCGAGTCATCCGGCAGATCGGCCATGGTCTTGGCGGCATCGCCGATGCGCACTTCGATCTTGCCCGCCTGGTCGGACTTGGCGACCCATTCACGGGCGAACTCCGCATGGCTGCGTTCGAGTTCGAGGGTGATGACGCGGCCTGCGGCGGGAATGCCGCGAGCCATTGAAATCGCCGAGTAGCCGCCGAGCGTGCCGACTTCGACGACGTTCATCGCATTGATCGCCCGCATCTGCAGTTGCAGGTAGGCGGCCTGCTCTGGAGCGATGTGGATTTCGGGCAGTCCAGCCTTGGCGGCGGCGATCCGCAGGCCGGCAAGGTAGTCGTCTTCCTGAATCGTTTTGGTGGCCAGGTAGGCGAACAGGCGCTCATCGACTGGGGTGCTCGTCTTGGACATAGCCCAAGCCTAGACGGTCAGCCGAGCGACCGAGAACTAGAACTTCACTGCGTCTCGATCCGTCGCTTGGTCGGCGGGGCAAAAGCCGGTATCCATGGACGTGTGACCACTACCTTCGACCCAGTCAAAGCCAAGACTCGCCTCCTCGAACTCGTTCGCGAACGTGCCTACAAGGACGGCATCGACATCTTGCTCGCTTCGGGCAAGCGTTCCGATTTCTACATCAACGGCAAGAAGGTCTCGCTGCACCCTGAGGGGTTGTGGTTGATCGCCAAGCTGCTGCTCGAAAAGCTTAAGGCCTATCCAGAGATCACCGCGATTGGCGGTTTGACGCTCGGCGCTGACCCGCTCGCCAGTGCTGTTGCGGCGCTGTCCTGGGAGTCGGGCCAAAACCTGAGTGCATTCTTGGTCCGCAAGGAAGCCCAAGGGCATGGGCTCGGGGCACGCATCGAAGGCGACATCGAAGCCGGCCAGAAGGTCTGCGTCATCGAAGACACGGTCACCACCGGCGGTTCTGCCAGGAAGGCCATCGATGCCGTGCTCGAAGTCGGCGCCGTGCCGGTCGTCGTGATGGCGATCGCAGACCGCGAAGATCCGGACGCCGCGCCGTTCCGAGCTGAATACAAGGTTGAGTGCCTCGTGACTCTGAGCGAAATCCGCGCCTCATGACCGGCAATGCCGGCATGCGCACGGTTGCGATTGTGCCGGCCGCCGGCGTTGGTGCGCGCATGGGCCAGGACAAAGCGCTGCTCGATCTCGGTGGTGTGACCGCGATCGAACGCATCGTGACCACCTGCCACGCTGCTGGCGTTGATGAAGTCATCGTCGTGCGGCGCACGGATGCTGCGCCGATCCCCGATCACCTCGATGCCCTGGTCGTGACGACGAGTGGCGTCGGTGAGATGGCCGACAGCCTGCGCCTGGCCTACTTCAAGGTGCCGCGCGATGCCGAGGCCGTATTGGTGTTCCCGGTCGATCACGCGTTGGTCGAAGCGGACACGGTGTTGGCATTGCGCGCCAAGTTACTGCGTGATGACTGCGCGTTGGCCCTACCCCTCTATCGAGGCAAATCAGGTCATCCGATTGCGATGACGCGCACGGTGTTCGCCGAGATCGATCGTGATGGCGCGTTGTTGTCCGACGTGGTGCGCCGCGACAAAGCGCGTGTTTCGGTCGTTGCGACGGCGAATCCGTGGGTGCGCGCCGATATGGATCACCCGGAAGACCTGCGTGCGGCGCAGTGCGCATTGGCTGGCGAGCCATGGAACGCGGTGGCCCAGATGTATCGTCATCGCAGCCACCGTTCGTTCCAGCCTGACGAAGTGCCGCAAGCGCAGCTCGAGCGACTTGTCGATGCGGCCCGCTACGCCTCGACGTCGAGCTTCATCCAGGCTTACTCGGTCATCGCGGTGCGCGACCCGGAGGTCAAGGCGGACTGCGCGCGGTTGTGCGGCGGCCAAGAGCAGATCAACGAAGCGCCCGTGTTCTTCGCTATTTGCGCCGACTTACACAAGATCGCGGTCGCGTGTGGCAAGCAGGGCACGACGGTTCAGGCGCAGAGCCTCGAACTGTCCTTACAGGCAACGGTAGACGCGTCGATGCTCGGCCAAAACCTACAGTTAGCGGGCGAAGCCGAGGGTTTGGGCGGTTGCATGATCGGTGCGGCGCGCAACCATCCGGTCGAGCTTGCCGAACGCCTGGGTTTGCCAAAGCACTGCTTCGTTGTCTTCGGCATGACGATGGGAGTGCCAAAAGACGATCCGATCCCGCGTGGCCGCATGCCGCTGCAAGGTGTGTTGCATTGGGATCGCTACGACGTCGACTGCATCGAGGACGTGCTACAGGCTGCCGACGATGGCATGCGCGCGTGGGCCAAGCAAACCAACGCCGAGCGCGGTGGCTACAGCGGCCGCCCGGTCAACGAAGCCAAGGGCTGGGGCGAACGCATGGCTCGCATGTGGGGCGGCGACAGTCAATACGCCAAGGCGCGTGAAGTGCTGGCCGACGAACTGACCCGACTTGGCTTCGGCCTCGGCAGCTAACCCGCGCCCGAGCTCTAGCCCGAGCTAGCCACCCCAGAATCTGCGTACTGTACCCGGTACAAACCACAGGTCCGCGGAACGCGGACCT
>JBNMNW010000022.1:0-37531 GCA_051278165.1 Planctomycetota bacterium | reverse complement strand
GGACCAGCGGATCGCGCGTCCTGCAAAACCGAAACGAGCCGCACTAGGCGGCTCGTTCGGTTGGTCAACTTGGCGTTGGCCATCACTCGCTAGCAACGCTAGCAAGTCGTCTGACTAGCTCGTTCGATCTAGTTGCCAGCTTGGCCGACAACATCGGTGATCTGGGCGCGAACCATGACCATCAGGCTGCGGTTCTCGTCGGCTGAGCCTTCCTGCTTGAACAGGAAGGAGATCAGCGGCAGGCGCGACAGGAGGGGGATCTCGGCGCGACGCTCACGCGTCAGGACCTGGCGGAGGCCGCCAAGCAGCACCGTGCCGCCGTCCGGAACGCGAACCGTCGTCGAGAAGTTCGTCACCGTCAGGTTCGGCAACTGCACCGTGACCGGGAGGGTCGAGCCAGCGAGCGACGTCGTGAACGTCGGGATCGGGCGCTGCAGTTCGGCAACCGTCGGGTTGAGGTTGAGCACGATGTACTTCCGGTCATTCATGATGACTGGTTGCACGTCGAGCACGATGCCGTCCTGGATGACGTCGACCTTCGGGTCGGCGATGAACGCTGCCTGAGCAACTTCAACGTCGAAGTCACGGATGTAGGCCGTCTGGTTGATGACGGCAACGTGACCGCGGCCGCGGTTGACAACCGACAGGATCTGGCTGTTGACGACTTCACCATCTGAGCGCTTTTCAACGGCGCGCAGGATCAGGTTGAGTTGGGTGTCGTCGATCAGCGTCCAGCCAGCGGTGAGGCCACCGGTGGGGGAGAGCACCTTGCCCAGGTCGTTGAGGAAGTAGTTCTCCGAACGAGCGCGGATGTCGCCATCGCCACCGTCGTTGAAGAACGCACCCGCCAACGGGTTGGCCGCCGGGTCGCCGGTGCCGCCGTTGTCCTGGCCGCGCGAAGCGTTGTTGACCAGGCCGTTGGTGACGTCGTCGAGGGAGACGGTGTCGCCCTTGTTACCCGAGCCACCGAGGCCGCGGATGTCGATGCCGATCTCTTGCAGGAAGTTGCGGGAGATGGTCAGGAACTTCGAATCGATCGTCACGATCGGCGTCTGGAAGCGACGCATATCGTTGAGGACCTTGTGCAGCTTCTCCTGCATCTCGGGGCTGGCCTTGACGGACAGCAAACCCGAGTCTTCTTGGTTCATCTCAACGCCGTCGGTCGTCCAGTAGTCGGGACCAGTGGCGTTTTGAAGGGTCGTGACCAGGTCGGCCAGTTCGATGCCGGCAATCGGATCGTCGCCTTCGCCGCCGGTGCGTGGAACGTCACCTTCGTTTTCGCTGGGGATGTCGCGAATCGTTGGCGGCAGGAACTGGGTCTGCTTGAAGATCAGGTCCTTGACGGGATAGATCTCCGTGACGAGCGTGCCAGCAGCCTGCGACTTGTCGCCGATGACCACCACCCCGTCCTTGATCGTCCAGGCGAGGTTCGCGCTCTTGCGGACCATCCAGTTGAGGAAGTCTTTCAGCGTGATCGACGAGGCCAGTTCGATGACCGCCGTCAGGCTTTCATCGCCCATGACGGTGCGAGCTTCTGGCGTCGTGATGATTTGCACGCCGGTCAGCAGGCTGAGGTTCTTGACGACGTCCAGGTAGGCGCCGGTCTCTTCGGTGTAGGTCAGGCGACCAACCTCGACGGACTCAACTTGCTGCGTAAGCGCCGCGTCTTGCGGGCTCATCATCTTCGGACCGGCGCGGCGGTTACGACGACCGCTGGCCTTTGCCCAGATCTCTTGGTCCATGACCAGGATCTCGGTTTGCGGCGTCTTGAGCTCTTCGTGTGCTTCGAGAACCTTGCGGATCTCGAGAGCGCGAGCGCGCCAGTAGGTGTCGTTGGCCGAGTCACGCGCTGCCTTGGTGGCGGCGTTGAGCATGTCGTAGGCCAGTTGGTTTGACGGATCGAGGTCCAGTGCGCGTTGCGCGTGGTCCTGCGAGCGTTCGAACTGCTGGGCTCCGAAGGCGACCTGTGAACGCTTGATCAAGCCATCGACGCGGGCGCGCTTCTGGGCTTGGGTGCGCTCCCATTCGCGACGCAGTTGGTCGGCGAGTTGGGCGTTTTGTGACGCTTGGCTTTCGCGCTCTTGGCTGTCGTAGAGGCGCTCGGCTTCATCCTTCGCGCTCTGGACTTGGGCGGGCAAGCCCATCCAATCGATATCGTTTTTGATCTCGATACCGAGCGCGGCACGACGAAGTTCGTCGATGGCGCCAGCGAAGTCCTTGTCCGAGATGCGCTGTTGCGCCTGTTGCAGCTGGTGCTGCACGGTCGCGCGAGCGCGTTCCTCGGAGATTTGCTGCAGGCGCATGACTTCGTCAGCGAAGCTTGTTTGCACGCCGGCGGGCAGGCCGAGTTCGGCTTGGACTGCGGACAGCTGGGCGCGAACCTGTTCGTTGCGCGGCGCCATGTCCTTAGCCTTGAGCAGCTCGAGTTTCGCTGCCTCCAGTTCGCCACGGGTGCGAAGCTTGCGGGCGTTTTCTAGCCAGTGCTCGACCAGAGCATCGCGGCGCTGATCTGCGACGGTGCCCTGACCACTTTGGGCCTGACTACCGGGGGCCTGACTACCGGGGGCCTGACCACCGGGGGCCTGACCACCGGGGTTTTGGTTGGAAGAAGCTGCTCCACCGGTCATGGAAGTGCCGCCGGATGGCGAACCTTCGCTATTCGGGGTGGTTCCATTCGATCCTTCCTGGGAATGATCGAGGGGTGCGGAGCATGACGTGCCGACTAGGGCAACAGTCAGCGAAGCAGCGAGAAGGCGCGGATGTTCGAGTGCCATCGTTTCACGCTCGGTGCGTAAGCAGAATGCATTTGAACCCCACTGGCGTGGGATCCTTTAGCGGTGTCGACGACAAGCGATCGGTGAACGAACACGATGTGGAGGCATCGCCGCATGTGGAGGGGACATTTCACATGCGACCGGTCGAAAGGACTTGCGTCGACGATACAGACGTTCCTGCGACAGACCAACGCGGGGGAGAACCGGTCACAAGGGGCGAAAAGGTAGCTGGCTGCGGTAGGTCGTGCCAGCGGTTTTTCGGGTTAGGACCGTGTCAGGATCATTCGTTTTCGCCAGGCTTTCGGCGGGCAGTGTTTTTGAAGGCAAAGGCTGCTTTGGGTGCTTGCGCAGTCGTTGTTATCTGATCTCTGTAGGGCGCCGACTGGCCGACAGGATTGCATGGTTTACGGCAGCTAGGCGCCTAATGGTTCCTGCTGGGTGGCCTGCCGGCGGGCCCCAACGTGGCAGGGGGCTAAACCCGAGGGCCCAATTTCCAGATGGCCCCAAAATCACAACGGGGCCCCAAAATCACAACGGGCTCGCCTCCGAAGGAGCGAGCCCGTTGTGGGAGCGGCGAGCTGGATAGCTGCCGCGGCGTGTCTAGCTGCTGCTACTTGCCTTCGCCGAGACCGCCACCGAAGTTGACTTCCTTGAAGCCAGCCGCGTTGGCAGCGTCGTTGGTCTTGGCGACGTCTTCGTAGTAGGTGCCCGGGTAGGCCTCGATGACACAAGACATCAGCTTCTTACCGCCGGTCTTCTTGTCAGGGATCATGCTGCTCGGGTCGCCAGCAATCCGGTCCAGTTCGACTTTGACGGCCTGGATCGTGCTAACTGGCTTTGGCCCGATTTCCCAGCGAACTCGGTGGCCCTTCAGGATGAAGCGGTAGGGGCGATCGGTATCCGGGCTGAGCACGCCAGGGCCACCAAGCTTGTAGCTCGGGGTACCCTTGCTCTCGACGTGGATCTTGATCGCCAGCTGCTCTTCCGGCTCAACGACCGTGGCCTGACTACCCTTGTCGGTAGGCAGGAACGCGTCGAGCTTGGATTCCAGCACCTTAAACTCGATGCAGATGAAGAAGATGATCATCAAGAACACGACGTCGATCATCGGCGTCATGTCGGCCTTGGCCTCTTCTTGGGCGTCTTCGATTGCGGTCATTTGATCCTCGCGTTCTTCTCGTTGGTTTCCTTGTCCTGGTCAGAAAGTGCAAGTTGCACCTTCCAGAACGCGATCTGCGGTTGGCTGCACTGCTTCATGACCTCGCCGACGAAGTGCCATTCGGTCCACTTGTCTGCACGGATCAGGATGGGGTCGTCGATGACCTTGGCGGTCATGCCGCCGATGTCCTTGTCGACCAGGTGCAGGGTTTCCTTGGCAATTCCGTCCCGTCGGATGTTGAGCAGGAGCTCAGCGATCTTCTTGTAGTTCTTGCCGTCCTTGGTGGGGTCAAAGTAGACCTCACCGCCATAGATCACCGTGCCGTTCTGCAGGATGTTGATGATCGGGCGACCTTCGGGTGGGGATTGGTCGGGTTCCATGAACTCTGCGCGCGGCAGGATCAGGTCTTCGAGGTTCTTCTGGCTCAAGTCGATGACCAACACGAAGAAGATCATCAGTAGGAAGACACAATCGATCATGGGCGTCATGTCCATCTCGATGTCTTCCTGGACTATTTTCGTAATGTTCACGTGGCAATATCTCCGGTTGCGTGCCGCGTTGGAGCGGTACTAGCGGGATGGGAGTCCGGTCTAACGAGAACGTGGTTCTCGCGGCCCGGATCAGCCCAAACGTGAATTACTTGGCGCGGAAGCGTTCGAAGAGGTCTTCGGTGATCGCGTTGATCTCCGTCGACGTCCTGATGACGCGGTTACGCAACGTGAAGAAGGCGATGCCGACGGGGATGGCGACCGAGAGGCCGAGCATCGTTGTGATCAGTGCCATCTTAATACCGCCTGCCAGAACAGATGGTGAGACGTTACCGCCAGACGACGCGATCTTGCCGAAGGTGATGAACATGCCCGTAACCGTTCCGAACAGACCCATCATCGGCGCGATAGCCGAGATCAGCGACAGCCAACCGATCTTCTGGAAGAGCTTGACCGATTCCTCGGTCTGCATCTCGCGGATCGACGTTTGCATCGTCTCGAACGAGTGGCCGAGCTTGGAGAGGCCGGCGCCGACAACGTTCGTCAGGTAGTTCTTCTCTTGTTCGCAGAGTTCGACTGCGTCTTGGAAGTTCTCGCCGTCGAACAGTGCTTCGAGTTCGTCGAGCAGATCTGGCGGCGCGAGCTTCTCGCGCTTGATCGTCATGAAGTTCTCGATGATCAGCGCGACAGCGATGACCGACATCAACATGATCAGGTAGCCGATCGGGCCGGCCTTATCATAGTCGAAGACTTCTGCGAGGAAGCTAGGCTGATCGCCTTCCGCAACTTCTTGAGCGAAAAGCGAGGTCGCCAGGATGAGTGGTGCTGAAACAGCGATGACGCGAACGAACGGCACGTGCTTGAAGATCATGGGAGCTGCAACCCTGAGACCAGGGTGGGAGAGGGGCGGTTTCGAATGGGTTCGAAAAAGAGGGGTGGGGAAGTTTGCGCGACAGCGCCGGGTCTGGGAAGCCCCCGGCGCAAACAATCTGCCCTTTGGGAGAGAAGAGCAGACTGGCCGACGCTTGCCAAAACGGTTTTGGCAGTTGGATTTTGGGTGGGCAGAGCGGGCATCGCACTGCCTACTTGGCGGCTGCGGCCTTAGCCAGACTGGCCCATTGGGTCGTCGGGTAGGACGTATAGACAATCTCGAAGTAGGCCTGGGCGCGCTGCTTGAACGAGTCACCTTCCTTTTCCGGACCGAGCTCAATCAGACAGAGACCGAGGAAGTAGTTGGCCTTTGCGGAAGCTTCGCCGTTACTCGAATCGAGCACACTGGCCTTGGCCAGCGCCAGTTGCGCGCGGCGCAGGTCGTTGTCGGACTTGCTAGCCTTGGCGGACTCGAAGATGGCTTGGCCTTCGCCGGCGCGGCCAGCGGCCTTCAGGGCCATTTCCTTCGATCCAGCGAGCTTGCTGAAGAACGACTCAGCTGTCTTGTAGTCCTTATCGATCAAGTAGGTCTCGCCTTCGCCGACGCGCGACAGCGTCACGATGGACTGCAGGTCACTCTTGTCCGATGTCGACGCGGTGCCGAGGGCATCGCTGGCGGAATTGCCGGCCGACTTGAACTGCGAGCGAGCTTGCATGCCCTTGCCGTCCGCGATCAGCGTCAGCGCGAGCTCATACTTGGCGCGGGCACTCCAGGTGCCGCCGAAACCGTCGGTGATGGCGCGCTCTTCGAGGTCCTTGAGGGTCGCCGTCGCGGTGCCCGCCGTGCCAGCGAGGCGCTGGGAGCGGCCGGCCAACAGCATGGCTTCTGGCGTGCGCCAGTGGTTGGCGTTGGCGCTCAGCCAGCTCTTGGCGTGCTCGGCTGCGGTTGCGGCTGCGCCCTTGTCGGTGCCGACCGAAGCAACGGCTGACTTGATCTTGAAGAACTCGGCGTCGGCCTTGATCAGTGGGCGGTTGCTGGTGACAGCGCCGAACAACTGGGCCGCGACCTGGAAGTCGCCGCGGTTCATCGCCGCCTTGCCGGACAGGAACTCTTCGGGAACGTCACTCCACTCGATGTCCATTACCTGGTGGGCGGGCAGTTCGAACGGGTCATTGCCGCGCGTGCCGCGAACACCACTGAGCAGAAACTCAGTGATCTCAAGGCCGCGAACGCGGGAGCCATCCTTCTTCAGGACGACGTCGTTGATCTTTTGGGCGGAGGCGGCCGGCAGCAGGAAGGCCACCGGCAACAACAAAGTGAAGATGCGCATTGTAGTCGTATCGATTGGTGTTGGTTGCGGGTGGGGATCTAGCGGTTCGCCCGGAAGTAGCGGTGCAGCAGGGCACCCTTGATGCCGTGTTGCTTCAGGGTGTCAAAGTCGTTCGTGCTCCTAGCCTTGCGGTAGAAGGAGCCGGCCGTGTCCTTGAACTTCGTGTCCTTGGTGCCGGCTTGCTTGGCAAACCAGTAGGACTCCCACATGAACTCGTACCATTCGAGGCTGAACTTGTCCACGTCGGGACGGGTTGCCCAAACGCGGTAGGCATCCGTCGGGTGGCCGTAGTACTTCATGTAGGCGTCAACCGGGCGATCGAGACCGGGCACGCGGATCGCTTGGCCGGTTTCGGAGAACTCGAACCAGCCGCCGAGCGCTCGCGCGATTTGACGCTTGAGGTCCCACTGGGTCGGGTTCGCCGTTTCCGCGGCAACTAGCATGTCGTAGGCCTCTTGGAAGCGACGCTGTTGCAGCAGCGCTTCACCGACCATCGGGCGAACCAGTAGGTCGACGACGCGCTTCTCATCGGGGTCCTTGACGTCGCCGTAGATCGCGAGCGTCTTCTTTGCGACGTCGTCAACGCGTTGCCATTCCTTTAGCTCGGCCCAGCTCGACATCGTGGCGACCAGGATGGCGAGCTGTGGCTTGGGCGAACCGTTGATGTAGTCGGTGCCAAGCGCGGTGAGTTGCTTGCGGGCGTCGGCGACTTCGCCCTTTGCCTGCAACAACTCGGCGTCGGTCTTGCCGGAAGCGATCGCCTTTTCGACTTCGGCGATCTGGCTCTTTACCAGGTTCTGATACTCCTGGAAGATCTCACTAGCGAGGCGCGAAGCGCGAGCTTGGTCCTTAACCTTGAGTTGGTTGTAGGCCTGCTCGGCCTTGGCCAGTGCGCCAGTGTCAACTTGCAGGCGGCCTAGGTAGGCCAGCACCTGCGGCACGTAGAGGGCGCCGTCCGTCGCGTAGTTGCTGAGGAACGTTTCGACGGCCTTGATCGCGGTCTCGTAGTTGTTGAGGTTGCGTTCGAGTTTGAAGTCCGTGTTGCCACGAGCTTCGAAATACGCCATCTGCAAGTCGTTGTAAGCAGCGGCAGCTTGGGCGGCCTTGCGCACCGTCAGCTTGTTGTTGTCGCGCGCGCCAAGCGTGTTGGCCGCGACATACTTGCGGTAGTCAGCGATCGTCTTGCGGGCGGCGGCGAAGTCGCCCATCGACATCTGTGCGCGGGCCATGCGAACGCGGGCCGTCTCGTAGTAGATGTAGTCGGGAGTCACCTTGGCTAGCTCAGCGGCGGCTTGGCCGAACTCTTTGTCGTTGAAGTGCGCGTTGCCCGACTTGCGAGCAAGCTTGTTGGCGCCACCGGTGCTGTATTCCGCAGCTAGCGTTACCGACTCAAGCCAGAACGAGTCGAAGAACGTGTCGTTCTTGGTCAGGCGCTTGTGCGAGGACACGGTGCGATCGAGCGTGTCAGCAACGTCGCTGCTAAGCGTGACGATCGGGTCGGTTTCTTCGCCCTTCTTGCCGAACTGCGTCAGGCCGTTGCTTAGGGCGATGATCGCTTCGAGGCTGCGGTCGGTGCGACGGTAGGCGTCACCGAGCATGCGGTGCGCGTCGAGACCGAGGGTCTTGTTCTCTTCGTCGGTCATCGTGGCGATGGCCGAACGAAGGCCCTTGATGGCCGGCTCGTAATTGTTCTTTTGCAGGTCGCCCTTGCCGACTTCGAACAACAGGCTGCCAGACACTAGGCCCTTCTGCACCGACAGGATGTCGCTGAGCACGGCCTTGGCACGCACACCGACGTAGTCGGCAGGGTGCTTGTCGTTGATGCGCTGCGTCATCGCGAGCGCCTCTTGCACCTTGGTCGCGTCGCCTGACTCGGCCTTGTAGCGGGCCTCGGCGAGCAGCATCAGATGGCCGTAGCTGTCGCTGACGATCTCGAAGACGCTGAGGTCCTTCTCGCCGAACTTAATGATGTTGGCGCGGAAGTTGGCGAACAGCTCGTCGGTGCCGTCGGCACCTTCGCGGGCCATGGTCTCACCAGCGCGAACGTAGACTTCCTGCATCATGCCAAACAGGAAGCCCTGCATGTCGCCAGTCAGCTGCAGTTCACCGTCGAGGTGAGCGTTGAGCGACAGCGTGATGGAGTCAATGGTGTCGGTGTACCACGAGATGGCTTCATCCATCTTGTTCTTCACTTCGTAGCACTGGGCGATCTCGAATAGACCACGCAGGCCGAGTGCCGACTCTTCGCCGTAGTCGAGCACCATCTCTTCGAGGTCTTCGATGGCGCGGTCGATGAGCACACTGCGGTTCTCTTTGTCCGCCCTGGCCTGTTCGCGCTTGAGCACGGCACCCTTCATCCACATCAAGCCGTGCTCGATGTTCTGCTGAGGATCATCGCGTTGCGATGACAGTGCCGACATGACGGCTGCACAGGCTGTTTGGCCGGCCTTCAACACGTCAATCGTTTCCGTCTGCAGGTCGGCGACTCGCTCGGGCGCTTGATCGCGCGCGATCTCAAGCTCTTCGATCAAGAACTGACCGAAGTCCTGCGACGCATTGGCGAGCGTCTGCTGGGCTTGCAGTTTGACGTCACTATCGGTCGAGCGATCAATCAGCTCTTGCGACTTGTCGACCGTCTCCTTGAAGAGCGTGCGCTGCAAGGTGCGGTCACTGCGCGAGCGCGCGCCGTAGTAGGCGACCTCGACGGACAGTTGCGCAATGCGGTCTTGATCGCCGGCACCTCGGAAGGTCGTCGCGAGGCGGTCCGCTTCGGACTTCGCCAACTCGATGAACCGCATCTCCTTGGCAAGGGCGCGGACGAAGTTGATCTCGCGAACCAGGTCCTGCGCAAGCAGGGCTGATGAGAACGAGCTGATGGCGAGCGCGAAAGCTGCGCACTTGGCGCCGTTGAGGCGCACGGGAAGGCTGATCACAGACAGACTCCGATGGGTGGACCGCAGAAATTGCAGAACCGAATATGAATGGTGGACGTCGGCACCGACGAGGGGAGACGGTGCTGAAATCGCGATCGGAGGGCGGTCAAAGGGGCAGAACCGCACACCGCTCAGGGGATCGAACGGAGAAGTATAGCGACGGGTTCATGTGATCCAAGTTGCGCGTGCGTTGCTCCGCGAATGGTTTGTCACAGAGCGAGCGTGCTCAGACCGGGTCGTGGCGCCGTAATGTTACGCAGGGCCGGTGTTGTGGGCGGCTTACCGTCGCGCGCGACGCCGCTGACCTTGTCGGTAGCGGTGGGGGGCCATGAGCCTGGCTGGTGCTGGATCAAGCAAACCAACGGCATAAAGCCTCGACCAAAAACCAAAAACGGCCGGCTAAAGCCGGCCATCTTCAGTGCGCTGCAGTGCGCTGCAGGGTGCTGCTGGGCGCGAGGCGCTAGCGCATCGACATCATGTCGTCGATCGGCAGCGTCTTCGGATCCGGCTCGAGCTCTTCCATCAGCACAATCTTGCTGCGGATCAGGATGAGCATCTTGCGGTTCTGAACCGACGTGCCGTTGCGGCTGAAGAGCCAGCTCAGGCCCGGCACGCTGCCGAGAAGCGGGACCGTCGAACGCAGGTTCTGACGCTCAACGAGGCGCATGCCACCGAGCATCATCGTGCCGCCATCCGGCATCGTGACCGTCGTGCGCACGCGTTGCAGCGTGACTTCCGGCAACTGGATCGAGATCGGCTGGCCGACTCCGAGCGTCGTCGTGAAGGTCGGGATCGGCAGCTGCAGGGTCATGACGGTGGGGCGGAGCTCCATCGTGATGAATCGCAGGTCGCTATCGACAACCGGACGAACGTCGAGGGCAACACCATCGTGCACGGTGCCGATGACCGGGTTGGCCACGGCTGCCGCCTGCGCGATTTCGACTTCGAAGTCGCGGATGTAGCTGATGTTGCGCAGGAAGTGCATCGAGGCGCGCGTGTTGTTGTAGACCAACAAACGCGGGGCTTCGATCTGCTCCGAACGCTCTTGCTTGCTGACGGCACGTAGCACGACTTCGACTTCGGTGTCGTCGAGGAAGGCGTATTGCAGCGCGAAGCCACCGGCGTTGGTGATGCCGTTGTTGCGGCCGCCCAGCGTCGAGTTGAAGAGGTTCTCAACGCGAGCCATCGCGTCGCCATCTTCGCCATCGTTGAAGAAGATGCCCGGCTCGGTGCCGGTGCCAACGTTGCCCGGAACAGCGGCGTTTTGCTGCTGGCGGGGGCCGAAGTCATCGAAACCAGCGTTGGCGCGATCGCCCTTCTTCTCGAGGCCACGACCGGCGAGGCCTTGCGCGCTCTGGTTGCCCAGGCCACGAAGATCGACGCCGACGTCCTCGAGGAAGCTGTCTTCGACACTCAGGAAGCGTGCTTCGATGTCGATTTGGATGCCAACGTGACGGCGCAGTTGGTTGATCAGGTCGCCGACCTTCTTAATCGTGTCGCGGTCCGCGCGGACGTAGAGCACGCCCTGCTGGTAGGTCATCGTGAACGGCGCGCCGTCCCACTTGTCCGTCGCGATGGAGGACGTGATGAGCTCTTGCAGGCGACTGTCGTCGACAACCGACGGCATCGGATCTTCGTCGATCTCTGGGAACAGCGGGTTGTCATCGCCCGGCACCTTGA
The DNA here is from genome assembly GCA_051278165.1 of Planctomycetota bacterium. Taxonomy (GTDB): domain Bacteria; phylum Planctomycetota; class UBA1135; order UBA1135; family UBA2386. Next base: position 26,296 of record JBNMNW010000022.1, on the reverse strand, counting down.
GGCGCAGGTCGGGACCCGGCTTGCCTTGCACGCCGGTGACCAGTTCGGTCACGTTGAACGGTTGCAGGACCAGCTTGCCGATCGCGTTTTCAGGCGTGACCAGTTGCACCAAACCGTCTTGGATCTTGTAGGCAACACCGGTCTGCGACTTGATTGCCTTGAGTGCATCGGCAACCGAGCGGCGCGTCAGGCGGAACTCGTTGAGCGTCGTGGTCTCGGCATCGAGATCCCGGACGTCTTGGGCAACGAAGAACGTCGCGCCGGTTACTTGGGCGTAGTAGTTGGCCCAGTCTTGGACCGTCGCACTGGCGAAGTTGTGCTCGAGAACCGTCTCTTCAAGCAGCTTCATGATCGCCTGGTTGGCCGGCGACTCAAGCTCGGAAGCTTGCGTGTAGCTGGCTGGCTTGCGCTTGCTGACCATCGCCCAGCGGGCAGGGTCAAACACAACCGTCTCGGTTTGCGGCACGGTGCTGTGCTGCAGTTCCATGAACGTCTTGTTCCACTCGGTGCGCCAGCGCTCCCGGTTGATGTCCATGGTGGCGTTGTGGCGGGCGCGATCGGCAAGATCACGAAGGCCAGTTGCCGTCGGGTTGATGGGGTCGAGGCGCAGGGCTTGGTCAACGAGTTCGACCGAGTCAGCATACTCACCGTTCTGGAACTTGACGTTCGCGGCTTCGAGCAGGCGTTCGACGCTGAGCTCACGGGCGATGTCGCGATCGCGGGCGATGCGCGCCAGTTCGGCCTCGGAAACGTTCTTGGTGTTCTGCAGCTCGGTGCGCTCGGCGTTTCGCTTTGCGTCTTCGGCTTGCGTTAGCAAGAGCTTCGCTTCGGTGCGCAGCGGATCGTTGGGCTGAACGTAGGTCGAGAAGTTCAGGGCGGTCATCGCGCGCTCGAAGCGGTCGATGGCGCGGCCGTATTCGCCGAGGTCCATCTCGGCGCGCCCGAGTGCTAGGTCGTTGTTGACCAACGAGCGCTCGCGCTCTTGAGCAACACGAGCCCTGACGATCACGTCGTCGAACGTGTTGCTTGAGTTCACCGTTTGCTCGCCAAGGATCTGGCGGCAGCGGCGCAGGATGTCGCGCGCCTCACCATTGTTGGTGTCGAGCTCTAGCGCGTAGGCCGCTTCATTGCGGGCATCTTCGAATAAGCGCAAGTCGAGTGAGCGACGGGCGTTCTCCAGTGCCATCTTGACGACGGCGGCGCGACCTTGTGGGTCTTGGCCTTGTCGCCCTGCAACAGGTCGCCCTGCAACAGGTCGCCCTGCAACAGGTCGTCGGGCAAGCGTATTGCCTTTCGAAGATGTGACGGCGTCGAGTTGCGACTTCGTCAGTGGGGAACCGGTGCGGGGGCCGTCGGGTGAGCCGTCGGGGGATCCGGTTTGAACGTCTACGAAGTCCGTCGGCGTGCCCGAGCAACTGGCGAGAGCCAGAAGGGACGTCGCGGCGAGCAAAGAGGACGCACAGAAGCCGCGCAAGCGCAGGGTCTGAACCTTAATCATGCTGAATGCCTGCAAGGTGGCGAACGATGGGAGAGGGGGCTGGGTAGTGCCGTTGGAAAGCATGCCCGCGAGGACATGGGCGTTTTCTGCTTACGTGCGGAGAACGTTTCAGACCAATGACGCAAAGAGCACTCACTCGAGATGGCGTGCGCTGTTTCTCACTTCCGAACTGCATGCCACAGGACGGGGGAGAGAGAGAAATAACGCCCGTTGCTCCGGGTGAGCCCTGACCTCCTAGGGACGCAAAGAGGCTTGAGGGACGCGGGACCCTATCGGTGATTACGAGAGTGGTCAAGGTTGCAACAATCCCTTCGCGACGACTTTGCGCAAAGAGATGTGTCTTCCGGCTCAGCCCTTTGGCGGCGGGACTTCTGGTCTACCGAGTAGCTTGTTGACTCGTTTGATGTCTTCCCAGGTCTCGCGCTTCTTCGATGGTTCGCGCAGCAGCGAGGCTGGGTGCCAAGTTACGATCACCGGGACGCCCTTGTAAGAGTGCTCTTGTCCTCGCATTGACGACAGCGACTCGGTCGAGCCCAACAGGTTTTGGGCAGCGGTTCGACCTAAGCAGACCAGCACTTCTGGCTGCACCAGTTTGACCTGTTGCTCGAGGTAGGGCAAGCAGGCGGCGACCTCGTCGGCTGCCGGGGCGCGGTTGCCAGGCGGCCGGCACTTGTTGAGGTTCGCGATGAACACCTCCGATCGCTGTAAGCCCATGGCAGCTTCAAGGATGCGTTCGAGTAGTTCGCCGGCAGGCCCGACGAACGGGCGGCCCGATTCGTCCTCGCGTGTGCCGGGAGCTTCGCCGATGAACATGACTCTAGCGGTTGGGCTACCCTCGCCAAAAACGGCGTTTTGGCGGCCGCTGTGCAGCTTGCACTTGGTGCAGGCCAGAACCTCAGCTCGCAGTGCTCGTAAGGCGGTAACTGTATGTGATTGATTGGCTTGAGCCGGTTCACGTGCCTGGTTTGGGTTCGCCTTTGGTCGGCTTGCTGCTGCTGGTGGGCGGGGCGGAGCTGGTGCCGCGCGCGGTTCTTCTGCGGCTTCGGCTCCGCCGACCTGTGCGCCAGGAGCTTGTGCGCCAGAAACCAGTGTCACTGCAACCTGTGTCACCGCCACCTGGGTGACTGTTACCTGGGCGACCGCAACCGGCGCGGCAGCAACAGGCTCGCCAGATTCGGCCTCGGCCCTTGGAACCATCTCAGCCCGCGGAACCATCTCGGCCCTTGGAACCACAGTGCCCGCTGGAATCGCAAGGTCCGATCCATACGCCAGCACCCAGCGCTCAAGGTGCCGTTCGAGGTTGCGCATAGAGTTGCCGGGCTCAGCCATCAGTTGACCTTGTAGTCCCCTGATGGCGGCGTGGCCATGCAACAAGTGGTTCTTGGCCGTCTGCTACCGAGTCAGCCACGGGTCGCCGGCGAGCAAGTAGTCGTCGGCGCGGCCAAAGATGCCGTAGGAATGCGCCAGGCTCGGTGTCTCGCCGACCGCAAGAACACTGTGCCAGGCGGTGTCATCAAACCCAGCCGTCGGCAATAAGATACTGTCGCCCGCTTGCAGAAGAAAAAGCGCACCGTGCGCGGCGAGCAGCGCGGCGAAGTCGGCGTCGCGGTTGATCAGCTCGAGTAGGTCTTGGTCGTCGGCTGCATTGAGCGCGGCCATCGCTCGGTGATGGTTACGCTGGCCGCACTTCACTAGCAGCTTCGCGAGCCGGCGCTTGCCGAGCGTGAACCACGCCGTGCGACCTTCGAGCTGCGTGAACACCACCCCGAGCTGCGACGGTTCGGCGTCGTGGTGGAAGATCGCACCGCCGTTGGGGGCATTGTTGTACACGATGCGCTCGGAAAGGCGGTGAGGGCGCCCAATTAGCCGATCCAGTCGCTCTCGCAGCGGTTTGCACATCAGCACCGCTTCGCACTCGGGGAACGCACTCTGCGCGAATTTGTCGACCCAACTCGCCGTCAAATCACTGGTCAGCATCCATTCTTCGAGTTGGTCCAAGCCGTTGGAGAAGCGGATGCGAAGTGATTCGTCGGTTGGGTCCTCGGCTGTGATCCACGCGAGCTTGGCCCACAGGTCTTCGGCCTGCACTTCGCCATCGATCTCGGCATCGACGAACAGGCGCTCCACTTCGCGCGGGTCCTCTTGATCTACGGTGCTGCCGGCGTAGCGAAAGTTCTGGTCGTCGGCGAGGCGCGCGTCGATCTCGGGCAGGAACTCGCCGTCAGCCCTGAGCCGGTCGAACATGCGCAACGACGCTTCTATCTGCGGCGCAAACCGCTCGATCGCGTCGCCGAGGATTGCCGGCAGGAAGATCGGCTCGCCGGCACGCCAACAAGCTGTCTCGGTGCGAAGGTCGGGAAGTTCGCGGTGCACCGAGACCACGTGACCGAGGTCGGCGTTGCGGCGGACCAGCGGCCACACTTCGCGGCCGCGAGCTTGTAGCGATTGCGCGACGTCGTGTGCGCGAGAGTTGAGGTGCCGAGCGGAATGCACGGCTTCAGTTTGCCGCTTGGGGCGCGGAAGGCAATAGATGGCTACGCATCGCCCAGCGGAGTCGCCCAGTTGTCCGGGGCTGTTGCGGCTTGGTGCGCGGCCTGCGATGCTACCGCGCTCGGTCTACCTTCTGCCCCTCCAGGAGAAACCGTGCCGACGACTCGCGCCGAGCGGCGTCGTTACTTGCGGCTTGGCATGTCGCTGCACTCCTAATGATTGAATTCGTTCACGACCTGCAGAAGAAGCAGTTCGCACCGGTCGCTTCGACGGTGTCTCCGCGGTGGCAGAGTTTTGCCATCATGTTGGGCCTCGCGATGCTGGTGTATCTGCCAGCCGCGCTCGGCGCCGAACTGTTGATGTTCGACGATGCGTTCTACTTCGGTCCGGACAACCCCGAGTTCGTCGATGGCTTCGCAACGGTTGCCACGCAGTCGATCGCGAATGCCTACTTGCCGGTCGCGCACTTGTCGCTGTGGTTTGACTACAAGCTTGGCGAAGGCTCGTCGTTGTTGCCGCACTTGCATGCGCTCGTGTTGCACGGGCTTGCCGGGGTGATGCTAGCGCGTTTGCTGTTGCAGCTCGGCGTGTCGCGAACCGTCGCGCACGTGGCCGCTGCGCTGTTCGTCGTGCATCCTGCTTTGTGCGAATCGGTTGCGTGGGTGAGCAGTCGCAAATACGTGCTGTCTGGTTTGTTCACGTTCGCAGCTCTCTATCAAACGGTGCGCTTTGCACACGTGCCAACGCTTTGGCGGGCCGCCTTGTTGGCGTTGCTGGCGGCGGCAGCGATGTTCAGCAATGCGACGTCAGTGGTCCTGCCGCTGTTGTCAGTCGGCGTGGTGATGTGGAGCCGAGGGCCGCGCGCCCGGTGGATTGGACCGGCCGTGTTGTTCGCCGTGACGATTCCGATCGCGCTCTATCATCAAGGCGTCGCAGAAGCGCAAGGCACGTTGGTCGGGGCGGCAGCAGCCGAGCGTTTGCAACAAGTGCCCGGTGCCTTCTGGCACTACCTGCGCACCGCGGTGTGGCCGACCGAGCTCAATGTTCTCTATCCTGAAGTTGATACGCTCCAGGTGTTCCGTGAGCAGTGGCTGCCAGGTGTGGTTGCACTCAGCGGGTTTGCTGTTTGCGGCGCCGTGTTCTGGCTCTGGCGTTCGACGCGCGTGATGGCGGCTGGCTTGTTGGCCTTCGTGGTCGCGTTGTTGCCATTCAATACTGCCTTCCCGGCGTCGTCGATAGCCGCGGCGGACCGCTACCTGTATCTCGCGATTCCAGGGCTTGCGTTGGCGATCGTTGCGTTGACGGCCCTGGTGCATCGGCGCGGGCCTTGGTTTGCAGCCGTCTTGGCGGTGCCATTGATTTGGCTCGGTGGTGGCCGTTCGCACGACTTCCAAGACGAATCGACGTTGTGGCAAGCGAGCCTTGATGTCGACGAATCGAATGCCGTAGCGCACTACAACCGTGCGGTTGCGATCTGGAACACGGCTGTCATCGGCCGGCGCGAGTTGCCGATCGAAGACTACGAACGTCACCTGCAGGCCGCGATCACGGCAGCGCGCTATCCGATCCATGAACTGCGCGCGCGGCGCAAGCTGTTGCCGTTGCAGATGCGGCGCGCGGACTATAAGGGCGCCGCTGCGAATGCGATGGCTGCGATTGCTGCGGCCAAGGCGCAACTTGCCAGCGAGAGTGCCGCGCCACGTCTAGCGCTCGCATCTGCGGACTTGCTGCAGATCCGGATCGATGCGTTTGAACCACTGCAACTGAGTGGCAACGAGTTTGCAGCGGATGAAGTTCTCGCGGCGGTCAAGGCGCAGGCTCCTGAATCGCCGGACGTGATCGCGTTCCAGGCGATGCGCGATCTTGCCGGGTTGCGCGACGAGTTGTTGGCGTTGGCCGATGCAGGCAAGGCACCGCGTCTCGCCAAGGATGACCCGCGCGGCCTCGCCGTCGACGTGATCTTGACTGCGGCGATCAAGCTGCATGAGAACCACCATGGGCTTTGGTTATCGCACGCGTTGTGGAACCAGGCTCGCGACCAGACGACCGCGGCGCTGCGTTGCTTCAATAAGTCGAATCAGTTGCGGCCCGACGCGGTGACCGGTTGGCTGTCCGCCGCTCGCATGTTGCGCGAGAAGAGCATGTATGAGTCGGCCCTCAAATACGCGCAGGATGGCTGGCAAAACCGCCGCGATCCGCGCCTGCTGCAAGAGCTGGCGCTGTCGTTGGTGGGGCTGGGCCAGCTCAAGGAAGCGGAGCGCTACATGTCGGCATACATGCAGCTCAAACCCGATGACAAGGACTCGGGCAAGATCTTGGCCAACCTGTTGATCGGTCGCGCCTACACATTGCTATCCGATCAGACGCAACGGGCGACCGTTCGTAAGTTGGTTGGCGACGCGTTGCGCTACAACGCGGACGAGACCAAGGCGCACCTCGTGCTTGGGCGACTCGCGCACGAAGAGCAAAAATTCGCAACGGCGGTGCGCCATCTGGAAGTCGCGTTTGCATTGCTGCCGACGTTTGACGATGCGCGCAAGCAGCTGACGCGCAGCCTGGCAGCGCTCGGTTTCGCGTCGTTCATGAACCGGCAGGATGAACGTGCGGTCGAAGCCTGGATGCGTTGCCTCGAGGTGGCTCCTGCGGACTTTGACAAAAGTGACAAAGAGTCGATTCAACACCAGCTGAAGCTTGCCTGGGGTCGTTTCGAAGGGCGTGGACTGCAGCGTTCGAAGCAAGGCGATATCGAAGGCGCGATCGACGATTTCCGCAGCTGCCTGAAGATCGACCCCGAGATGCACTGGGCGGCGTGGTTGTTGGCGACCGCACTGCAAGCGCAGAAGGATGTGGATCTGACTGAGCTCGAAGCCCTCTGTCGCAAAGCGTTGGCTTGGCAACAAGCCAACGGCATCGACTCGAGTCGTCAGTGCTACTTGCTGGCAACGACGTTGCAGCGCCAAGGCAACGAAGATGCCGCTCGCAAAGTCGCGATCGAATACATGAAGAAGCCCTCCGAGGCTGCCGACCCGAAAGTGTTGAAAGTTCTTAAGGCGCTCGCGGACAGCTGAGTCCACTCAAGTTGCGTAGATTCTCGCGCGAGTACCGACACCCGTTCGTTGCGCGGACGGCGCTCTGCGGCTACGCTGCGGCGAACCAGGATTAGGTCAATCTTGGTGAACGGTCAGCCCCCATTAGTCCGGGGGATTATTCAGTCTGCTGGTCCGCGTCTTGGTCAGAGTCTGCCGCTTCGGCGGCGGCTTTCGGTCAGGTCGCAGCCTCTCCAAGTGGGGGGCGCCTCTTAGTTGAGGCGTGTTCTCTTGGCATGAGGCAGTCTCTTAGTCAGAGGCAAGGGAGTTATCGTGACGCGTAAGACAAGCGATATTGCAATGCTGCTCGGTTCGAGTAGCAAGTCTCGTTCAAAGCGTGGCCAAGGCCTCACTGGCAAACTGGTCGGGTTCATCGACTCGATGCTGGGTCGCAAGAGCAAGCGCGGTCGCCGTCAGGAGCGCCGCGAACAGACGGTGCCGATGCTGGTCTTCGGCGTTGCCGTACTGCTCGCATTTGGCGGTGGCTACGCGATCGGTGGCGGCTTTGGCAACAGCTTCAGCAACAGTTTTAGCAACAATGGCGACGGTGCAAACCCGCTGCGCGCCCAAGGTCGAGCCCCGACCTTTGTCGACGAGGTTGCGACCAGGCCGCTGGCAGCAGAAGCGTTCATCGTGTCCGTCTACCCAGGCGTCGCGGCTGCTGAGGCCAAGGAGCTGGCGCAGAGTCTTAGTAAGTATCTGACAAGCAAGGGGTTGGCTAAGGTTCGCCCATACCCATGGCCGCAAGCTAACGGCACTCTTTGGGTGGTAGCCGTCTACTTCGACGGTGAAGCGGAAGCTAGCAAGACCAAGTTGGCGCTCGAAGAGCTGCCGATGGACGTTCCGGACGAGATGTTCTGCACCATCCGAAAGACCGATGCCAAGAGCCCGACCGGGTGGCCGGGCCGGGTTGATATTCCGAACCAGTGAGTTAGAGCCTTAATCGGGCCAGAAAGTCCTAATCGAGCTAGCCGGGGTAGGTGCCTTTCCGATAGGCTGCTTGCCCTCAATTTGGCTGCCAGACAGTCTGGACTGTCGTGCGTCATCGCAGCAGCCGATACCGAATCTGACCGAACTTAGTATCCGAACTTAGTATCCGAACTTACTATCCAATGTCGATCCACAGCAGTCTGAAGACCTCCGGAACGGGCGTGGGCCAACGCAACGTTTGGACCCGCGTCGAGCGCCTCGCAGCCCTGAAGAAGGATGGTCGCTGGACCCCAGAAGTGGGCGTTACTGGCCTCCCGAAGGTGCGCACCAAGTTCAAGGTCGCCACCAAGAAGAAGAAGAAGAAGAAGGACGAGGACGAGAAGAAGGGCAAGTAAGCCAAGCGCTTACTTCGCGCTGTCGTCGTCGCCGTCGTCGTTTCTCCTGAACTGCACCTGAACTTCACCTGAGGTGCATTCGGGGATGCTCCAGAACCGCAGCCCCGCATGTGCGTGGGCGCGCGACGACAGTTTGTCCACTGTCGCGAGTTACTTAGCCTTCCTCTCCTGAACTCTTTGGGTATCCGTGGCTTCTGAAGACATAGGTCTGTCTAGCCGCGTTCGCGGCATCGAGCCGAGTGGCATTCGTCGCATCTTCGAATTGATGGCGACGATGAAGGACCCGATCAATCTGTCGATCGGGCAAGCGCACTACGATCCTCCTAAGGAGTTGATCGACGCGGCGTGCACTGCCATGCGTGACGGCTTCAACCGTTATACTGTCACGCAAGGTCTGCCTGAGCTGACCGATATGGTGCTCGACGACGTCGAGAAACGACTCGGCAAGCGCCCTGAGACCTGCATGCTGACAAGTGGTGTCTCCGGCGGCCTGATGCTGTCGTTCTTGAGCCTGCTCGATCCCGGTGACGAGATCCTGCTGCCGGATCCCTACTTCGTCATGTATCGCCACCTGGCAAACCTCTGCGGAGCGACGGTCAAGTACTACAACACCTACCCCAAGCAGGACGGCGAACGCTTCGCGATCGACACCGACGAGATCGATCGTTTGGTGACCGACAAGACCAAGATTGTGTTCGTCAACTCGCCCAGCAACCCAACGGGTGGCATGCTGACGCGCACCGAGATCCAAGGCGTCTGCAAGGCTGCGGAACGAGTGGGGGCCTATGTCGTCAGCGATGAGATCTACGATCTGTTTTGCTACGAGGACGACTACGCATCGCCGGTGGAGTACACCGATCGCTGCATCCAGCTCGGTGGTTTCAGCAAGACCTATGGCGTGCCTGGTTGGCGCATGGGCTACGCGACCGGTCCGAGCAATGTGCTCGACTCGCTGAAGACCCTGCAGCAGTTCTCGTTCGTCTGTGCGCCGGCGCCGTTCCAGCACGCGTTGCTCGCTGCGATGCCGAACATCGACTTGACGCCGTATCGCGAGCAATACCGCGCCAAGCGCGACATGCTCGTGCGCGACTTGCACCCGAGCTACGCGCTGTCCAAGCCTGAAGGTGCGTTCTATGCGTTCCCGCGGTTGCCCCGTGACAAGAACGGCGTGCAGGTAGCTAGCGATGTGTTCATCGAAGCGGCCATCGAGAAGAATGTGCTGATGGTGCCGGGTAAGGCATTCTCGGCGCACGACACGCACTTCCGTCTGTCGTTTGCTGCGAGTGACGAACACCTCGCTACCGGTATCGCTGTGTTGAACGAGCTCGCTGAGCGGTTCACCAGCTAGGTTCAAAACGCCATGGATCTGCGGCGGGCACTGACCGATATCAAGTCGAAGAAGGCGAAAGACGAGCGCGAGGCTAAGGAAGCGCGCGCCCCGTTGATCGAGATCTTCCATTCGATCCAAGGTGAGGGACGGTTCGTCGGCGCGCCGATGACGTTCTTGCGCACGGCGACCTGTCCGCTGCGGTGCACCTACTGCGACACGCCGAACAGCTACGAAGCTCCGACAACGGCGCCGGTGAACTTTGGCGTGCGCACCCAGCAAGAACCCAACCCGGTCATTGCGAGCCGTGCCGCCGAACTGTGCCGGCAAGTTAGCCAGGCTGCGATGCCCGGTCTCAGGCAGTCGCGCGTCAGCGTGACCGGTGGTGAGCCGCTGGTGTTCCCTGAGTTCGTGCAGCAGTTCGGCAAAGCGGTGCGCGATCAAGGCATGCGGCTGCATCTGGAGACGGCAGCGATCGACCCGGATGCGCTCGCGAGTTGCATCAACCAGGTCGACCATCTCAGCGCTGACTACAAGTTGCCGGAGACTCTCGACCAGCCGCAGAGCAAGAAGTTGCTGCTGATGCCGGGAACGGACTACGGCACGTTGCACGTCAAGTGTTGCGAGATTGCACTTCGCCGCGGCGCCTCGGTCGACGTCAAGATCGTGCTGACGGATCGCGTCCAAGATCCGTCGTTGGAGCAAGCCCTCGAGAACCTGCGGCCGCTGCGCGACAAGATCCTGTTGGTGCTCCAGCCGGTGACGCCGTTTGGTGCCGTCAAGCGGCCGCTGCCGGCGCGCGAGCTCGAACGGTTCGTAGCCATGGCGGTTCGCTACAAGTTTGATGTTCGCGTGGTGCCTCAGACCCACAAGACCATGAACCTGCCGTAGTCGGCGTTGCGGGGCGCCTGCGTTGCGGGACCTGCACGACCTCGTTCCTGCGCGACTAAGCCGGCGTTACCTGCTGCACGCGTTACCCCGGGCGTTCGAGAGGGTACTGTTGCTCCATATGATGCAACGCCGCCACTCTGTCTTGGGCACCTGCCTAGGTCTTGTGATTGCAACGTCGATGGCACCGGCAAGTGCGCGCGCGCAGGGGCCGGTGTATCGCGAACGGTGGGGCTACCTGCACCTTGAAAGCCGTCGTGCCGAGGTCTTTCGGGAGCTGCGCGGTCGCTCGCAGCAGGACGTCGCCAAGGTTGCCGAATTGTTGGTGTCAGCCGACAACGGGCTGCCGTTCGTGCCCGTCGCCAAGTCGCTTGCGTTTTTGCGCGGAGTTGCGGTCGACGACGCGTTCTTGATGCGTGCATCACTTGGGGCGTATGTGTTGCCCGAAGTCGTCGATCCGGCCGCGTCGCTTGCGACCTGCCAGTCGGCCAACTTCTCGATCACCCTGCCGTTCACGATGAAGTCGCCGGGCGCGATGACGTTCGAGTTGACGGTGCGCAATGCAGCGGGAGAGCAGGTCTGGTCGAAGTTGGTGGAGCGCAACTGCACCGTCGCGGACTTGCGGATGGCGCAGACCACGGCCAGCGTGGCTGGTGCCGAACTACCGGACGGCGCATACGAAGTCGAAATGCGGGCGCTGTTCGACGGCAAGGAGCCGCGCGAGCACGACCCACAGCTTCGTTGGCAGTTCTACGTGCTGCGTGGTTACCAGCAGCGAGCCGAAGCCGCGATGACCAATGCTGTGACGTCACGCGACGAACTCGAGCCGCAGCCGAGGGCGCTTCTCGATGGTTTGGCTGCGCAGGTGACGCGCGCCTACTCCGGTGAAGCGTTCGCCGTGCGAAGTGATGCCGTGCGCGATCTGGAGCGACTTGAAGCCGGCTTGGTGAACCTCGCCGCGAAGCGTTCGCCGTTGGCTGGCATGACCGGCAACGTCGCGACTTCGATGCCGGCGGGGGACATCGTGCAGCCGTGCGTCTTGCGCATGCCGAAGGACAGCTCGCCGCACCCGATGATTGTGTTCGCGACTGGTTCGCCGGCATACGACATTGGCTCGCGTCGGCCAACCGCGCCGGTGATGCGCGAGTCCAGCTGGTTGCTGCAAGAGCTGGCGGGATTTGGCGTCACTGAGAAGTGGCACATCGTCACCATGGATTCGCCTGGCGGTGGCCGTCCGTATGCCAAGGCATTGCTCGCCGCGATCCAAGCGCTTCCCGAGGTGTTGTCGACCGGTGGCCGCAAGCCGTTGCTTGTTTGTGATCGCGAGTCAGCTTCGGTGGTTGGCATGCAGTTGACGAAGTTCCAGCCACACATCAGCGGTGTCGTCTTCGTTGGCAGTGGCGCCATGCCAGGGCCGGCCATTGCCAAGCTAGGTAGCTTCCCGGTGCGGTTCGTTTCGCTTGCCGGCTATCCAGGTTCGCGGGCGGTGGACCGCACGCTGCAATACTTGGAGTCGCGGCGCAAGGCTGGTAAGGCTGTCGCGGATGTCGCGCTGCTGCACGACCGGCAGGAGCCCTGGATGTTTGGCGTGTCGCGGTCATTGCCGGAACTTCGCGCCTTCGCCGTGCAGGTGTTTGGCGAGAGGTAGCTGAGGAATCACTAGCTGACGATCGGTTGCTCGTCGGACGGCTTCGTTTGGCCGAGGCGTTGTCGGCCAGTCGATTGCCTGGCGTTCCGGTAACCGGCGCACGCCAGCCGAACGACTGCTCCGGACGAATCCGTCGAGCTACTGCTCGGGCGGTCCGTTTTCGATCATGTCGGCGACGATCGCAACCAGGTTGCGCGGCTTGATCGGCTTGGTTAGCCAGATGCCGGGTGACAGCAACTCGTCGGTGACCGAGCTCTGGCATTGTTCACTGCCGGAAACGACGATGATCGGCACGTCGACGCAGCCCGATGCGCGAACTTCGCGGACGACCGCGGAGCCTGACAGCGCCGGCAGACTCATGTCGAGCACGATGAGGCTTGGGGTTCGTTCCCGAAGATGACGCAACGCTTGCAGCCCGTCTTTGGCGACGTCGACGACGTGCCCGGCGCGATTCAGTGCGAGTGCAAAGACTTCGGCGGTCAGCGGTTCGTCTTCGACGAGCAGCACCCGGGTGGACTTGGCGGCTGCGGGGTCATCCTGAGAACGCTTGGGCGCCTGGATGCGTTGGTGCTTTGTGATCTGGGCCATGATTCCTGCCTCTCCTGCACCCTTGCTATCGACCACGTCGGCACGGTGCTCGACAGGAATCTCCCTAGTCTGAGCCGGTTTTTCGCTTTGCCAGGACGAGCGTTTGCTCACCGATGAATCTCAGCAGGGAGCGCATCGCGACGACTTCTAGACCCGCGTCGGCCAGTTCTTGCCGGAAGCCTTGCCGCGAAACTGCGAATCGACCGGAGCGTCGCTTGCCGAGTAGCGGCCGCAGGCGTCGACGGAAGTGTTGCAGACTGCACGCATCGAAGAAGGACACGACAATCGGACCGGCTGTAACGCGGTTGAGTTCGGTCAGAATGGTGACTCTTTCAGCAGGTGTTGCGATGTGCTGCAGTAACCGCATGCACATGGCTCCGGCGAATGCGTCGTCAGTAAATGGCAGCGCGTGCACACTGGCGCAGGCTCGCGGTCGGGCGTCACCGGCCGCCACCACCATGTTTGGGTCGCGGTCAACGAGCACCGCTGCCGCTGGAAGTTCGTCGGAAAGGCGGCCGGCACCGCAGGGAGCATCGAGCCACAAACCCTCGTCATAGGTCGCTAGCTTGAGCAGTGCGGCGATTGCTTTTCGCTCGCGGCTGTCGGTGCCAGACCCGGATCCCGTGCGGAATCGTCGGTCTCGGTATCGTTCGGCGTAACCCGGCTCGCGCTCGTAACTGCTTTCGTGCACCCGCCCACAGTAAGGGGAAAGCGTCGCGGGTTCAGTCTCGGATCCGAGTCGGTCGATGCTTACGACAAAGGATCCACATGACTGACTCCACCCCGCACACTTCGACCAACCGCCAATTCGAGCGAGTCGGTTTTGACAGCGCCGTCACGATCCGCCTCGACGCAGAGGCGATCGTTGGCTCTGGCCAGAATGTTTCCGAACAGGGCGTCTTCTTCGTCTCTGAAGGATCCATTCCGGTGACGGTCGAGATAGAAGGTCGCGAAGGTTCTCTCCCGGGAGAACTCGTGCGCATCGAGAATATGGGCGCGGGTCTGGTCGGGATTGCCGTCAAGTTCAACGATAGCCACTCAGAGCTCGTCGACGGCTGATTCGAGACACGCTATCGTTGTGTGCATGAACATGCGCGATCAGCTCAAGAAGGCGAAACTGCTGTCTGACAAGCAGGCCAAGCAGCTTGCCCACAACCAGCGCATCGAGCGCAAGGAAAAGGGTCGTGAGCAACTCGAGCAGGAAGAGCAGACGCGCAAAGAAGATGTTGCCGGTATGCGTGCCAAGACGGCGGCCGATACGCGTCGCGATCAGCAAGAGATCGAGAAGCAACGCAAGCTGCGCGAGGAGCAAGTGGCGGTTGATGTGTTGATCGCCGCTGCCAAGAAGCCTGGTCCCGGACAGGTCAAGTTCTACTTCGCCGCTCGTGACGGTTCGTTGCCGTGGCTCGACTTGTCACCCCGCGAGGCACAAGAAGTTAGCGCTGGTCAGTTGTGCGTCGTGCGCGGCGGGCCGGCTGGCACGCATGTATACCGGCTGTTGCCCGCCGACTCGGCGCGACGCGTTGCGCAAACGCGACCGGATGCATTGGTCTACGCGCCGAAGGGCGTGATCAATATCTAGGAGTCTGCGCCACGGGAGAGCAAACCGCCATGCACGCACCCTTGACACCATGTCGGCCCGCCAAATCCTCGCCGAAGCCACCGATTCGACTGCGTTTCGGCGAACCAACCCGGTACGAACGTCACGCACCTGGTCGATTCGCCTCCCGTGACGCAGACTCCTAGGTGACGTCATTGTGTGGTCGTGCGGTCGCGTTGTGCTAACTGTTACTTCTTCAGCAAGGCGCGATACGGCGCGGCCTTTTCTGGTTGCTGCCATCGCTGATAGAGCCCGACCATGCGCTGCGCTGACGCATGGATCTCCGCTGAGCCGGGCTTGGTCATCTCGCAGAGCACGTTGTGCACTTCGAGCAGCAGCGGCTCGGCAGCCGCATAGTTCTTCAGGCGTATGTGCGCGTTTGCTAGGTTGATGCCGGAAACCAAACGCCACCGGCCGGTCTTCGGTAGCAGTCGGCTGCGAATCGCCAGGGCTTCTTCGAGCGGTGCGATCGCTTCGGATGGGCGCTTGCTCGTCAACGCGTAGCCGTAGTGATTGAGCGGGAACGCCTTGTCCGTGAGCGCCTGCTGCATGCGCTCATACATGGCGATCGACTGCTTGAAATATGGCTCAGCGACATCGAGTCCTTTGCCCTGCGTCAGCATGGCCCAGGCGACGTTGTAGATCGTCAATGCCTTGTTGGTGTGGTCGGCGCGCCTGACCTTGTTGTAGAGCTCCAGGGCTCGAAGGCCATCCTGCTCCGCAAGCTCGCCATTGCCACGTTGGTTGTTCAGATACGCGCGCAGCGCGTGAGCTCGGCCGAGTTGCCAGGTTTCACTGTTCCATGGTCGGGCGGATTCGATTGCCTGCTCCAGCAACTGCTCGGCTTGCGCCATGCGCGCTGGCGTCCCGTCCCCAATGTGGATCAGGGCCAAACCATTTAGGGTCGTCGCGAGGTGACGCGACTTCGGGTCGATGCGCTTGGTCATCTCATAGGATTCGCGCATGTGCTGGCGCGCGCCCGCCTGGTCGCCAAGTTGCCCGAGCGTCTCGGCAAGATTATTGAGCAGCCCAGCAGTCAGTTCGTGGTCGCCAGGAAATGCCTCGCGACTAACGGTCAGGGCTTCCAGATAGAGTTTGCGCGCATCTTCAAACCGGCCAAGGTCGTGGTAGTTGATCGCTAGGTCGTTCAGCGAACGGGCGTAGAAGTTCTTCGACGCGTCGCGATATTTGCGAATGATCGTGTTGACCCGCTCCATTTCCTTGGCTGCCAGGTCGAATCGGCCGGCTTCGCGATGGACCGATGCGAGGCTGCTCAGAACGGTGGACGTCCGCGGGTGATTCTCGCCAAAGACACGCTCGGTGTCGGCCAGAGCCTTGCTGCAAATCGCATCGGCGGATTCGTATTCGCCAACTGCTGCCAGGGTTTGCGCGGCACTCCGGCTTACATCGATGCGAGCTGGGTGGCCCTCGGGGTAGACCTGGTCGCAGAGCACAATGGCCTGTTCGAATCTGGCTTGTGCCTCGACGTGGCGGTGTTCATTCTGCAAGAACACCGCGAGCATGCGTTGCGATTTGCATAGCTGCTGCAGGTCCTCGGGACGCGTTTGGCAATCTGCAAGCACCTCATTCAATAGCTGCTCTGCCTTGGCGGCATCGCCGCGCACGTGTGCCAGACTGCTTTGGTTGCGCTTGAGTTGGTTGTCGAGCAGTGGGGTGCGAGTCTCACACTGTGCGATCCTCTCGGTCACAGTTTTGAGCAACGCGTCGACCAGCGTGTAGTTGCCGAGTCGGATGTGGTTGTCGGCCTCCTGTAGGCGGCAGGTGATCGCCTCGTGATCGTTGACGCCGCGCAAACCTTCTAGTTGCTCTGCGGCGAGGCCGAAGAACGATGCTGCTTTGGCCGTCTCTCCAAGCCATGAATAGACCCGGCCAAACGTTGCTTGCAGGCGTGCCGTGACTTCGGGCTGGTCGGCGAGTCCTGTTTGGATGCGGTCGGCGCCCTGTTGCAGTAGCAGGCCGACTGGGAGGTCCTTGCCCAAGGATTTGTCAGGGCTTGCGAACTCGAATAGATCGACCAGGAAGTTGCTGACTTCTCCGGCTTCCGTTGCCCTGCGTTCGGCGGCAATCGTCAGGCGATCCGATTCCTGCCGCGCACTGCTTTCGAACCACGCCAATGTGATCGCTGCGGCAGCCGTCAACAACACCGCAACAGCGGCAACCGCGGTCGTGGTCGGGTGGCGTTGTTCCCAGCGCCGCAGTCGGATCCACAGACTCGGTCGCTTGGCCTCGATCGCGCGCTTCGCCCGAACGTTTTCCAAGTCGCGCACGAAGTCCGACATCGCTGCGTAGCGCTGGGCCGGGTCGGGGGCCATGGCCTTCATGCAAACGGTTTCAAGGTCCCAACTGACGTTGCCATTTTGGCTACGCAGAGAGGTGGGCTTGCCGTCTTGGATCGCTTGGCGAGTCGCGGTTGTCGATTCACGTAGGAACGGACTGCGCATGCTGAGCAACTCGTAGAGCGTCACACCTAGCGCATACACATCTTGACGAACGCTAGGAATGTTGGGCTCACCGTCGAGCTGCTCTGGTGGCAAGTATGGCAGCGAACCGATCTGTGATGACGTCGCCGTCATCGGGAGCGTGCCTTCGCTGCGGGCGAGGCCGAAGTCAACCAGCTTGGTGCGCCCATCACTAGTGATCAGGATGTTGGATGGCTTGACGTCGCGGTGTAGCACACCGCGCTCATGCGCGTGCTGCAGCGCATCGCCAACGGCGACGCAAAAGTCGACGCTCGTTTTGGTCCACGATTGCGGCAACAAGCTTCTTCTTGTCGATGTCTCCGGTTGGCGCGAAGCGGAGTCATCACTGACGATGGCGTTGGCCACGTCGCTGCCGGTCACGGTCGCTGGCGGCTTGTCGCCCAGCCGCTGCAGCAGCGTGGCGAGCGAGGGCCCGTCCACATACTCCATGCTAAAGTACGGCATCGAATTGTCTTCGCCGACAGTGAACACCGGTGCAATCGAGGCGTGCTGCAACCTCGCGACAGCTTCGACTTCACGGCGGAAGCGTTCGCGACTGCCGGGAAAGAACAGGTGTTCTGGCCGGATCAACTTCACCGCGACCTGCCGGTGGAGGTCTTCTTGCTCGGCCAAGTAGACGACTCCCATGCCACCTGCGCCCAGCTGACGAAGTAGTCGGAACGGGCCAAGCCGTTCGGGGATTGCCTCTGAGTTGGCAGTCTCGCGTGGCTCAAGCAGCCCTTGCTCCTGCAAGATTTTCAGCGCGGCCGCCACTTCCTCGATGCGATCGGGGCGTGCTAGTCGCAACTCTTCGATCGCAGCCTGCAAGTCGGTTGCTTCGAGGCACTGGAACACCAACTGCTCGACTTCGGCACTCGCGGTTGGCGGCCCATCGCCAGGGGACGGGGAAGATTCGTGATTCGAGGGGGGCACTGTCATCGCCAGCGTGATGGTAAGCTTTCCAGCTGGCGACATGAGAGAGATGAACAGCGAAACTGCGCGCCTGCTTCAGGACGCGTCTAATGGTGGGGCCGTTGCCATTGATTCGCTCCTTACCAGGTACCTGCCTGAACTGCAGGCCTTCGTCCGGTTGCGAGCGGGGTCGCGCCTGCTTCGCAAGGAACACAGCGAAGACTTGGTGCAGTCGGTTTGCCGGGAGGTGCTGCAGAACGCGGGTGTCTTCGAGTATCGCGGCGAACGCAGCTTCAAGAAGTGGCTCTACTTGACGGCGCAACACAAACTCTATGACCGTGCGCGTTTCTACGGGGCAGAGAAGCGAGATGCGCGTCGCGAGCAACCAATGGCGACGGACCCCGGATACTACTCGGGCTACGCGGCGTTCTTGTCGCCGTCGCGGGTCGTGATTGAGGCTGAGGAAGTGCAGCGGCTCGAGTGCATCTTCGATGAGTTACCGGAGCAATACGCCGAGGTCATCACGTTGGCCAAGATCGTTGGCCTTGGCCACGAAGAGATCGCCAAGGAGATGGGCAAGACGATCACGGCATCGCGCATGCTGCTGCACCGTGCACTCGCCCGGCTCGCGGTGCTGTTGGCCCAGCGCGGTGAAGGCACTCGTGCGGACCAGAGCTGAAGCGCCGCGCATTACTGCCTGCGAATTATTGCCTGCGAATTACTGCCTGAGCAGTTCGTCGCATCGGGCGCGCTGCGTTGCGAGCACCTTTGCGTGTTCCTCAGATGAGGCAAGGTTTCGCAACTGCTGAGGGTCGGACTGCAGGTCGAACAGCTGTTCGTAGACTGGCACCTGTTCGTCAAAGCGCGCATACACCCAGCGTGACCCGCGCACCCCTTGGCTCTTGGGGATGCCCTTGTTGTCCATGCGGTGTTCGTAGAGGAAGTCGGACCGCCAAGCTGGCGTGTCGCCTGCAACCAGCGGCATCAAGCTGCGGCCTTCGTAGCCTGCTGGTGCCTTGATACCGGCGAGGTCCAGCAGGGTGGGGGCGAAGTCGGTGTTGAGCACCATCGCATCGTTGGTCGTGCCGCGCCGATCCTTGTCTGCTTGCGGGTCGACGATGATCAGTGGGATGCGAATCGACTCTTCGTAGATCAACCACTTGCCGGCCAGCCCGCGCTCGCCGAGGAAGAATCCGTTGTCGCTGGTGAACACGATGACCGTGTTGTCGTCGAAGCCGTGCTCTTTTAGGGATGCTACGATGCGCTGCATGGCGCGATCGACGCCGGTGATCATGCGCCAGTAGTCCTTGGTGCGTTGGATCTGCTTTTCGCGGTTGTCAAAGCGCCATGCCCAACGGGCTCGCCCCATGGACTTCTTTAGGAAGTCTGGCAGCACATCGAAGCCCGCCACCGCGTTGGGCGGTACGGGTACGTTCGCGTCTTCGTAGAGCGAGGCGACTTCCGTCGGCGGAATGAATTGGTCCTTGTGGCCGTCATCCGCGTGCGGCGCATGGAACGAAACCGATAGGCAGAACGGTTGCTCGGCGGACTGCTGTGCGATGAACGCGGTAGCGCGGTCGGCAACGATATTGGTCAGGTGGCGGCCGTCCTTCTTGAAGTAGGGATGACCAGACGTGCGTCGATAGTCGATTGCGCCTGCCAGTGCGTCCTTCTCAAAGCGCACGCCCCATTTACCAACGAAGCCGTTGCGGTAGCCCTTGCGTTTCAGCTGACTGAAGTAGGTGTCGTCGGCGATTGCCTTTGGCATGGCCGGCTTACCGAAGGTGTAGCCGTGCGAGCCTTCACGGCGTCCCGTCATGATCGACGCGCGACTGGCGGCACAGATTGCCGTGGTCACGAACGCGTTGGTGAAGCGCACTCCTCGCTTGGCGAGTGCATCCATCGCCGGCGTTTGCAGCACTTCATGGCCGGCACACGCCATCTGATCGAAGCGCTGGTCATCGGTCACGATGAGTAGCAAATTGCGGTGTGGTTGTTGCGCAATCGCGCTCGAAACTACCAACAGGAACGCCAGGAGGATCTTGTGCATGTGTCTAGAACTCAATCTGTGATTCGCCGACACCAAGTGCTTGGCGACGTGACAAGCGCAGGCGGCCGCGGTCATCGGCACCGAGCACGGTGACGATCATCTCATCGCCTTCCTTGGCAACGTCACTGGCGCTTTCAAGACGTTCGTTCGCTAGCTCTTCGATCGGCACGAGGCCCTCGTTCACGGCGTTGACCTTGACGAACGCGCCGAAGTCTTTCACTCCGGTCACGGTGCCGCGGTAGCAGCGACCAACGTGCAGGACGCCCGCCGATCGTTGCACCATGGCTTTAGCTTTCGCCGCGCTGGTTTGGTCGGTCGCGTAGATCAGGACCGCGCCGGTTTCGTCGACGCTGACGCGGGCACCGGTAGTCGCGGTGATGGATTTGATGTTGGCACCGCGCGCACCAATCAGTGCGCCTACCGCGTCGGGCATGATCGCGATATGGAATGCCTGTGGCACGAATCGCGATGGCTGCGCCGGCTCGTCGAGCGTCTTCTGCATCTCTCCGAGGATGTGCAGTCGGCCTTCGCGTGCCTGCAAGAACGCTTGTTCAAGCACAACGTCTGGCAAGCCCCCGAGCTTGTTGTCGAGCTGGATGGCGGTGATGCCTTCTCGCGTGCCGACGACCTTGAAGTCCATGTCGCCGAGATGGTCTTCATCGCCAAGGATGTCGCTTAGCACCGCGTGGCGTTTGCCGTCGGAGATCAATCCCATCGCGATGCCGGCAACTGGCCGCACGATCGGCACGCCGGCGTGCATCATTGCGAGTGATCCGCCGCAGACCGTCGCCATCGACGAGCTGCCATTGCTTTCCGTGATCTCGGATTCAATCCGGATCGTGAATGGATACTTGCTGCTGTCCGGCATCAACGGCGCCAGTCCGCGACGCGCTAGTGCCCCGTGGCCAATCTCACGTCGCCCAGGGCCACGTAGCGGCCGCGTTTCCCCAACGGAGTAGGGGGGGAAGTTGTAGTGCAGGAAGAACGAGATCTTGTTGGTGTCGTCGGCGAGGTTGCCCGGTCGCAACGCATCGTCAGGACTGCCCAGCGTGCAGGTGACGATGGCTTGAGTTTCACCGCGAGTGAACAGCGACGAGCCATGCGCGCGCGGCAGTAAACCGACTTCGCTCCAGATGGGCCGAATCTCTGTCTTTGTGCGGCCATCGAGACGGCTCTCGGTGGCGAGCACGTTCTCACGCATCTGCTCCCAAACCGCGTCTCCATACGCTTGCTTGGCGGCAGCCCGCGCATCGTTGTCGAGCGTTTCCAGCCAACCGTTTTCGGCCGCGGCAATGGCCGCGCGGCGTTCGGCTTTGACCTTGATGGTCAACGCTTGCTTGAGACTCTCGCGAGCCGCGTCCGGCACGTCTGGCAGTTCGGGTTCGGGTGGCGCTTCGAGTTTGGTGCGGCCAATGCTCGCGGCAAGCTCATCGAAGGCTTTGTGGCAACGCCCGATCCATTCGGTCGCCTGGCCGATCGCGGCGATCGCATCGGCTTCGCTGCATTCCTTGGCGCCGCCTTCGAGCATCACCAGGCCATTGGGGCCGACGGCAACCGTGAACTCAATGTCGGCGGCGGCGGCTTTCTCGCGGCCAACGAATGCGTGCCAGGAATCGTCGATGCGCGAGATTCGCAGACCGGCGATCGGCCCGTTGGCCGGCACCGGGCTGATGTGCAAGGCACAGCACGCTGCCAGCAGCGACAGGCTCTCGAGGTCACTCTTGGGTTCACAGCTGAGCACCTGCACCTGAATCTGCACCTCGTTCTTGTAGTGCTCGGGGAACAGCGAGCGCACGCTGCGGTCGATCAACCGGCAGACCAATACCTCGTGCTCGGTGAGGCGACCTTCACGCTTACCAAACGCACCGGGGATCTTGCCAGCCCCAGCCCACTTCTCGCGGTACTCGACCGTCAGCGGAAAGAAGTCTTGGCCCGGTTTGGGGGACGACGCGGCAGTGACGGTCGCTAGCACGACGTTGTCACCACAGCGAGCGAGCACGGCTCCGGAGGCTTGGCGGGCGATTCGACCCGTTTCGAACGAGACTTCAGTGCCAGCGATTTTGATCGTGGTCGTATGTGCGGTCGGCTGCATCGCACGCGAGTGTCGGCATTCCCGGCGCGATGGCAACGATGCAGTGTCAGTCGTGTGCGTGCGAGAGGCGCGCGCAGTAGCCCACTTGTTTTCGGGAGGGCCGTGGGCCACAATCGTATTTGAGACTCGTTCTCAAGAGCGACCATGCCTTGGGCGATGAAATCCATCGTGAAATCCATCGTGAAACCCACCGTGACAGCCACCTCCTCCGACTACTCCGCTTCGCCTGAAGGCTCTTCATCCGAAGCATCGTCGTCGGTCGCATCGTCTTCTGCCGCATCGTCTTCTGCCGCCACGTCTTCTGCCGCCTCGTCTTCTGCCGCCACGTCTTCGGGGCAGGGCAGCGCGTGCGGCGAACGTCGCCTCGACGCGGTGGCGTCTGGGGGCGCGTTTGAGATCGTTGCGGTCGATGGCGACGATGCCATCAGCGAGCGGCTGGCCGCGTCGGGCCTCTGGGTAGGCGCCGTCTTAGAGCACATCACATCCGCACCGTTTGGCGATCCCATGTTGTTCCGCGTGCACGGCTACCGGTTGGCGCTGCGGCGATCGGAAGCGCAACGCGTTCGTGTCGTTGCGTCGTCAACAGAGAGTTCGTCAGCAGCCAGTTCAACAGCAGTCAGTGCATCAACAGCAGCCAGTGCATCAACAGCAGTCAGTGCAAACGGGGCTCCCTAACGTGACCGTCGGTGTCGCCAATTCGCCCTCGGCGCCGAATGCTCCGGTAGCGACGCGCAAGATTGCCTTGTTTGGTCGCGCCAATGCCGGCAAGACATCGTTGCTGATGCACCTGACCGGCAGTTTGCAGCGGCCGGTCAATTTTCCTGGCACCTCGGTCGAAAGTGTTCAGTCGAACTGCACGTCCGGCGACTGCCGCCTCGAAATCGTCGACCTGCCAGGCGTTGCCTCAATGACGCCGCAGAGTCGGGACGAAGAAGTCGCGATTGATCACGTGCGCAACGCGGCCACGCGGCCCGATCTGATCTGCTTCGTGCTCGATGCCGGCAAACTCGTGGTCGAACTGCAATTGCTGCATCAGCTTCGCGGCCTCGGTGTGCCAATGGTCGTTGCCGTCGCCAAGGTCGACGTCGCCGCCGCCGAAGGCTTCCCAATCGACGCCGATCAGTTGCAGCGAGCGTTGGGTTTGCCGCTGGTGGTTGTCAACGGAGCGGAGGGCACCGGTGTCGATGCCCTGCGAATCAAGTTGGCAACGGTGGCGCTCGAACCGCCAAAGCCCACATCGTCGCCGATCGCACGCGTGACCAAGAAGCGTGCGATCAGTCAGTCGCTAACCGACAAGCTCGACGGCTTCCTGTTGCACCGGTTCTTTGGACCGGCGGTGCTGATCGCCGCGGTCCTGGTGATGTTCCAGCTCGTGTTCACGGTCGCCGAACCGTTCATGGAGTGGATTGAGATTGGCCAGGGTTTCCTGGCGGGTGGCATCGAAGCGATGATCTCCGAAGGTGCCGTGCGCAGCTTCCTCGTCGATGGCGTCGTCAACGGCGTCGGTTCGTCGCTGATCTTTGTGCCGCAAATCGCGCTGCTGATTGCGTTCGTGACCTGCATCGAAGCGACTGGCTACATGGCACGTGCGGTCTTCCTGCTCGATCGCTTGCTGCGTCGCTTTGGCCTGTCCGGCAAGAGTTTCATTCCGCTCGCAAGCAGCTTTGCCTGCGCCATCCCGGGCATCGCCGCCAGCCGCATTCTCGGCGACGAACGCGACCGCCTGGCGACGATTGCCGTGGCGCCGCTGATGTCGTGTTCGGCGCGCTTGCCGGTCTACGTTGTCTTGCTGGCCGCGTTCTTCCCGGCATACCAAGCCGGTTTGATGCTGTTCGTGCTGTATGCCGTCGGCATCGTCACGGCGATCATGGTGTCGTTGATCCTGCGCCGCACCGTGCTCAAAGGCGGCTTGTCGATGCTCGCGATGGAGTTGCCGGTCTACCAGCGGCCGCGCCTGCGCTTGATCGCTCGTCACACGTGGTTCTCGGTCAAAAGCTTCCTGGTGACGGCGGGCACGGTGATCTTCGCCGCCACGATCGTCGTTTGGGTGCTCGCATACTTCCCGCGGTCGGCCGCCATTGGGGAGTCGTTTGATTCGCAACGCGCGGCGGTTGCGCTTGCCGCGCCGGCTGACGCTGCCGACCAACTGGCAGTGCTCGACGCGCGCCAATCTGCGGCTTACCTCGAGCAGAGCTACTTGGCTTCGATGGGGCACTTCGTGCAGCCGCTGTTCGAGCCAGCTGGATTTGATTGGCGCATGACCGTCGGCGTGCTGGCCGCGTTCCCCGCCCGAGAGCTGGTGATCCCGACCCTGGGCACGCTCTACAGTCTGGGCGAGGTCGAGGCTTCGGCGGACGATCCCGATCCGCGCCTTAAAGATGCCTTGCGCAACGCCAAGGGACCGGACGGCAAGCCGACGATGAACGGCTTGATCGCGCTGGCCGCGATGGTGTTCTTCGCGCTTTGCAGTCAGTGCGCGGCGACGTTGGCGGCGATCCGGCGCGAAACGCATTCGTGGCGTTGGCCGATCTTCGTATTCACCTACATGACGGTGCTGGCGTGGTTGGCCGCAGTTGCGATCTACCAGATTGGTAGCATGCTCGGCTTCGGCGGCTGATGCGATCGGCACTTCGCTCGTGGTCTGAGTCAGGCCACTAGCAACGCCTGCGATCTAATGGTCGGCGATCTAGTCGAGGTCGAAGATGTTGCGAGGCTTGTCGTCCTTGTCCTTCTTGGCTTCTTTCTTGGCTCGACGTAGCTGTTGGTCGAGTAAATCCTCGCGGTTGTTCTCTCTGTCTTTGGCCGACAAGAACATGTCCCCGAGTCGCTCGGAGTCGTTCTTGTGGGCGTCTAGCAAGTCGTCGAGGCTTTGGCCGCCTTTCTGCTCGTTGGCTCGCACCGCGCGTGCCTTGCCGGAGCGCGTGTCGACCTCGACCATCTTGTTGCAGCAGGGGCAGGAGAACGTGAATAGGTTTTTCGCCATCGGGAGCTTCGGGTTAGCACGCGGGAAGTTGCCACGATTGTCTTCGTCGATCAGGTAGCCCGCAACGACTAGTCCAGCTAGAGAGACTGCTTGGACCTTTTGCGCCGGGAGTTCTGGTCGCCGCTTCGCGTGAGGAACAGAACCGCCTGTCGCTGTGCGGCCCCAAGGTGGATATCGTGCCAACACCCGTGACCGCCGAGAAAAAGACGCTCCGCGAAGGAACCGATCCAGCGCAACCGCGTCTGGTCGCCGGTTCACAGCCTGTCACAGTGGGGCCTATTCGGCTCGGCGTGGTGCAATCCGGCGGTGATACCGAGGAATCGGATCCGGCTCGTGAACCCATGCTGCGCGCGCAGCAGGGGGATCATGACGCATTTCGGACCCTCGTCGAGATGTTCCAGAACCGGGTGATGCGAGTAATGGTGTCCGTTTTGCACTGCGATCGAGCGATAGCCGAAGACCTAAGTCAGGAGGTCTTCATGCGCGTGCACAAAGGGCTGCCCGGGTTTGACGGGCAGGTTCGCTTCGCCGCTTGGCTGCACACGATTTCGATGAACGTCGCCATCAGTGAATATCGCCGTCGCCGTACCCAGAAGCGCGACCGCCAAACGCTTTCCCTCGACGCACCGATCAAGGGCACGGACGACTTCTTCATCACCCCTGCCGGCAATGAGCGCGATCCCTCGGACGTGGCACACCGGAAGGAGTTTTTGGCCAAGGTCCGCAGCTGCGTCACCGAGCTGCCCGATGAATACCGCGAGGCGGTCATCCTGCGAGACATGGAGTCGCTGTCTTACGAAGAGATCGCTGTGGCGCTGTCGTTGCCGATCGGCACGGTGCGTTCCCGCATCCATCGAGGACGTCTGTTACTGCAGCAGAAGCTGCGGGAGTTCCGCCCATGAGCCGGTCCAATCACAAGTTTGGCGGCAAGTTCGGCGCGGACCCAGCTGGAGACCCCTTTGCCGGGCAGGATCCATTCGCGTCGGTTCCTAACGTCGATGAGCGTCTGGCCGACTGGGTCGATGGCACGATGAGTTCACGCGACCGTGAACGCTTCGAGGCAGAGATGCGCGTCAGTCCGCACTTGCGTGAGCAGGTTGCCGACTACGAGGCGACGGTTGCGTCGATTCGCGAGGCGCTCAACGACGAAACGCACGAGACCAATCTCGCAGATCGCGTGATGGCGTCACTGGCCCAGGAGGCTAGCAAACCAGTTCCGCGAAGGCGGTCTGGATGGCCGTTCGTGTGGGCGGTGATGAGCGCTGCGGCGTTGCTAGGCATTGCCATTCTCATTGACTCCTGGGGCGGCGCGATGCTGGTTCCGAAGAC
>JBNMNW010000021.1:0-38036 GCA_051278165.1 Planctomycetota bacterium | reverse complement strand
CGACGACTGGCACAAGCAGTGATGCGCGCGTCATCGACGACCAACGCATTCGCGCCGCACGCATTTTGGTTGGACTGGCGCGCCAGGTTGCATTCAAGGACTTGAAAGGACCGCGGCCAGAAGGCCCCGGTTCGTATGCCTCCGACGCGCGTAAGATCCTCGCCGACGAACGCAAGCGTGACGTTGAGGCAGGTAAGATCTGGACCATTGCCGAACTCGAAGACATGTCGGAGGAGCAGAAGATCCGCTTCACCGAGGAACACAGCGATTGGCATCACGTCGGCCTCGCGCTGAGCACCAATAGCCTCTATCGCATCGAGACGATTTGCGGCCACGAGACCTTGCTGCAAACAGCCAAGACGATCGAACTGCATCACCAACGCTTGCTAAGCCATTTCGGCAAGGACCCGTTTGAAGGACGTCAGGGCATTGCGCGCATCGTGCCTGAAAACAGCGACATGGAGACCGAGGGTGCGCCGTTCTGGTGGGCCGGTGGTTTCCAAGGCGGCGACCGCACGACCGTGCGCTTCGCTTGGAACAACATTGCGGCGCTCGGCAAGACTCTGACGCACGAACTGACCCACCGCTTTGATGGCGTGCTGCGACCGTTCATGCCGTCGTGGTATGGCGAAGGCCACGCCGACTGGACGAGCGGTCACTACGGCCAGATGCAAGAGACGACGTTCACCAAGAACTACCTCCGTATCGGCACCCCAGCGCGCACCTTCTATCTCGGCTACGCGAGCAAGAAGAAGTTCCTGCAGCTGCTGACGGGTGAGATCGAGGACTACCGCGACAACTACCCCGCCGGCTACTCGCTCTACACGTTTTTGACCAGCTACCCGCCGAGCAAGCCGCGCTACCGCGAGGTGATGGCGAAGTTCGAGCGCAACGCCCGCGCCGGCCAACGCGATCCCGTCGGCTACTTCACGGCGACGTTCTGCGACGGCAAGGATGGTCGTCCGGCTGACTTCGACGAGCTGCATCAGGACTGGGAGACGTTCTTGCGCGGCTGCTATGACTGGCAAGACCGCAAGCGCGAGAACAACCAGTGGCTCAAGGGCTACGGGGCTCTACCCGAATCAGGTCACTCGCCGATGGTGATGGACGTGCCGACGCGCTCGTGGGCACGCAACCACGCGGAGCCGTTTTATGGCCAGGAGCACGCCGCGGCCGCGACGCTGCTATTTGACGAAGTTGCCAACATCGACGCCGCGATCGCATCGGGCGTCTGGTCGATTACTGCCGATGGCTGGCGGCCCG
Organism: Planctomycetota bacterium; assembly: GCA_051278165.1. Taxonomy (GTDB): domain Bacteria; phylum Planctomycetota; class UBA1135; order UBA1135; family UBA2386. The sequence goes on along the minus strand of JBNMNW010000021.1, from coordinate 36,773 downwards.
AAGTAGCCCGCGCGTTGGCGAAAGCGCTGGCCGCAAGTCGTGAGCAGAATGCCGCGGTGACGTTTGCGTCGATGGCACACAGCCACTTCCCCGAAATTGCCGCGGTGGATGGCAGCCAAGTCCTCGCTCAACTGCCAAAGACACAGGCATTGCTCACCGCACTGGCGACGCACATCGATGCGTTGCTTACCGAGAACGCGACCAATGCTGCCGCCGCGACTGCACGAGAGCATGCCTCGATCACCAACTGCTTCGGCATGGCGCCAACGAAGCACGCCAGACCAGACGCCGTCGCGCGCTTGCCACGACACCTCGGCAGCAATGGCTTCACCGAAAGTGAACTGACTGGCTTTGAAGATCGCCGTCGCAAGGGGCTTTGGTATGTGACGTCGGAGGGAGACCTGCACGTCGGCCGCAACAAGCCGCGTGAAGCAACTGGCGTGCTCGATCGCCGCGCCCAGCAGCGCCACGCCTACGCCCACTCCGTCACTTGGCTCTCCCCGGGCCACTACGTCGTTCGCGGGCGCGTGCACTGGACCACGTCATATGTCTCAGGCGCGATCGTGCTCGGCCACACGCGGCGCGACCGCAGCATCCGCATCGGTTTCTCCACGGGCGACTTCAACTACGCGCGGGGCAAGACCGAAGCGAATGATCGCGAAGGACAGGTGAGCTTGAACTTGCGCGGCCTATGGGAACGCGACATCCATCTGCCAAAAATGCAACGCAACTCGACCGTTGAGATCCCCGCCAAGCAAAACTGGTTTGCCTACGAACTGCGCGTTCGTGGCCCGCGTGTCGAAGTCGTCATCAACGACGAAGCGCTGTGGGAGTATGCCGTGCACGATGGCACACCGATCGAAGGACACATCGGGTTCGCAACCAGCAACGGCGCCATCCGCGTGCAGCAACCGACCGTGCAACGACTCGACAACGAAGTCACCTCACCCGTGCTGGGATTGGACCTGCAGCAGCAGCCGACGGGATCGCTCAAGCAATTGATGCAGCTGCAAACTCGCGGCATCCCAACCAACCCGGATGGCACGCTCGTGTTGTGGCTACCAACAGTCGACGAAGGTTCCCCAGCGCGCGGCCTCGGCAGAGCCCTTCGCAAACTGAGCAAGATCCTGCAGGACAAACTGCAATACCCACAGCAGTGGGTGCTTGCCGTGCCCAATAGCATGGAGACGTCGGATCGCGACGCGACCGTCGCCGACCTGCAGGACTTGCGTCCCGGGCCACTGCCAATTGCCGAACACCAGGTCGGTGATCCCTTCGATGGCCCATACCCCTGGGTACTGTTTCTTGACGCGCAAGGAGTTCTGCGAGCGGCGGCCAATAGCCGTGACGTCGGCATTTTTACGCGGGTCCGGAAATGGTCTCAGATCTATCGCGGCCGATAGCACGCCATCGGCAATAACGGGCTACGCGGTGTTTCGGGGTAACATTGCCAACAACAGCGCCTAAATGGACTATAGTTCGTATCTCCTGAGAAAGAACGAATGGCTCACAATCAGCTCAGTCGAACTGCAGACAACTTGCTAGCCGCGACAGCGGGACTCGCCGGGGATCGATTCTTTGCGGCGCTTGGCCATACATTCACGGTCTACTTCCCCACGACATCTCAACGGTTCCAGCAGTGACCGATACCCCACCGACGAGCTCCCACAAGAGCCAGCGTGTGCTAGTCGTTGACGACAACGACATCGTCCGAAGGACCCTGGTCCGCACGCTGGAACGGCTTGGCTACACAACCGCTGAAGCAGCGACGGGCGAGGCAGCTCTCAAGATCATTGCGACCGAAGAAACGAGCTTTGACTGCATGGTGATCGACCGCATCATGCCCGGGCTCGCTGGGCCACAGTTGATCGACAACATCCGCGCCCTCGATACGGATGTGCCAATTGTGCTGACAACCGGATTCGGCGACGCCCATGTTTTTCCGGCCGGATTGATTTGCTGTGTGCTGTCAAAGCCGTGGACGGCGAAGGACGTTACCACCGCCATGCGCACCGCACTAAGCCAAGCAGACGAGTAGGTTTTCTGGTCGCTGGGGCCTTTAGTAGCTGGGCCCCCTGCTTGCTGGGGCCCCCTGCTTGCTGGGACCCGCTGGTCACTGGGACCCTCTGGTAATCGGGTCACCTGGTAATCGGGCTACCTGCTAACCGAGCCCCCCCCTGCGAACTGGACCGGCGACTAACTGGGCCCACCGCTAGGCGGGATCAGCTTGCTCATCGCGGTATCGCGCTGCTTCATCAAGAACGCCAAGCGCCGACGCTCACTAACCAACGGAAACTGCGGCTCAGGCTTCGGCCCAGTTCGCGCTGCCGAGTAGATCTCGAGCAACGCAGTGACGTGCTCGTCGAGGCTGGGCGACGGCGGCGGCAGGTTGCCGCGCAACTGCTGCCACAACTGTGGCTCGTCAATGAAGCGGAGCATGGCCGCGGCCAAATCGTCGACGTCACCTGATCGCGTCGTGACACCAGCACCGCCAGCTCGCTCCGGCAACGCGCCGAGATCGCTGGTGATGCACGGCAAGCCAAGCTCGAAGCACTCATCGAGAACCAACCCGAAGGTCTCAATGCACGTGCTCGGGAAGACGCCAACATGCGGGTTCGCGGCATGTAGTTGTGCTGCATCGAACGCCCCGTGGAAGGTCACGTTCAAGCCTTCGCTAAGAGCGCGCAACTCGGTTTCGAACGCATCGCTTTCGAACCCGCCCAACACCTGCAACTCCGAACGGCCCGGTCGCAATTCGCACACTTTGCGATGAGCTTGCAACAGCACGTCGACGCCCTTGTGGCGCCCAATACCACCCCAGAACGCAAACCGAAGGGGATCACCTTCGTGGGGCGCCGACAACGCCGACATGCTGTGGAAGCGCTGCTTGTAACCCAGCGGCAACGTCTGGTAACGCGAGCGAGAGACTCCGGTCGTCGCGGACAGCAAATCCGCGGTGCTAGCAACCGCAACCAACACGGCGCGCGCTAACGACAATTCGGCGCGGTAGTGATCGGCGTAGAGGTTGATGCCATCGGCAATCTCGTGTGGCGGCTCGTAACCATAACGAGGCACACATTCGCCGCAGCTCGCCGCCGAGAGTTCGCGACGACATGCCTCATCACCCTTACGGCGACGGAATGCACGCGGGCAACTTGTGTAGTAGTCGTGCAACGTCACGACCGCCGGCACCCCGACGCGCTCGCACACTTCGATCAAGTTGCACGTCAAGCGAACCCAGTGGTGCACATGCACGAGCTTGGGTTGGCGTTCTCGTAAGAACTGCTCGAAGCGCGCCTCGACTTCGGGATGCCACATCTTGACGTGGTGATCGAAGAACAAGTCGTTGCGCTGCAAGCGATGCACGACCAACCCTTCGACCTCGCCCTCGGTCAAGGTCACCGATTCGGCGGCATGCTGCGAGCCGCTAAGCACCTCAACAGCCAATCCGCGCGCGCGCTGACGCTGCGCCAAATCAAAGGCATAAGACTCCGACCCACCCCGGCTCTCCGGCGGAAACTGGTGGATCACGTGCAAGACATCCATCGACACGTCACGCATCCTAGCCTGTGCAGCACGCTTACCGTGATGAGTTCCTGGTCGAGACGCCGCCAGAAGCCTGGCGCGCACCCCAAAAGAGCCGCGCCATCGCCCCCAACGGCCCATGGTCAAGCCAACGCCGGTGTCCTAACCTGTGCCTCTTCCTTTTTCACCACAGCGAGATCGATGCGTAGCCTGCGAATCCTCCCCATTCTGACCGCCGCCTTAACCCTGCCGTTGCTCTGTAACGCGCAAGACAAGAACCCCACGAGCCCCACGAGCCCCACGAAGGCTCCCGCTGAGACCTCCAAGAAGCTCGACGCCAAGGCGTATGACCACTTCGGCAGCGGGATCACCGTTGGCGAGACGCCGCTATCGCTAGCCGACGCGATCAAGGACCCGGCGAAGTTCGCGGGCAAAACGATCCGCCTCGAAGCGCCCATCACTGGCGTTTGCCAGACGAAGGGTTGCTGGATGAACCTCGGCAAGCCGGACGCCGATGGCAACCCGCCGGTGTTCGTCAAGTTCAAGGACTACGGCTTCTTCATGCCCAAGGACTCGAGCGGGCGCACCGCGATCGTCGAAGGCACGATGAGCTTCAAGCAAGAAACCGTCGCCGAGACCAAGCACTACCTCGAAGACGCCGGCAAGCATGAGCATGCCAAGACGATCACCGAGGGTCGCAAGATCCTGCGCTTCATGGCCAGCGGCGTTGCCATCAAGAAGGCACTCAACCTCGCCAACTACCAGCAGTTTGGCGACGGTGTCAAGGCCGGCACCGAGCCACTAACGCTCGCCGCAGTGATGGCCAACCCGCAACAGTTCGTTGGCAAGCCGGTCCGCCTCGCGGCGCCGATCACTGGCGTCTGCCAATCGAAGGGCTGCTGGATGAACCTCGGCAAGCCGCTCGCAAACGGCAACCCACCGGTGTTCGTCAAGTTCAAGGACTACGGTTTCTTCGTGCCCAAGGACGCCAGTGGTCGTGAGGCTGTTGTTGTCGGCCAACTGTCGTTCAAGCAGGAGACCGTCGCCGAGACCAAGCACTACCTCGAAGACGCCGGCAAGCACGACGAAGCCAAGAAGATCACCGAAGGCCGCAAGGTCCTTCGCTTCATGGCCAGCGGTGTCGCCATCGAAAAGGCTGCGACGAAGACCGAGAAGTAGCGCACGCGGCGGCGCACACCAGCCACCTCGCGCCCTGAGCGAAGCGAGTGAACCGCGCGGACTAGCCGCGCAGCTTCGCGATGATTTGCAACACCTGCTCACCGTGCGCCGAGATCTCGACTTGAGGGATGATGGTGCGGACCACGCCCTTGTCATCAAGAATGAACGTGACGCGCTTGGCATAGGGCCGCCCCTTCATCAACACGCCATACTTCTTGGCGACGCTGCCATCGGGGTCGCTCAGCAGACGGAAGGCAAGACTCTGCGCCTTCTTGAACTTGGCCTGCGACTTCACGTCATCGGTGCTGATGCCAAAGACCGTGACGCCTTGCGTTGCGAACTGTTGCGCTGCGTCCCGCAGCGCGCACATTTGCCTCGTTCAACCGCCGGTCGACGCCTTCGGATAGAACGCGAGCACGGTCCACGTCTTGGCCTCGCCACCGACTTCGGTCATCGCGCCCGTGTCGTCATTGACGCGGAAGCTCGGCGCCGCCTTGCCGACTTCGGCAACTACAGCTTTTGGCGCTGGCGCGGGGACGGGCTTGGGAGTCTGTGCCATCACTGGCAAGCACAGCAACACAGCAGTCAATACGGATCGCATGCCGCGAGTATGTGCAGTGACGCGCCCGCAGTCACGAAGGCGCAGCAATTCCCGACCGCATCACCCATGAAGCGGTGCCCTAGTGCAGACGAAGCCATCGGGCTCAGACGCGCAGCGCAAAGACAGAGCTGCGCTCGCTACCATGGCTCCATGCGCAAGTGCCCCGCAAGAGTGTCCGTCGTCGCCTTCCTAGCGACAGTTCTAAGTGCGCAAGAACCACTGAAGGACCCCGCGCCACCAACGGTGCAAGAACTGCCAACGATCGCGGCACCAGCTGCGAAGCCGTTCGAAGAACTGACGACAATCGCGAAGGCCAAGCCGCTAGCGGCCGCAGCACAAACCAGCGACTGGCCGAGCTTCCTTGGGCCGCATCGCAACGCCAAAGTTCGCGAGAGCAACTTGCTGCAGACCTGGCCGAAGACCGGCCCGCAGCTGCTTTGGTCGATGCGTCGCGGTGAAGGGTATGCATCCCCCGTCGTGCTCGGCGAGCGCTTGATCTACACCCATCGACAAGACGACGACATCCTCATTGACTGCTTGCATGCGGAGACCGGACAGCGCTTCTGGCGCTATCGATACACGACTAGCTACACGCCGGAATACTTCGGCAGCGGGCCGTGTGCGACGCCGACCATCGAAGGCGAACGCATCTGGGTGCATGGCATCGACGGCAAGCTGCTCTGCCTCGATGCCCCGACGGGTCGCATCGTTTGGCAACGAGATCTACTCAAGGACTTCGGCCTGCAACAGCAGTTCTTCGGCGTCGCGACCAGCCCGCTACTACTTGGCCAACACCTGATCATCAACCTCGGCAAGCGCGGCGGGCCAACCGTCGCCGCCTTCGACAAAGCTACCGGCCGCATCATCTGGGGAACGGGCAGCAAGTGGGGCATGAGTTGCGCCTCGCCAATCATCGCACCACTGCACGGCAAGCAGCGCCTGTTCGTTTTGGCCGGCGGCAAATCGCGACCAACCAAGGGTGGTCTACTGGTGATCGATCCAGTTGCTGGCACCACGATCAGCGAGTTCCCGTTTCGTAGCCGAACGTATCAGTCGGTCAATGGCTCGTGCCCGGTCATCGTTGGTTCGACCGTGATACTGACGTCGTCGTATGGCACGGGCACAGTTGGCGTCTCGATCAGCAAGGAAGGCGAAGCCAAGCAGACATGGAAGACGCGCAAGATCGGTCTCGAGTTTGCCAACGCAGTCGAAGTCGATGGCAACCTCTACATGGTCGACGGAATCCGAGATCGCGGTGGCGCCATCGTGTGCATCGAACCGGCCACAGGCACAGAGCTCGGCCGCACGGAAATTGACTGGACCGAGACCGTGACCATGCGCGGCAGAGAGCGGCAATTAGACTTCGGTCTGGGCACCGGTTCGCTACTGCACTTGGGTGAAGATCAGTTCTTGTGCCTCACCGACAACGGTCACTTGTTGCGCCTGAAGTGCACGCCGAAGGCAGCAACCGTTCTCAATCGCGTCTCGCTATTCCACGCCGGCGAAACCTGGACGCCACTCGTGCTAAGCCGCGGACTGCTCTACGTCTGCCAGAACCAACCGGAGAAGATCGGGAACGCACCACGCCGACTACTCTGCTTCGACCTGCGAAAGTGACATTGCACAAGCCAGCGCTACTGCTAGCGGATTACGTGTCGCGAGGTCCTAATCCATACGCACAGGGCCCTCAGGCACAGTGAGCACAGACGCGGTCGGCACAGTCACCTACCGCACTCTCTCGATCACTGGATGGTGATCGGGACAGCGGTCGGGAAGACGGTGCGGAACAGCGGGAAGTTGACAGGGTCGATCGTGACCGCGGTGCCATAGAGGGTGATGCCCATCAACCACGGGACGGGCGGAATCGTTAGCGGTGAACCGCCTTCGCCTTGCGCGTTCAGAAATCCGAACGACGCCGGCAGGACTGAGTTACCGGCGGTCATCGTGAACTCACTGACGCCGTCGACAACTAGCGGAAGCGATGCGCCGCCAGGCAGCGCTGTGGACGACGCGTTGGAGAGTGACAGCAACATGATGTAGGGCAGACCTTCGTCGCCCTGAATCTTGAAGTCGAGCGACGTCGTGCCACCAACCTGCGCCGGCGCCGCCAACTCCATATGCGGCTCTTCGACAGTCAGGATCTGGTTGGTGGCAATGTTCGTGAGGTATTGCTGCTGCCCGCTCGGCCAACGAATGCTGACCCGATCGACGATCGGCACCGAGCCCAAACCAAAGTGCACGCGGCGGTCCGAAGACGACAACCAGCCTGTCCCGCTTCGCATCCATTGGCGCTGCAAGTGAGTACCAGTGAGCACCTCAATGCGTGCCCCTAAGCCATCGCGGTTGCTGACGGTGCCTCGCGGTAGGATCTTCAAGTATCTGCCACCCGCGACGGTGTTGCGATACAGCACGACCCCTTCTGAATTGGCCAACCACGGCGGTCCGGCGGCAAAGCGTTCGAGGATGTCGATTTGACCATCGTCATCGAAGTCACCGGTCGCCGAAACGAACTGCAGGTAGAAGTGGTCGAGGCCAAGCGCCGGAGCAACATTGGGCCAAACGACTTGGGCGCTAGCCGGCGCAGCGGGGTTGCGCATGAACGTGTTCGGCATGAACTCGTGCACTTGGTATAGGTCCTGCCAACCGTCATTGTCGTAGTCGAGGAAGTTGGCGGCCCAGCCTAGTTCGCCGCCGGTCAGCCCGTAGGCGGCCGTATCGTCTGAGTAGCTGTTAAGGGCCGGCATCCACTGGTTAAACAAGTGGTCGAACGGAATGTCCGAGCAATAGAAGTCCACGCCACCGTCGTTAAAGACGTCGCAGAAATCGAACGCCATGCCACTGACGTTGTTGTTGGCAGCAATAGAAGCACCGACCGCCGTGAACGTGCCGTCGCCGTTGTTGCGATAGACCTCGTTCGGCGGCGCACCAGTTGCGCCCTTGTCATTGACCTCGATCAAGTCCGGCCAGTTATCCTCGTTGTAGTCCCAGAACACCGTGCAGAGTGAGAGGCCAATTCCACCAACACCTGCTGCATTGGTGACGTCCACGAAGTAGCCATCACCAACATTCCGAAACAAGAAGTTGGGGTTGTTCAACATAATGGCGCCAGCGAGGTATCGATTGGCGACATAGAGATCGAGCAAGCCATCACGATCGTAATCGCCGAACGACGCACCATAGCTCTCATGCGACCACGTCAGGCCGCGCGCGGTGGCCTCATCCGTGAACGTGCCGTCCCCCGCGTTCATGAACATCTGCATCGGCCCAAACCCTTGGGTGACGAAGATGTCTTGATCGCCGTCGTTATCAATGTCGGCGGCCCTCATCCCCAGGGTGACACCACTGAGGCCAAGGCCGCATGTCGCCGTTAGATCAGTAAACATCAACCCGCCGTCATTGCGGAAGTAGCGAAACGGCGTCCCGACCGGAGACGAAGCGACGACATCTACATCGCCATCGCCATCAAAGTCCGCGACGCACTGACCACTTCCGCCATACACATCCGACCCGGCCACGCCATGGATGCCCTGCGGAGAAGCAACCGGCACATAGCCCTGCGCCGGTAGACCAGCGGAGAATAAAGCCGCAGGCGCAAGTGCTGCGAAGGCGATCGCAACAACCGATGGGACGCAAGGAAACGAGTAACGTCTTGTCATGGAGAGATCTGAGTAACGAGGTCGGCAGGACTCACATCGTATTGTATCACGTGAATCTGTGTAACTGCGAAGGGCGGTGTCATGGCTGGATCGCGGCCAATGCAGCGTCCCGACATCGTTACGGCCAACGGTAGCAAGTCCGAAGCCCACCGAACGATGGAGCACCGGCCCGAACGCTACGCAGACCCGCTGGTCCCGTCGCGGGACGAACCCCCGCGCCCCACCGCCTGAGACGCCGACCTCGACGGCTTTGATGATGTTCTAGCAGCGCACATCAACCACACACCCTGCGCCGCAACACCAGCGGTTGCTTCGCGCACGAGCGACTAGCCGCAGGCTTTGGCAGACTGACCGACACGAACCAAGCGGGCCGCGCGGACGTCTTCATCGGCCAGGACATGCAGATCAACTGGCATACAAACCTGCACACCAGATTCCTCGCCGCGCGAAGCAAGATGTGGCAATTGGATTTAGAGATGTAGCGACCAATGTGACCGCACACGTCGCGTTCGTTGGCATGGCCCAAAGACCTGCCTATCGAGACTCGCACTCCATTCGAACGCTGGGACCGGCCGACGGTCTTCGGCGACGTGCGCGCAGCGCAGCGCAGCCGCAACGAACTATCGGGGCGTCGCTGGTGTGCTGGCAGACTGCCACGGATGCAGACTGCCAGTGGCAGGCGCATCACCCGTCACACCACCTTTCACAAGACCTTCCGAAACCGTCGGGACGACCGCCTCAGCGGTGAACGCGTTGCTGGCGCGCAGTTCTCCGGCGGGGCACGCGACAACATACTGCATCGGAGCCGGAACGCCGTGCGGGGCAGAGACACCTCGCCCATCCGCATGCTGAAGCTGACGAACGTCGATCAGACGCTTGCCAATCCCCGGATACAGCAGCGATGCGTCGCGTCCCTCCGGTGAATGAATCGGCGTGCCATCGCCACGCGACAGCTTGATGGCAACCGTGCCCGACACCGTCACGATCGTGTGTTCCGGATCACCTGGTGACGGCGACCAGCTGACGCGTGCATCGCCGAACCAACGGTTCAGATAGGCCTCACGGCGTGTAACGAACGAGACGAAGTCGGCACGCGCCCCTGGCAACTCATCATAGTCGAGTGCATCGACTTCGAAGACACCGCGGCGCAGCACAAGGCGTGCAATCTCCGGATCGGTCTGCAAGGCCGAGTCGAGGCTGGCGAGTCGTTGGTCGACCGTGGCTATCAAACGCTCAGCGCGACCTTCCCCGTGCAGCAACTGCCACAAGATCTCATTCCTGCGATGAAGGAACTCTGGGAAGCACAGCAATCTCGCGGCCAGTGGATGTCGAGCAACATCGACCGGGAGTTCGGGTTCGGCATGCACGCCAAAACCATTGGCGTCCCAGAGCAGCGGTTCGAGTCGCCGCTTGTCATAGTCATAGAACAACACGTGGTTGTGCGCCCGGTCCGCGTGGATGCTGCCGACTAGACTCGCAACGGCGGAGGCTGCTGCGACTAGTTCGAGGTCGAGCACGGTTTGCAAACGACGGAACGACTCGTCGGTCGGTGGTTCGCGCAACGCGGCAAGCATCTCATCCAGTGCCTCGATGGCCACGTCATCCGCCCTACCGATCGCGCGCCAAGAGGCACTGCCTGCCCACAAGTCGAGGTGATTGCGCTCGCCGAGACTGTCGCCTTTTAAGAAGGTTCCCTGTGGTCGACCTGCGGCGGCAGCGAGATCGGCGCCCGGCCGCACACTGCGCAGATACACGCCGAGGTCGCGACCGTTGAGCCGCAGGCGAACGGCGTCACTGTGCTCGTGCATCAGGCCAAGGCTCGCACCGAGTTGATCCGGCAACCAATTGCAGATCGCAAGCGGGTCCTCGGGACGCGACAACTCGACGAAGTTGGCACCGCCGTAGCCGGGCCCCTTTGGGTTGATGCGCAGCGATGGTTTGTTGCGGCCGTGATGCCAAGCACTGAAGCCACGCAGCGCTGTCTTGCCCAAGCGCAGCACGCCGTCGATGTCTCGATACTCGATCTTGACCCAGCGCTTGTCCGTGCCAGCATCCGGCCGCTCGAACAGCGCCTGAACCGATTTGCCTGAGGTGCGCACATCGATCGTTGGCAGCGTCGACTCCGAAGATTGCCACACCTCGCGAGTTGCGAACGCGAGCAGGCCGAGCACGGCGATTCCAATCAGTATCTGACGAACGGGCATACCCCTATGCCATCGACATTTTGGGGCATGCGTCGTGAATGCGTTCTAGTCGGTTCGCCTGGGCACGGGCGGGCGAGGTCGCCGACCAGCTGCCGCCTAGAACAGGCCCGTCGTCGACTCCAGCGCGCTGATGTGGCGGGCGACAGCGACGCAGCCACGCAGAACTGCGTAGTCAGACCGCGCAACCCGGAATAACGGCACGCGCAGCTTTGCAATTCAGAAGGGCTGCGTATCGTTGTCCCTGCGGCAGCGAAAGCCTGTCACGGCAGCTATCCAACATGACTTACAAGTATGCCGTCTTCGCCCGTCTTCCCGATAAAGCGACCGCACGCACGCTGCTGGATACTCTCGACGGATCACAGCAAGCTCGGACCAAGTCCAAGCTGTTTGCATGCACGAGCGATCGCAGCGCCAACGGCCACATCGCTGGACTGATGAACAACAGTACGTGGGCGGAGTCCGACGTGCGACGCGGCCTCGCGATTGGCATCAGCATTGGGGCTGTGCTCGGAACGGCGCTCGGGTTCACGCTCTTCAGCCTGCTTGAAATGCCCGCCAGCATTGGCCTTCTATTGGGCGGCATGATGGGAACGGGCATCGGCACGCTGATGTCTGGAATCGTTGGCGCAGGACTCGTGCACCCCAGATTGAAGCAAGTGATCAAGCACCTCGAACTCGGCCAGGCGGCCGTCGCGATTTCGAACTACACGCGCAATGAGCACCAACGCGCCATCGAACTCGTGCAGCCCAAGAGCCTCGAGTTCGAAACGAATCGCTAGCGGCTAGCCCCCGTTACCGGCGGGCACTGCCGCGGCTGGCGAAGAAGCTCGACGAGCGTCGGCGCGGGACCTGGCAGCCAGCCGTAGATGACGCATAGCCGTTGCCACGTGGCGACTGCGACTTCGCTAGCCGTCTGGTTGTGAGCCGCAAATTCGCGATCGGTCACGCCCAGCCACGATTGCGCCGAGTTGCTTAGTCAAATTACTAGCGAAGCTGCAGCCGCGCGATGCCGTAGGCGTGATCGCTGGCCTTGGTGCTCTGACGCCCTGGCTGACAACCGAGCAAGGCGTTGGTGTGCAGGATCTCGTATTCGGCGGTTCTCGTAGCCACTTGGCGCTTCGCGACCACGCCGTGCATCAGCGCTTGCGACATGCCGCGGTGATTGTAGTCAAAACGCAAAGGCGCCGGCACGCGGTCGATCAGATTGATGCTGTGGTCGCCAATCAGCACCTGCAGCGTGTCGCTAAACTCAAAGTCGTTGAAGTCACCAGTGACGTAGTAGTCGACGTCTTGCTTACGCAATTCGTTGAGGTGCTCGCCAATCACTTGTGCTTGCTGCACGCGCGTCGCGAGTCGCGGGTCGAAGCCCGGCTGCTCCGGCGCAAACAGCCCACGTTGATGCCGCTTCGATGCCAAGTGCACATTGATCACTTCCAGTTCGCCACCGCCATCAAGCAAGCGGAAGCGCGCAACCAGTGCTTTGCGTGACCCTTCGTACGCCGGCGACTTCGTGCCAAGCAACTGCAGCGAGCCTGCAACCAACTGCACCTTGCTTGGGTCGAACAAGTAACCGTTGCGAATGTTGCCACCAGGTTGGCCGCCATCGGCCTCGGACTCGGGCGGGATATCGAGCCACTCATACTTGGGCCCGCCAGCGCGAACGACTGCGAGCGCCAGCCGTTCGTAGGTTCGACGAGCGCTGACAACATCCGTCTGCTCCGCGCCATCGTTGTCCTGCATCTCCTGCAAGGCGACGATGCCGGGACTGGCTGCATCCTTCACGATCGCCAGTCCAAGGTCACGAAACCGGCCATCGGCGATGTCGTCATCGACGTCGCGGCGCGGATCGTTGACCAACGAAGGGTCCTCTACCTTCGTGTCCAGGTTGAATCCGTTCAAAGTCAGCACGCGGATGCTGCCCTCGCGGTCCACCAAGCTCGTGCATGCCGACACCACTTCCGCCGCACGAACGCTCACCTCACAATCGACAGCCATCTGATACGAGGCGACACGGAAGTTGAGCGGGCCGACGACGGGCTTGAGCAGTTCGGCACCAACATTGACCGTCGGTGCATCGCCATAGTTCTGGGCACGGAAACCAGGCAACCAACGGTCTGGGTAGTCCGGGTCGATCAGCACGCCGCCATCGCGCGTCCGCACCAGATCCGCTCCTGGCGGGATCACAACGTAGTCACCAAACGCATTGCTGGGCGCAACGAAGATCGATCCAGCAGGCACGCCAACCAACATGCCTTCAAGGCTGTTGAGCAAGATTGCCAATTGATCGGGCGCTACCAGGACGCGCTCAGCGGTCAGCCAAAAAGGTTCAATCACCGGGCCCTGATCGGCAATCACACGCGTCGACCGCTCCGACAACTGCGTTGTCGGCCGCGCCTCCGGGTCCATCTGAAAGTTCAAAACCTCACCTTCCACCTCAACCAAGCTGCCAACGGGCGGGCGGCGGCGGCGGTCGTAAACGAACAGTCCGTGTGACACATTGCCGACCTCGCCATCTGGATCCTGGATGAAGAACCCCTTTCGGGTGGCCCCGGTGACTACGCCACGTGCCGTGACGGTCTGTCCTCCGAACGTTGAGAAGAGGTCTGATCCTTGGATCAGATGGATGGCTGTGATTGGCATGGCAAGTTCGGCGTGAGAGACGCTGCAGACTATGCACGATGTTCACCGTGCCGACGGCCGGGTTTTGTGCTGGGTCGAGTTCTGCATGATTGGCACCGGCTCCCTACGACACCAGTGCTGCCGCGCTATGCAGCGATCATGAACTGCGCCAATTCTGGATCGGCAACGGCCATCGATTCTCTTTGCTTCATGATCACCACAAGGCATCACGCCGCAAGGCAGCCGCGAATTGCGCGACGATGGACGCTGGCGGCCGACCGCGATATGGAAGGGTCATGCTGATCTACAAGATCTTCCATGACTCCGAATGGCAGTCACTCCGCAACGACGGCCAAAGCACCGGCGCCCCCATCGATCGCACAGATGGGTTCGTGCACCTATCAACTGGCGAACAGTGCGCTGAAACCGCTGCGAAGTATTTCGCCGGTCAAGCAAACCTCATGCTGTTGGCATTCGAATCCGATGCATTGGGCGCAGCGCTGAAGTGGGAGCCATCGCGAGGTGGCGCGCTGTTTCCGCATCTCTATCGTGCGCTGCAACTCGACGAAATGCTGTGGGCCAAGTCATTGCCGCTAGTTGATGGCCAACACGCGTTCCCGGATGAGATGTTGCCGGGCGATGACGCTCCAGTGTGACCGCGCCCCAGACAGCGTCGAGTAGCACGAACGACGCTTGCTAGTAACTGCCGGCAAGCATTCGTGACAACCTCGATCGACTCAGTCTTGGTCGGAGTCTGAAACCGAGCCGGAGCGGGTTCGACATCGCGGTCCAAACGGCCCCAGCCGTGAACGATTCGCATCGCGGCTGGCATCCGCACGCTCCTCGTCGCGACACGAGATCAGGCGGGGTAGCACATGCCACCACTTGCATTCAGCGAGAGTTCGACGGATCGTCTTCAGCATGCGCGTTCGCCCAATCCATCTCCTTCACTTCGCCGCCTTGACGCTCCTGCTGGCAACGGTGCCATCCTGCGGCAGCCCAAAGGAGTATGACTGGAGGAACCGCGAACTCGCCTGGAAGTATGGTCCGACCAACGGCGCCGCCAGGTCCGAGCACCTATCCGCAACTGGCACGAAGGGCCCAGGCAAGATCACCGAAGGCTGGAAGTGCAATCTGACAAACGGCACGACCCTGACCGTCAGGTCTTACAATCTCGCTCGGTCTCACCGACTGCTCGGCAAGACCAAGCTGATCATCGGCATGTTTGAAAAGAGTGGCGCGAGACTGAAGACCGTCACCACCGACACGCTCACGTCCGACAATTCGTCGTTCACGTTCGAACTCACTGAAGACATCACTAAGCCGATCTGGGACTTGGTGATCTGGTTCGGCAAGCCCTGAGAAGATCACCTCGCGAACAGCGACGCGGGGGTGATTTCGACCAGAACCTGCAGCAACGGACATGAGCCGTAAGTCATGGGCGACTGCGAACGTGATCGCCCGAACTGGCTGCGAACGCGTCGTTTTTGTGCCTGGCACCGTACGGCTTGGTTCACCTAAATCGCTAGGATGATCGACCGATAGAACGGCTCACCCTGCGACCCTAATGACGATGCAACGCTTCCACCCTATTGGTACTCCCGGCCAACCTTGGACTGACGCCGACAAGGCGACTTGGCTAGAGGGCCGGCAACGACAACGAAGCTATCGAGACGAAGTGCTCGCCAAGCTCGAGAGCCTCGATTCGTCGTGCGACGTTGCGCAATACGGCGCACTCGACATCGATACCGAGCGCTACCCACTGTTCGCGGTGACCTGCAAGTCGACGAACCCCGATGCCCCATGGGCACTGATCACCGGCGGGGTTCATGGCTATGAGACCAGCGGGGTGCAAGGCGCAATCGCGTTCCTCGCAACCAAAGCAGCGACCTATGCCGATCGCGTCAACCTACTGGTGCTGCCCTGCGTCAGCCCGTGGAGCTACGAAGTCATCCACCGCTGGAACCCACTCGCCATCGATCCAAACCGTTCGTTCGTTGCCAACAGCCCGTGCACCGAAGCCGGCGCCGCGATGGCATTGGTCGCAAAGCAAGGCGTGAAGTTCGTGCTACACATCGACCTGCATGAGACGACCGACAGTGATGAATCCGAGTTCCGTCCAGCCTTGGCCGCGCGCGACGGCAAGCCCAACGAACCCGGCCTCATCCCCGATGGCTTCTACACGGTTGGCGACTCCGAGAACCCGCAACCGGAGTTTCAGGCGGCTATCATCGCAGCAGTAGAGAAGGTCACGCACATCGCGCCGCCCGACGATCAAGGTGAAATCATCGGCGCCAAGGTGACGCAGAATGGCGTCATCAACTACGCGTGCGCCGAGCTCGGCCTGTGCGCGGGAATGACCGGTGCTCGCTTCACGAGCACAACCGAGGTCTACCCAGACAGCCCCAAGGTCACCGACGACAACTGCAATGCTGCGCAAGTTGCCGCGGTGTGCGCGGCGCTGGACTTCGCACTCTCGCAGTAGGCACGACTCACGCCAAGATGCCCCCATGCTGACTCGCCTCGCGACCGCCTGCTTGTTGGCTTGCGCGCTTGCCACGCCGCTCGCAGCCCAGATCGATTCACTCACGGTTGGCGAGCGTCGCTACCTCGCACAGAAGGCGACCGGCGACACGCTGCGCCTGCATGCCAACTCGTGCTTCTTCGATGGCCCGGGGCTCCAGTGCAAAGGCCAGGGACCTGCCGTTACCGAAGGCGACCGACTCAACGGGGGCAAGAGCTTCGACACCATCGCGGGCATCGCCGTTGGTAACCAGGTCTCTTGGTATGTGCACGTGCTAGCAGCCGGCGAATGCGAAGTCGAGTTGCAGGCGAGCAATGACGTGCGCACCCAAGCTGCGCTGGAACTGCTGATCGACGAACGGCGCATACCGCTAAACGCTAAGACTGCGACCCTTCGCTTCGATCGCGCAGGCGTGCACCGCATCCGCCTATCCAGCACAGCGAAGGCCCCGCTCAACATCCACGGATTGGCCCTCACCGGCGATGCGATCCAAGGTGCGTCGCTGTTGCGAACCCGCTGGCGGCCAGCCGCTGCCCACGCCAAGTTCAGCTCCTCCAGCCTCGAAGCTGGCACGCGCGTTTGGATCATGGAGATGGACGCCGCTCCCGGCGATGCCAGATTCTATGCACCGATGACGACTCCGTTCGGCTACTTCGGTCCCTCGTGGACCGCCGAAGGCATCCCGACCGGGATGAACTTCTCGATGTGGTCCTTCGGCCGTGGCAAGCAAGAGCCGCCGATCGAACAACTCTCTCACCTACTCGCCGTCGGCCACCCGAGCGCGCGCTTCGATGGTTTTGGCCACGAAGGCACCGGCGTAAAGCTGCGCGGTTGGAATCCGTTCGAACAGTGGCGAGGCCAGAGTTGCGTGCTCGCGCTGCGTATGGAACTCGGTGATCCCTATGACACATACTCGGGTTACCTGTTCGACGAGAACGACCTGACCTGGAAGCTGTTCTGCGCGGGGCGCAAGCACACCGCTCCCAAGCAGGGGCGACGGCGCACGAAAGCGAACGCCAACAGGACGCTGCGCCCCGGCAGCTTCGTTGAAGTTCCTGGTCCGCCACAACGACAGCGAACTGGTCATATCGTTCGGGAGATGCGCTACCGCGGCTTCGCACTCGACGAGCAGCGCACGCCACACGCACTCGATCAGATCAGCGGCCGCAACAAGCAGCCGGTCGGCAACCAAGGCCGCGGCATTACCGACGACGGCCGCTTTCGCCTGTGGATGGGCGGTATGGAACAGTTCGAAGAGAGCCGCGCGCAATCCCTCGAACAATCCCTCGAACAACCCCTCGCACAACCCCACGACACGGCTTCGCTCGAATGGATGAAGCCCGAGAAGCTAGCGGCGCTGTTCACTTGGCCTACCACGATCAAGCTCAAGTCGGCGCTGCTGAAGAACGGGATCCTACGCGTCACCTGCGATGCAAAGGGACTTGGCAAGGCAAACAAAGTGCGCCTCTACGTCGGAGCCAAGGACGGGCTCACGTTTGCCAACCGCTGGGATCAAGCACTCGACATCCCAGACCTGGCAGACGGCGAAGTCCACATCATGAAGCAAGTGCCAGCCACCGCACGCTTCGCGCGCATCCTGGTCGAGAACGAGCACGGCAAGTTCTGGTCGATGGAGTCGCTCGCGATCACCGTGGAGTAGCGCGACAACGGCAGGTTCATGCAGTTGGTCAATACGCCGAGGCCACCCAGCGGCAAGAATGTTGGCGCATGTCGAAGTTCCGATTCCTGAAGCAGTTCAACGATCCCGACAACAAATGGGTCGTCGACAAGCGCAGGCGCCTACACCCGAGAGACGAGCGCGCCTTTCCGGGCGACGGTGCGGTGGATCGCTTTGCGCGGGCGTTGTGCAAGCACCGCGCAACCTGCTTCCGCGAACTGGTCGAAGCGTTTGAGTTCTTCGCGGTGGCACGCAAGCACGCGCGCGCCAAGGTCGTCGCCGATCTGTGCGGCGGCCACGGCCTCGTCGCCGTGCTGTTTGCGATCTTTGAACGCGATGTCGAACGCGCGTTGGTGCTCGACCGTTCGCGACCGGACAGCTTCGACCGCATCGTGCAAGCTGCCGAAGAAGCTGCGCCGTGGACCGCTGGTCGCATTGAATACATCGAGGCCAAGCTGAAGACCGCCCCGAAGAGCATCCCGCCCGACGCTGGCTTGGTCGCCGTACACGCCTGCGGCGCCAAGACCGACCGCGTGCTCGAGCTAGCAGTCGCCAACAACATGCCGGTCGCAGTCATGCCTTGCTGCCATCCGGTCGGCACATCGAAGGCGCCGCCAGCATTGAAGATTGCGCTCGCCCACATGGCGGTCGATATCGACCGCACCTACCAACTGGAGGCGTCAGGCTTCCACGTTCACTGGACCAGCGTTTCCGAACGCATCACGCGCATGAACCGGGTGATCCTCGCGCGGCCGCGTTCGGCTGCTGCGGGGAGCTGACGGCGTTGCGCTAAGCGGTCACACCGTCATCGTGGCGCAGCGGTTGGTGACCTGGCAACGCACCACGGTATGGATCACCGGCCTGCTGCTGCGGCGGCCGCGCGCCCGCAAGCCATCGGCACGCGCGCCGCTGAATACGGCAGCGCGCGAGCCAAACTGCCAGCTAGATGCTGGCAGCCGGTAACTAGTCGAAGACTGCCGCGATCTCTTCGACCGACTTGTTCTCCTTGCCCTCACGCAACAGGAAGTAGCAGACGGCCATGGCAACTGCCGCAAGCGGCGCGATTGCCAGCTGCACCACAATGTTGATCCATGCCGGGACCATGCCATCGGGCGACATGATGGTGTAGGTAACCACCACCACGGTCACGATCAATATCGGCAGCGTGAACATCACGAACCACGCACCGAAGATCTGCCACTTGGACCCATCCGTCAGACGGATACTGCGGGCAATCGCAGCCGACCCCGAAGTGTTTTCCATGATCGCCACCGGCAGGGCTACGTAGAGGCGCAGCTGCTCCCAAATGCCGGGGATGAACAACAGCAGGGAGAATAAGAAGATCCGAATGCCGCACAATATGCCGGTGCCCAAGGCGCGCAGCAGGGCCTGCATGCCCTTGCTCACAGCTTCTGCCATGCTGGCGGGCTTGCCGCGCAATTGCTGCACAACGCCGAAGGTCAAGGCGCCGGTCAACACGTAGGTCATCAGCATCGAGAGCAGCATGCCCACGAACTGC
The DNA here is from genome assembly GCA_051278165.1 of Planctomycetota bacterium. Taxonomy (GTDB): domain Bacteria; phylum Planctomycetota; class UBA1135; order UBA1135; family UBA2386. The sequence goes on along the minus strand of JBNMNW010000021.1, from coordinate 17,268 downwards.
ATGCCGGTGTCCTCCGGGCCGACGGGAACCACCACCGAGAACACAATCCAAGGCGACAAAATCACCACGCTCAGCAGCACGAACGGTACGAAGTTGCGCAGGTAGACGCGAAAGCTCTGGCTGACTAGCTTGCCGAGCGAAAGTTTGAATTGGGGTTCTCTGGCCATGATCTCCTTCTGAGTGAATAGCCGTTCTATCATTCCAAGTCGCACAGGCAACCTGGTTGCGCCGAAGGGTCACTCGGCTACTCTGCGTCCAAGCTTCTATGCGCGCTCTCTGGGGACTGTTCTTCGGCCTGATCCTGATTGCTCCGGCAACAGCTCAAGAGGTCACGCGCGACCTGGCACGCAGCGTGCTCGAGGATTCCAACTGCCAGCGCGAGCTACCGGGGCAAGGGGATGTGCAAGGCAGCTCCAAAGGGGGCGGCAAGCGCAACCAGAGATCCACGCGAGGACCTTCGCTGTTCAGCGGTTCGGGGTTCGGCGGCGGCGTCTCGATGATCTTCTTGTGGTTCTTCGTCGCCATCTTCGTGGTCGTACTGATTGCGATATTGATACGAAGCAAGCGCAGCGTGGCACCTCGAAAGCTGAGCCGCGGACCACTGATCCTGCCGGCGGCAACCAGCCCGACGCCGGCGCCATTGCCCGAGCACGCCCGTCTCGCCGCCGACGGTGACTTCGCGGCAGCCGTGCACGCCGCCTTGCTGCATGCGTTCGCCTCGTGCGCGCAACGCATGGGCGCGCTGCCACCACACGCCACCGGCCGTCAGGTGTTGCGATTGGCCAAGCGTCACACGCTGCCGACCGACCATCTTGGCGAGCTGGTCATGACGGTCGAACGGGTGCACTTCGGCGGCCAAGTAGCCGACCGTGAGCTCTACGAAGACTCCAACCGGCACCTGCAAGAATGGGAGGCAGCGTGTCAGATCCAATCGTAGCAGAGCCGGACCTCGGGGACTCTGGCACCAAGGACTCTGGCATCAAGGACTCTGGCACCAAGGACTCCGGCACCAAGAAGTCTGGCCGAATCCAGCCGCCGGTCAACAAGAAGAGGGTCGGCAAGCCCGCAGCCAAAAAGCCAACCTCCGGCACATGGCTCTACTGGGTCGCGGTCGTGTCGTTGCTGGCCGCGGTTTACCTGCTGATCACGCCCGGCGGCAGCAACAACGTGCAGACCATCCAGGCGAACGCATTCAGCCGTTCTGCCCTCGGCCACTACGGCCTGATCAAGTTGCTGCAAGAGCTCGATGAGCCGGTAGTTCGTCAGCGCTCTCGCATCCCGCGCTCGGCTGGCTTGCTCGTTTTAGCCGAGCCCGACAACCCCAAAGACATCGTCGAACAAGACCGCATCGCAGACGCAATGGACGCAGCCAGAGACACGCTGCTGATCCTGCCAAAGCGCCATGGCATAGAAGACACTGCGCAAGCCAGGTGGATTTCGGAATCCAAGCTCGTCGACCTCGAAGACATCTACGACACGCTGGAGTGGTTGCCCATGCGCAACATGCCAGCCATTAGCCGCGTCGATGAAGTGCGCACCTGGCAGGTGTTCGAGGGCAAGCCCGCGCCCGTGATTCCGGGGCCCGTGCAGCTACTCGCTCACGACGACCTGATCACGCCAATGATCGAATGCCGCGACGGCGTGCTGCTCGGCTACCTCAACGGTCGCCACGGCGCGTGGGTCCTGAGCGATCCAGACGTGTTCGCTAACCACGGGCTGCTGCGTGGCGACAACGCCGAACTGGCGGTTGCCATCCTGCGCCGACTCAGTGGTGGCGACTCGATCGCGTTCGACGAAACCTTGCATGGCTTCGCGCGCGAACCGAGTGCATTCCACCTGGCCCGCGAGTTCCCAGCCGCCATCCTGGTCGTGCACTTGCTGCTCATACTGGCCTTGATCGCACTGGCGGCTCGCGGTCGCTTTGGCGCCATCGTGCCACCACCGGTGCCGATCGGCAGCGGCAAGGCCTACCTGATCGAAAACGTCGTCGCGCTGCAACGGCGCGCCGGCCACCACGAAAACTCGCTGCTGCGATACGCACGCATGTCGGTGCGCAAGGCAGCGGTCCGACTGCGCGCGCCGCGCGGGCTCGACCACGAACAATCGCTCGACTGGCTGCAGCAACGCATTCCAGACGACGCGACACGCGAAGAGTTGGAACAACTCTGCCGACGGAAACACGTAGCGCTCGCCCCTCGCGATGTCGCTGCCGTGGCCCGTCGCATCCAGGAATTGACTAACAGGATTGGCAATGCAAGTTGAACAGATCGCCGAAGTAGCCGGACGTTTGCGCGAGCAAATCGGCCGAGTCATCATGGGACAACAAGAGCACTCGGACATGCTGTTCGTGGCTTGGCTAGCAGCCGGCCACGTGCTGCTGGAAGGAGTGCCGGGCACCGCTAAGACCTTGATGGTGCGCACGACCGCGATGTCCTTACAGCTCGATCATCGCCGCATCCAGTTCACGCCCGACCTGATGCCGGCGGATGTTCTGGGCACCAACCTGTTCGACTTTCAGTCCAACAAGTTCTCGCTCAGCAAGGGGCCGATCTTCACCGAGCTTCTGCTCGCCGACGAGATCAACCGCACGCCACCCAAGACGCAATCGGCACTGCTTGAGGCGATGCAGGAACGTTCGGTGACTCTCGATGGCACGACGCACGCGCTTGGCGAAGCCTTCTTCGTGATTGCAACGCAGAACCCAATTGAGCAGGAAGGCACCTACCCGCTGCCAGAGGCGCAACTAGACCGCTTCTTGCTCAAGCTTCAGATCGGCTACCCAAGCCGCGAGGACGAGCGCCGCATGGCCGAAGTGCATGGCCGCGCCGTGCCCGCCCTTGAGAGCTTCAATCTGGAGGCCATCGTCGGCGCAGAGTTCCTGCATGAAGCGCGGCAGTGTGTGCGTGACGTGCGCATCGAGTCGGATGTGCTCGACTACCTGGTCGACATCGTGCGCGCAACGCGCCAACACCCAGCGCTGCGCTGCGGCGCCTCGCCGCGGGCCGTCAACATGCTTGCCGCCGCCGCGCGCGCCTTGGCTGCCAGCCAGGGCATGGATTTCGTGCTGCCGGATCACGTGCAGCAGTTGGCCGTGCCGTTGCTGGCACATCGCATCGTGCTGACCCCATCCGCGGACATCGAAGGCCAGCTCGGCTCAGCGGTGATCGAGTCAATCGTCAAACAGATCCAGGCGCCGCGCTAGATGCGCCCAACGCCACGAGCTCTGAAGATCCTAGGAAGCGGTTTCCTAGTTTCCGCCATGCCAACTGTGCTTGGTGTGGATGAGTTGTGGCTGGTCTGGTTGGTCTATGTCGTCGGCTTTGCGTCGGCGTTGACGATCGAGTTCGCGCTGTTGCCATCGGCGCGCGCCGTCGAGTTGCGACTCGACTACCCCAAGGTCTTGCCGCTCGGACATACGGCCAAGTTCACGCTGACTGGACGCGCGTCGCGGCCGGTGCGATGCCACGTCGAAATCGAGACCGAAGGCGAGATCGAATCGGGCAGCGACGACGGCAAGCTGCCCGTCATCGAACTGCTGCTCGGCGGCGGCGATGACAGCGGCGAAGATGCTGGGCAAGTCGTCGCGGAACTGCCGGTCACTCCCGAACGACGCGGCCAGCTGCACATTCTGATGCTGCACGCGCGCTGGCCCGGACCGCTCGGCCTGTTGTGGCACGAATCTACTCAGGCCGTCGACGGCACGATGAACGTCGTTGTCGATGTCGCCGCGGTGCGCGGCCGGGTCTCGCGCATGGTCGAGAACCGCGAGTTCCAACTGGGTCTCAAGGTCGAGCGCTATGCCGGCGACGGCACCGAGTTCGATTCCATCCGTGAGTTCGTGCAAGGCATGGACCACCGCTCGATCGACTGGAAGAGCACGGCCCGTCACCGCGCCCTGCGCAGTCGCGAGTATCGCGCCGAGCGTGCCCAGTCGATGATGGTCTGCATCGATAGCGGCCGGCTGATGGGCGAACCCCTGGCCGGCACGCCGCGACTCGACCGCGCGATCCAAGCAGCGCTAGAACTGGCGTTCGTCTCACTGCGCACCGGCGACCGCGTCGGCGTCTACTCGTTCGCCGACCAACCGCAGCGAGCCTTGATGCCACTAGCGGGTGTGCACGCGATGCACGCGATCCAGGAGCAGTTGGTCGCCCTCGACTATTCAGATCAAGAGACGAACTTCACGCTCGGGATGACCCAACTGCTACAGCAGCTGCGACGTCGCACGCTGCTGGTGTTGTTCACCGACTTCCTCGACAGCGTCACCGCCGAACTGATGCTGCGCAACCTCGGCTGGCTGGCTCGCAAGCACCTGCTGCTATTCGTTGCACTGCGCGATCCACTGCTCGACAACCTGGTCAACGAGACGCCAACCGTGCTCGAGGATGTGCACCGCGCCGTGGTCGCCGACGAAATCACGACTGAGCGCCGCCTCGTGCTGCAACGCATTCGCGAGAGCGGGGCACAGGTCTTGGACGTTGACGTGCATGAGCTTGGACCGGCCCTAATCACTCGATACCTCGCAATGAAGCGCCGGGAGATGCTGTGAGCAACCACGAACCAATCCCGTGGTCCGTCACCTTCCGGCGCGAACGGCAAGAGACGTGGCGCGAACTCGAAGACCTCGTCAAGCGCTGTGAACGCGATGGCCTGGTAAACATGTCAGCGGACAAGCTAGCCCGTCTGCCGGTGCTGTACCGAGCCACCGTCTCCGCGCTCGGCGTTGCTCGCACCTCGCTACTGGATCAGAACCTCCGCGACTACTTGGAAGCATTGGTCGCGCGCGCCTACCTGGTTGTCTACTCGCCAAAGCGAGCGGTCGGCCAAGTCCTACGCGAGTTCCTGATCGGTGGCTTCGCCGAGTCGGTGCGTTCGATTCGCTGGCACGTGCTGGTTGCGTTCTTGACGATGATGGTCGGCGGCGCGATTGCTTACGCGATGGTCCAAGCCGACTCCAGCAGCTACTACATGTTCGTCGATCGCGGCCTCGCTGGCGGTCGCGATCCCATGGCTACGACGGAGACCTTGCGCGAGACCCTGTTCGCAACGCAGGACTACGAAGGGCTGCTGACGTTTGCGGTGATGCTGTTCACCCACAACTCTTCGGTCGGCATCCTCGCCTACGGCTTGGGCTTTGCGCTCGGCCTGCCGGTGCTGCTGCTGCTGCTCCAGACGGGCATGATGCTAGGCAGCATGACGGCACTGTTTCACTCGCGCGGGCTCGCGGTCGAGTGGTGGTCGTGGATCCTGCCGCACGGCGTGACCGAACTGACCGCCATCGTGTTGTGCGGTGCCGCCGGACTGGCGATTGGCCACCGCGTAGTCTTCCCCGGGCGCAGTGCTCGCAGCGTCGCGATGGCAGACATCGGCCGCAGCATGGGCGCCGTCATCGCCGGCAGTGTTGCGATGCTGCTGGTCGCGGGCGTCGTCGAAGGCATCTTCCGCCAAGTCGTGCAATCGATCTCGATTCGCTACCTGATGGCCGCGACGTTCGCCGTCTTGTGGACATGCTACTTCTGCATGGCGGGACGCAAGGCACGATGAGCACAACTGCCGCAAAGCCCCTGCCGACGCCGCTCATGGCCACGGTGCGCACGCCCGAGGGCATGCACCTGCACTTCCAACTGGCAACCGTCAGCGAACGATACGTCGCGATGGCCATCGACCTGATGATCATCGGAGTGGCGCTCGGCCTCGCGTCGTTGCTACTAGGCTTTGTGTTCGGTGCGGCCATGCCGATGCTTGGGTTCTTCTTCCTACGGCACTGCTACTTCCTCTGGTTTGAGACGCGCGGCAAGGGCACCACGTTTGGTAAGCGTCGCCTGCACCTTCGCGTCATTCGAGCCGACGGCGGGCCGTTGACGATGGAGATCCTACTGGCACGCAACCTGACGCGGGACATCGAGTTCTTCGTGCCGTTCGTGATCATGGTCGCACCACAGGCGCTGTTCGCGGACCACGAAGGCTTGGTGCGACTAGCGGCGACCCTCTGGGTATTAGTGCCACTCGCGATTCCGTTCTGGCACCCGAAGAACCAACGCCTCGGCGACTTGCTGGCTGGCACGCAGGTGATCGTCGCGCCACCAGTCGCCATGTTGAAGGACCTTGCGGACATCCAGCACGAGGCCGGCGAACGCATCGCCGACGCGACGCCAGAGACTCGCTTCACGTTCACCAATCACCAGCTACAGATCTACGGCGAGCATGAGCTCAAGGTGCTGGAGGACCTGCTGCGCAAGTCTGACGCATTGGGGGCGAAGAAGTCACAGCGCGCGGCCGCAAAGAGCATTGCCAAGCGCATCGCACTCGCCGACATGCAGTCAATCGACCTCTACGAGAAGGAGTTTCTGCAGGCGTTCTACGCGGCACAGCGCGGGCACCTGGAGCAGCAGCTGCTACTGGGCAAGCGGCGCATGAAGAAGCGCGAACAGTCCAAGGACGAGTGATCGCCAAGATCGGAGCGGCACTTCGGCCAGCCCTCGCCGTAGATAGCGCCCTCAAGACCTCACCATGCGCACCCCACTCATTGCCGGCTCGTTGTTCGCCATCGCGATCTCCTCCTGCACCCTCTTCTCCGGCGAGCCCGACCCGCGCTGGGTGGACTACAAGTCCTGGAACTCGGTCGTGCGCGGCTTGCACGGCGACCCGTCGGGATCGCTCGATGGCGTGCATGAAGGAGAGAACGGCTACCGCAACGTGTTCGTCAACAACGTCGGCAAGGAGATGCTGCTCGGTGACGGCCCCTACGCCTACCCAATTGGCACGGTCGTGGTGAAGGAGCAATACAGCACCGAAGCTGGTTGGAAGGCCAACACGAGCCCAACCGTGACGGTCATGCTCAAGGTCGGCGAAGGGGAAGGGGCCGACACTTGGAACTGGGCCGTTGGCACAGGCGGCGCTGGCCCGAACGGGTTCTGCTCCAAGTGCCACGACAACGTGGATGACGACGACTTCGTGTTTACGAACGGCGCGTTCCTTGGCGACGGCGACAACTAGCCGTGTCTGCTTAACGCGGCGACCACTTCGCGGGTCTCCTTGCTGACCAGCTCTCCATCTTCATACAACCACAAGCTCGGCAAGCTGCGGATGCGGCACTGCTGCGCGATGGCCGAGTCGCAGGTGGCGCTGCCAGTGACCGGCGGCGTTGCTACCTGGACGTTGCAGCTGCCAGCGGCGCCAGCGTTAATCGGTGTGTCGCTGTTCCAACAAGCGCTGGCATTGCATCCCAACGGACCGAATAGACTAGCGATGACTCCAGCCAGCGTCTCGGTAGTTGGCGGTCGCTAAGTCAGTCGATGTCGATGTCGTTTGGGCCACAGCCCGACGTGATCGCTAGTTCAAACGCCTTCGTCACCTGACGAAGGACTCGCCGACTTGCCGGCCGCGCGTTCGACAACCTGGTCTACGAAGCGGTGCAGTTGGTACATGTCTTCGCTGCCTAGACCCTGGCCAATGAACGCCGCGCCATAGGTGAACGCCGCCAAGGCGATCGCGATCGGCACGCCCACGAACGCCCATGGCTCATTGCCCATGATCATTTGTGCGCCGCCATAACTACCAGCACCGATGCCGATGCAGGCCAAGCTCAGGTAGATCGCGATGAACCCCGTCCAAACCGGCGAACTCGGCGAGAACCGACCGATCACCACACTCGGTTCACGATCGGTGAACACGTGAAGATGCAGCGCGGGACTCCAGAAATGCTGGTCGGCTTCGTGGCCACGCAGGATCGCGCCGGACTTCACCTCGCCGCCAAACGCCATGCCGCGACACGGCGCGTCGGCCTCGGCAAGAGCTTCGTCAAGCAAGTGGTAGAACGCGTTCGCATCGCCCTGCAATGCACACTCAAACGTTGGGCGCATACGCGGAGTTGCCATGCGGCCATTGTGCCGACGGCTCCGCAACTAACGATGCGGGCATGTTCGTAGGGCCCTTCGCGGCGGGTGATCACCGCCCCATGCGTAGGTCAACTGACAGAGCAGCCGCGACCCCTCAGATCTTCTGCAGCAAGAAGCGATGGTAGACCATCTCTCGCGCCTGCAGGCTCGTGAACATGCGCCCGCCACTGAGCCCAGCAAACTCACCAAACATGTGCCGAAGGCGTGGTGTGATGATGTCCTCGATCAACTTGCGCTTGCGGGCATCGTCACTCGTAAGCGCCGCCACGACGCGCTCGGTGATGTCGACGGACGCCAGCACGCGGAAGCCGGTAAGCGAATCAAGCATCGCCGCCACCTCGCTCATCTCGGCCCCAGTCCGGAAGTCGGCAAATCCAAAATGGCCACCCGGCCGCAGCACGCGTGCCACTTCGCCGAAGAACTTGTCGACGTTGCCATAGCAGTGACTGCTCTCGACGTTGAGCAGCACATCGCACGACGCATCTGCGAGCGGCAGGTCTTCGGCGTCGCCCTTAATGAACTCCAAATTGGCGACGTCTGCATGGGTCCGCTGACACAGCTTCACTGCGCCCTTCGAGAAATCGAAGCCAGTGAACTTGCTAGGTCCATGGGTGCGCGCCAAGTAGCTCGCACCACCGCCGCGGCCCGACCCCACCTCGACCACATCTTTGCCTGCCAGACTCACCCCCGACAAGACCTGCTCGTAGAGCTGCACGCACAGTCGATCCGGTTCGTGCTCCGCATCGAGCGGCATCACCTCAGCACCGGCTTCCGGCTCGTAGCCGTAGTTCATGAACGTCCACGACTGCTGCGTGAACTTCTTCGCCAAGCGCCCATACCACCACCGCCAAAGCAACCGCCGTAGGAGCGGCGATTTGTCGAGCGCAGTGACGGCAAGCCGGATCAGCATGCGCGTGAGTTTGACCGGAGCAGGCGAAATCCTGGCCCAACAATCCGGCCGTCAGCGACAGAAACACCTGCGGCCCCGCTCGCCTAGACGAGCGGCAGCATCCTGGTGACGGCGCTGTGTTAGCGAGTGCGCTCGCGCCAATCCGCTTCGATGCTGCGCACACGATCGACGGTTAGCGGGACACGACATAGCTTAATAACAATCTTGCCGTTGCGGATCGTGACGTTTGGTTCGAGCTGTTTGACGTATTCACTCGGCGCCATGCGTTCGTGTGCCATGAATCGCATGTTGGTGAAGAACAGCTCGATCTGCTCCGCCTCGGCCTTCGTGAACGCGTCCGTCGACTCGTCAGCAAACAACAACAGCAGCATCGTGACCAAGCCATCGCTGGTCGCCTTGTCGACACCTGACAACGCCCGTCTGCCGTGTCAATCGAACCGGTGCCCTGCCGGCTTGAGCAATTCCAGGTTCTGTGCGCGCCGTAGCGAACTAGGTGCCGCACCGGGCCGGCGGGCCTGCTGCTCGGCCCGACACCGCGCTGCTGTGGACGCTCGAGCCCAGATGAGTTCGTAGCCATCGCCGTGCGCGCCCTTACCACGGCCGCTAGGCCCGCCTCGGACTCACATGATCGAAACTGACGTCTGCATTCTTGGCGGAGGCCCGGGCGGGCTCTCGGCGGCTAGCGCCTTCGCACTGCGAGGAAAGCGCGTCGTAGTCATCAATGAAGGCTCCTTGATGGGCTATGGCATCGAAGGCGCCTTCAAGTCGAAGGCCGCGTTTGAGATCACCCGTCAGTTCGTCTACGCGTCGATGCGACCAGAGGTCTTCGGCAAACAAGCCGCGCCGAGCTTCGATGCGGTGATGCGAGGCTGCGATCGTTCGGCGGCAGGATTGAACGCGTCGGTAGAAGACCGTCTCGAGCGACTCAAGGTGCAAGTCATCAAGGGGCGTGGTCACTTTGAAGACGCGAACACGATCGTCGTTGGCGAAGAACGCATTCGCGCGCCTCACATCATCATCGCCACCGGGTCCAAGCCCAGGGTCCCGCGCGGCGTGACGGTCGACAGCGAACACATCCTGACCAGCGACAGCGTCAACCTGTGTCCGCGTCTACCGCAATCGCTCGCAGTGCTCGGCGCCCGCGTCATCGGGTGTGAGTTCGCAAGCATCTTTTCGGCCCTTGGGTCTCATGTGACCCTGGTCGATTCACAGGATCGCGTGCTATCGATGGAGGATCCCGACGTCAGTGCCTTCCTCACGCGCACGTTTATCGAACGCAAGATCGACGTCACTCCCTCTCGGCGTGCGCGTCGTCGGCCGCGAAGCAGACAGTCTGGTCGCAGCTGCCTCTATCATGATCGAACGACAACTGACCTACGACTACTTGAGACAATCCATCATGCCGCATCCGTCGCTGATGGAATGTCTGCAGGGTGCGGCGCACATCATCGATGGCGGCGCGTTGAGCTATGAGGAAGGCGAAAAATACGACTTCTTCACGATGACCAAGCCGGGTTGATCGCGGTTCGCCTGCGAGCGAGCGGCGGCTTCTTGATGGAAGCCTAGGCGCGCGCACCGAGCAGTTGCTAACTACGTTGCCGCTGTCGCCAACGCCAGGTCGGACTCCGGGCGTGAGCCACGGTGCCGACCTGCAATGCAGAAGCCGACCAGCAACAGCCCTGCTGCCGAAAGGGCGCCGATGGAGATGTATTGCAACCAAGGCATCAACACCTGCAAGTGATTGAGCACGCTCACTCCGGCAGCAAGGAAGAGAGCCATCAAGAAGAGCACGAACAGGCGCGGCATGCGCCACGTGGGGTCGGTCACCACCCAGCGAGCCACGACAATCCAGCAGAACACCCGACCAAGCACTGCGAAAGCGACAAACGCTGGGTCGGGTTTGGGAGCGACCACCCAGCACATCACCCAAGCAATCGAAGCCAGCACACCCAGCATCGCCAGAACGCGATACATGCCGTCCGTTCCGCGTGGCATGCGTGGCAACAACATGATCAAAAACACCAAGCCAAAGATCCCACCCGTCACCCCAGCCAATTCGACAAAATGAGTCACCATCAAGAGGAACAGTCCGCTGGGGCAGATCAAGATGTGAGCCTTGGCCGTCGCCGGCGCGCGCGCCACCAAGACCATTGCCAACAATGCCAGCAAGCCAATGATCAGCCAGGAGTCGGGGTAGTAGACCACCAACCACGAGTCCAGTTCGGCAACTTCCGCCGGGTCTCGCTGCACGGACTTGGACCTAGCAACGTAGGCACGATCCGGAGCTAGATCACGCACCCGCGGATAGAGATCGAACGGCGATTCGATCGTGCGATCCCAGCGCGCGGACAACAGGTAGGCCCACTTGCTGGTCGACGTTTCGAACCACGACGAATGCTCGTCGCGCAATCGATCGACGATCGCAGCGTCTCTGAATACAACGGCCGCAAGCGCCGCGTCATCGACGTTCGGATGCACCTCATCGTCTTCGCCAGCAATAAACGACTTCGCGGCCATGCCGGCGACGGCCTCGCGCCAGAACACACGCGTCGCACACAGTTCGTCTGCAACCGGCTGGCTGCTAACGCGAATGACCACGGCAACGTCGAGCACGTCACACAACTGCACGACACAGCCACCGTCGCGTATCTGCATCGCCCCAAGGCTCAGCAAGTCGCCATCGGGTTGATCATGGAAGCCATCGCGTCGCGATCCTCCGCGCAAACAGCCCTCTGCCACCTGAAGGTCGTGCACACCGTCGCTGGCCCCTCCATAGGCGACGTTGAGCATCGCCGTCACCCGGGTGCCGATGAAGTCCGCGGGCAGCATGCCAAAGCGGAACGCGTGCACGGCCCCGTCATCGAGTTCCCACTCTTGCTCGTCTTGCACCCAAAAAGGGATGTTGCGGGGATGCCGAAACTCGCGGTAGTCGCGAAACCGCAGATACAGTTTGCGAGAGTGATCCAGCAACAACGGCATGCTCTGCGCACACAACAGCGCTTCTTCACAGCCCTGTGAATCCAACTGCACCAGCGCAACCTGCAAATGCGCGGCCGGCACCATCTCGGGAACCGCACCGAACCGCACCTCTTGGTTATGCGACTCGAGTTCCTCGACCGGACCGCCAGGCAACCAAGCAGTGTGGCCGGTGTAGGCAGCTTCGATGACAGCCTCGCCAACCAGCACCACCCAAAGGATCGCCATCGCTCGCACAATTCCCGATGCAGTCATTGGCGCGGAGCATAGCGCACGGTCAACGACGATTAGAGACCGACGGTCAGATCGAGTGCGTTACCCAACGCGAAGCCAACGCCATCGAGCACCAAGGCCTGGGTGTAGATGAGCGTTCCGACAAACACCAGATCCGCAGGCAGCGTTAGCGCGTGGTCATCGCTCGCGCCGGTCGCGACTTGCACAGACAAGAACGCTGACGGGAACGCGACCAGCACTTCACCGATGCCGGGAACGACTGGACCGTTGAGTGGCACAAGGTCGAACAACGCCGCGGTGAACAGGGCGGTCGGTGCATGTGCAATCTGTCCGGTCCAAGTCTGGCCGACCGCGGGTCGCTCGCTGGTCGTGTAGATGACCGGATTGATGCCGGTGCCGTTGCGGCTGATGGCGCTGGCAACGCCACCGAGCGTGCCGTTGGGCAAGACGTTTTGGGCGAGCACATCCGACGTGCCGCTGCCTTCATCCTGCCACGCAACGATCACGTAGCCGAGCGAACTTAGCGCTGCATCCAGTCGGTATTTCACCGCCGGCGTCGACGACAGCAGCGTCGGCACCAGCACGGTCGAGCCGGCGGCGTCGAGTCGCGAAGCAAACAGTCGGTCTTGGGCGAACCCAGGTTCTTCGGCCCACAACGCCATCACGCCACCGTCGATCGACAGCGCGCGCACATCTGAAGTCGCAGCCGCGCCGTAGTTCGTTACCGCGACACCGCCGGATCCCCACAAGCGGTTACCGGTCGCATCGAATGCCTGCGCGCCGACACGGTAGTTCGGACCGCTGATCTCGTTGTAGGTAACGAAGGTGGTTTGCGTGCCCGCGTCGAACGCGACCGCTGGCCCAGTGCGGTCCGCCGCGCCATTCGCGACGCTGACGCCGTTGTGCACAAATTGCTCGACACCGGCTGCGTTCAGATGTTGCGCGAAGCATTCGAGTGCCGGATTGGTGCCATACCAACTGAACACCGCACCGCCGTTGCTGTCGGGCACGAACGTCGGGAAGTTGCCGAACTGCAACGAGCCGGTGTCATACACGGCGACGTGACCAGCACCCCACAACAGCCCACCGGCCGTGTCGAGCTTCTGTGCGTAGAGAAAGCGCGGCGTCGTGAAGCCTCCGCCCCGCTGCAGCGCCACGATCGCGCTGCCCGCGTCGGACTCATGCAGGTCACTCGGCGCCACATTGAAGCCGGCAATCGACAGCACCACGTCCGTCGCCCACTGCGGCGTGCCAGCCAGGTCTAGTCGCTGCACCCGCGCGTCTGAGTTCTCCAGCCAAGCCACGACGACAAAGCCATCGGTCGTGCCGCAGATCTTCGGAGCCGCCACGAAGTTCGTCGTGCTCGTCAACTGCACGCCGTTCGCACCCCACAACAAGTTGCCGTTGCCATCTACCGACGCCGCAGTGATCTGGATCCCGGTGAATCGATCGTCACGGAACACCAGGATCGCGTTGCCTGCGACGTCGACATCGAGGTCGTAGTCCTGGGTCGAGCTAAACCCGCGGTCCGCGACCAACACGCCGCGATGCGCCCACAACTCAATGCCACCGGCATCGAGTCGCTGCACGCGCACGTCGTAGCCAAACGCTGGCGAGCCACTTGGATCGGAGTCATACCAGCTGATGTAGCAACCACCATCCGGCAGCGGAGCGACCTTCGTCTGCACCTGATCCCCCGCGCCATCGCCAATCGCCAGATTGGTTGCAGCAGTCGCGGACCATTGGCCCGTCGCCGAAGCAGCGATCAGCAGGAAAGATGCCAGCAAGAACGTCGAACGAATTGGGTTGGTCATGTTCTGAGGGAGCACCACAAGGCGCATGCCGCACCGTCACCTCCCGTCAAACCTGCGTCAAGCCCAAGGAACGCGTGCTAGGAGTCTGGATCGATAGGCTTTGGGATTGGCGTTCGTAGCAGTCATGACGAGAGCAGTGGAACACTCGGACGCGCGAGTGGATCACACAGCTATATCGAACCGCGATAGCAACAGGCATATCGCGCCGGCTTATCGCACACCCGTAATGCACAACACCGGTGCGGAGGCGCAGCCGCCGCCGGGTTCTTGTTCAGCGTATAGGGATTGCCAGCAGTGGGACCTACCCACCGGATGCGTAACTCTGCCGATACGATACCCTCGGTTGGTCCTCGCCCTCTCGACCTGCCCCCTCAGGTCTATCTCCCACTATGCGCTTCATCACTTCCGCCATCCTGGCGGCCGTGGGCTTCCATGCTCCGGCACTTGCCCAGGAACTCTTGCCCGTCGCGGGCGCCATCACGTTCGAAGAAGCGAACCGCCGTGCCGCGCTGCCGCGCTGGTTGTCGCTGAAGTTCGGCGACTTCGATACCACAGGTGCGACGCCCGCCATCCCAGCCGCTCTGACGAGTAGTCCTGGTGACGGCGACGACTACTTCGTGGTGCAGATGAAGGGGCCGATCCTTGGGGCTCAGAAGCTGGCGCTGCGTGATCGTGGCCTCGAGGTGCTCGACTACGTGCCCAACAACGCGTTCATCGTGCGTGGCACCAGCGCACAGGTCGCGGCAAGCCTCGCCGGCAACGACATCGTCTGGTCTTCGCCAATGCACTCCGCGTGGCGCATCGACCCAATGCTACAAACGCAGCCGATGAAGGGTCGCTTGGCGATTCTCGGTTTCGATGGCGTGCCAGCAGCGACCATCGTCGCGCAACTACAAGCCGCCGGCGCAACGATCGCCGAGCAGAATCTCATCGATACGCGCTGGTTGATCGTCGCAACGGTCGCGCAGAAGAACCTACTAGCAGTAGCAAACTGTCACGACGTGCAGTGGGTCGAAGCCGAGAGCGTGGTCGCCGAGCGCAACGACCAGATGACTTGGACGGTGCAATCCGGCATCTCGAACAACACCCCGATCTGGAACCAAGGGCTGCACGGTGAAGGTCAGATCATTGGCCACATGGATGGCGCCATCAACTCTTCGTCGTGCTACTTCAGCGACCCGTCGAACCCGATCGGCGCCAACCACCGCAAAATCATCTACCAGTCCGGCAGCACGAACTCGAGCACTCACGGCACGCACACAGCCGGCACCTCAGCTGGTGACGCGCAGCCTGTCACCGGCAGCACGGCGAACCGCGGATTGGCCTACAAGGCCCGCCTGGCGCACAGTTCCGACTACTCGGCCAGCGTCTGGTACACGCGCGCTAGCACGCACCGCACCGCCGGCGCCCGCTTGCACACCAACTCGTGGGGCAACGACGGCACGACTGCCTACAACTCACACTGCAACGCGATCGACTTGTTCCAGTGGAACTTCGAAGACAACCTCGTGTTCTTCGCAGAGACCAACCTGTCATCGCTGCGTAATCCGGAGAACGCCAAGAACCTGGTCGCGGTCGGCAACGGCCAGAACGGCAACTCGGCCAACTCGACCTGTGGCGGTGGCGTTGGCCCGACGGCTGACGGCCGCCGCAAGCCCGACCTGTTGACGCCCGGCTGCAACATCGTCTCGGCGAACACCACCTCATGCGGAACCTCCACACTGACCGGCACCAGCATGGCATGCCCCGGCGCCACCGGTGCGGCAGCCCTGGTGCGTCAGTACTTCATCGATGGCTACTACCCGACGGGCGTGGCAACTCCAGCCAACAACCTGACGCCGACGAACGCGCTGATGAAGGCGGTGTTGATCAACACCAGCCGCGACATGACCAACGTCTCTGGATACCCCAGCAACACCGAAGGATGGGGACGAGTTGTGCTCGATGACTCGCTCTACTTCTCGGGCGACAGTGACAAGGTGTGGGTGCACGACCAGCGCCGCGCCGGCGGTATCACAACCGGCCAGATGCAACAGTTCTCGCTCAACGTGCTCAGCAGCACCCGGCCGCTAGAAGTCACGCTCTGCTTCACGGACTACCCAGGCACGGTCAACGCGTCGAACCCGGTCATCAACAACCTCAACCTCGTCGTGACCGCACCCAATGGCACGACCTATGTCGGCAACGTGTTCTCTGGCGGCTGGTCGACAACGGGCGGCGCGACCGACCTCAAGAACAACGTCGAACGCGTCGCAATTGCGTCGCCGCAGACCGGCACGTGGACCTTTGAAGTGGTCGCTGGCTCGGTGCCGATCGGTCCTTCGGGCTTCGCGATCTGCGCTACCGGCGATGTCGACGCAGGCGCGGGCTTCGCTTCGTTCTCGACCTTCGGCACCGGCTGCTCCAGCTCGATCGTGATCCCGGCGCCGCCGTGTTACGAGTGGAACTCCACCGGTGGCACGCTGACGAACCAGACCAGCAGCGAGGAACACGTGTTCCGCGTATTCAACAGCGGCACGGCGATGCTCATGAGCTTCGAGCTCTACTGCGCGTCCGTGGGTGGTGGCTCCATCACGGTCCCGGCACGCCTATACGACGGTTCCCTACCCGGAATCACGCCAATCGCGACGACAACCATGACCGTCAGTGGCACGCCTGGCTTCTACACAGCAACGTTTGCAGCGCCGGCCGCTGTCACCGGCACATACTTCGTCGGCATCGATTCGACGGCGCTCGACATCTACCTGCCGATCGTGCAGACGGGCAACTTCACAGTCGCCTACTCGCGACCGAACAGCGTTTCGCCATGGTCCGTCGTGGTTGAGCGCGCGGCCTTGATCGTCAACTGCACGCCAAACTACAAGGTGCCAGAACTCAGCAACACCGGCACGCCGACGCTTGGCGCGTCTTTTGACGTCGAGCTCACCGAAGCACCGGCGGCGACCTTCGCAGTGCTCGTGACGGGCCTGTCGGACCAGTCCTTCGGGGGCGGCACCCTGCCGGTGACGCTGCCGGGAACGCAGGGCTGTGACCTCCTGGTTTCGCCCGACGCAACCGATGCGCTCATCACCGACGCTGCTGGCGCTACCAGCAGCACGGTCGCGGTGCCGAACTCACCTGCGCTGGTCGACTTCGAGATCTTCTACCAATGGGTAGTGCTCGACAACCAAGCCAACACGATCGGCTTGGTAACGTCGAACGGCGGCAAGGCACGACTCGGCAACTAGCAACTGAAGTCGCCTGCATCGATGCGAGCTGTGCTCGTGTCGATGCGTCGACATCGCCACAGCCACAGCCACAGCCACAGCCGCAGCCACATTCGCTGTGGGCCAGGCTTTGAGCCGTGGCCGGCACAAAGCCAACGGTGGCTCCGGCCAGTGCCACTGCGGCGCACCCGATCGACCTAGTGCGATCGATGTTGCGGCGCACGGCCCGC
>JBNMNW010000020.1:0-39027 GCA_051278165.1 Planctomycetota bacterium | reverse complement strand
AGGATGCGGCGACACCCAGGTCGGCTTGGCCTCGGACGCGTGGTCTTTCGGCAGGTTGATGTCGAGCTGCATGTTGCGATTGACGGCGAACGTCACCGCGTCGATTTCGTACATCTCGCCGGACATCATCGCGCACGAGTAGTGGAAACGTCCGTCCTTACTCAGGCGCGAACCGTGTGGCATCGCGCCAGTCACGGTGCGCGCCACCTCGACCATCGCGTCGGGATCGACGATCGACACCGTGCTCGGCAGCATGCGGCCGTGCAGGTTGAAATTGACGCAATACAGCAAGCCCGTTGCCGGACTGATTTGCATCGTCGCCGGGAACATGCCGAGCTCGCATTCGCCCACCAGTTCGTCGTTGTCGGTGCGATACTTGTAGAGCAGGCCGAACGGCTTGCCGTGCGCGATCGACACATACCAATACTCGCCCTCGGGGCCGACCGTCAGCCCGTGTGGGCCTTCGACCTCGGTGGCTTGGTAGCCGACCTCGATGACCTTCTCGACCTTGGCCGTCTTGCCGTCGAACGCGATGCGGTGCACTTCGTCTGACGACTCGCACGCAACGTAGACGCGGTAGACACCGGTCGGCTTGGCTTCATCCTGTGCGGCTAGCGTGCCACAGAGCATCGGCAAACACAGGTTTGGCAACAGGCACGCTGCGAGCAGCGGCCAACGCATCGTGCTGCTGATCATTAGCGGCGCCCCTCGTCCTCAACCAGCTCGGTGCACCAAAGACCGGAGTTCCAGTCCGAGAAGAAGATCTTACCCTTGTACGGTTGCGGTCCCCAGGCCATTGGCGCGTTGGCCACGACACCCTTCGGATGCGTCGGCAGGAACCATGCGATCTCGCGGCCCTGCTGGTAGAGGTCGCCCATCAGTTCGCCAGAGATGTCGACGACGCGCAGGCCGCCGTTGTAGTAGGCGACATACATCAGGTTGCCTTCGACCCAGAGGTTGTGCGTGCCAGCCTCGGGCACTTCGTAACGGGCCACCTCTTGCGGATCGTTGAGATCGGTGAAGTCGACGAAGTGGATCCAGCCGCGGGGATAGGTCGGGTGGTCCTTGACCGAGAGCCCGTAGGGGAAGGTCTCGTCGCCGGCGATCACATAGAACTTGCCGGTGTCTTTACTGCGCCACGGGAAGGCCGCGTGGTTCCAGCCACTGGGATAGGCGTAGTTGCCAATCTTGACCGGGTTGGACGGCGAGCCGCCCTTGATGCCATTGCCGACGTCGACCAGGTGCAGGCCGTAGCGCCAGTTGGACGAGTAGGCGATGCCGTCTTCCACCCAGACGTCGTGGATCGACGCGCCCGGCTCGAAGATCTGGTAGGTGCCAACTCGGGTTGGCGCACGCGGGTTCTTGATGTCGAGGATGTCGTAGCGACGGCCGGCGCTGAGCGTGTAGCAATAGCCCTTGTCGATGAACACATTGTGCACGCCGCCAGTCAGCTCGTCGTCGAACTCGCTAATACGTTCCGGCTTGCGCGGGTTGGTCACGTCGAACGCGACGATGCCGTTCTTGCGGTCAGAGGCGCCTTCGCGACTGATGATGCACAGGCGGCCATCCTCGGACACCTTGACGTCGTTGACGGTGCGGGCATCGACGGTGACGGTCGAGATGCGTTCGATGCGTGCGGGGTCGGTGACGTCCCAGAAGATGACGTCGCCGTTAGCACCCCAGGTGCCGGTGACGCAGTAGTCGCGGCCGTCAACGCCTTCCCAGACCCACAGGTCCGAGGTGTGCACATCGAGAACGGCACCGTGGCCGATCTTCTTCAACTTGCGCTTCTGCTCGAAGCGTTCGTTGCAACGGATGGTCTTGCGACCGGATGCGTTGCCGCACGTTGCGACGATGGTGTAGAGACCGGGCTTCTCCGCAACGAAGCGACCGTCTGGTTGGATCTGGCCAGTGGCCGCGTTGCCGAGCGTGTCGTCGGGCGTTGCCTGCACCGTGTAGAACACCGGCATGCCGCTCAGGGCTTGGCCGTCTGCGCCAAGCAGACCCGCGTCGAAGCGCACGACGTCGCCAGTACGGATCGTGTCGCTCGGGGTCGTGACCTTGATGCTGCGCACCGGGTTGGGCAGCACGTCAATCGAGTAATCGGACGACAGGCCGCCGCCGCTTGCGTTCAGCGTGGCCGAGCCGGGCTTGCTCGCTGTGACATAGCCGAAGCCGTCGATGGCGAAGGTGCCCTTGTCGCTGCTCGCAAAGGCGACGTTGAGGTCCTTGCGAACGACGTTGTCTTGATCGACGACGTCGCCAGTGATGCGCACGGTCGTGCCGACATACAGCTTGCTCGGCGCGTTGTGAACCTTGATCGCTGCGGGCTCGGGATGCGGCACGGTGATGACCACCGTTGCCTCCGGGCCGCGTCCGGACGCAAGCACGGCGCGAACCACGACTTCATACTTGCCTGGCTTGACCGCGGTGACCTCGCCGGTGCGACTGACACGCAGGGCGCGACGGTTGCGCGAGAGGTAGATCAAGCTGCCCTTCGCGGGGCGTCCGCCAACATCGAAAATTTCGCCGCTGAGTTGCTCGGTCTTGCCGACCGGGAGCGTCAGTTCGGCTGGCGTGACGCGCACGCTGCCGGCAGCGCTCGGCTTGGTGGTTTGCGGCTTTTCGGTCTGCTGCGCAAGGACTGGCGTAGAGGCTGCGAACGCAAGCAGCGCGGCAGAGGCAATGAGGCGGGTGTATCGCAAAATGGAGGCTCCTGATGGCTGCGCGGAAGATGCGCAAGGACAGAGAGTCTATGCGGCTACGCGCGTCGGTTGCCAGCGCGGCGCGGCTCGGAACGCAACCGCGACACAATCGGTGCGCGGTGTGCAGCGGAACGCGTGGTCGCCGAGGCTTGCGTCCCTGGGCCAAGATCAGGCAATTTTGGGTCAGGCAAGCAGCTCCGCCAGCCCTTCGCCACGAATCCAAACCCCGCAGTTTGACCGCTCGTGTTCCTTGTGATTCGACGGCTTGCGTGGTTACGACTCGCCCAGAAGCGATCAGCCGGGTGATCGCGGTAACCCAATGCTTGCCAGCTGTAGCTCGAGCGGCGACGCCCCACGCAACGTAGACGCGACCTGTTAGGAGGCTGCAGCGAGCTCGACCGCGCGCATCGCTGCGCGTGACCACCGTGTCGGTTGGCCAGGGATTCAGCGCGTTCTGCGAAGAGACGCACGTGATGAAAGCATTCGTCAGAGGTTTGCCCGCCGGTCCTGTGACGGTTGCGAACAATGGGCTGCGCTGCGCTGGTAGCGAGGCTGCAAACAAGCAGATGATCAGCAGTCGATTGAGGAGCCCCATTGATGGAAATCCTGGCATGCATGCGCAGGGAGATCGTGATGCGATCACTTGGCCGGCTATGCTCCAGAGCCTCATGGTTAGCCATCGCATGTTGTCGTTCGTTTGCATTGCCGCGCTGTCGATGTACGGAAGCTTCGTTTCCAGTCAGAGCGCTCCTGTAACCAAGATTACGCCGCCAACCCTGCGCGTCTTCTTGCTAGCGGGCCAGTCCAACATGGAAGGTCAGGCGGTCGTCGATCTCGATCACGAGCAGCACTACAACGGCGGCCGCGGCACGCTGCAGCACGTCATGACGAACGCCAAGGACAAACAGCGCTACCAGCATTTGCGCGACCAGGATGGCAAGTGGGTGACGCGTTCGGATGTGGTCGTCTGGTATCGCGCCCGCGGCGAGCAGATGAAGGCGGGGCCGTTGTCTATCGGCTACGCGGGCTACGACGGTCTGCATCACTTCGGGCCCGAACTGCAGTTTGGTCACGTCGTTGGCGAGCACTTCACCGACCCGGTGTTGCTGATCAAGGCGGCGTGGGGCGGCAAGAGTTTGGCGAAGGACTTTTTGCCGCCCAGCGCGACTGGCGAGACGGGGCCTTACTACACGCGCATGATCGCCGAATACCGTGAAGCGATCGCTGCGGTTGCCAAGACCTTCCCGCAGTTCGCCAAGCACAAGCCGGAGCTGTCCGGCTTCGTCTGGTTCCAAGGTTGGAACGACATGTGTGACGCCAAGTTTACGGCCTCGTACGAGGCGAACCTCGTGCATCTGATCCGCGACGTGCGCCGCGACCTCAACGCACCCAAGCTGCCGATCGTCGTCGCCGAGACCGGCAACGCCGACCACGAGGTGTTCCGCGCGGCGCAGCGAGCAGGTGTTGAGCATGATGATGTCGCTGCCCCAGCGGTCTTCGTGCCGACCCGTGCGTTGCTTCGCCGCCCGGAAGATTCGCCCAACACCAGCCACGGTCATCACTGGTTTGGCAACGCCGAGAGCTACTTTTTGATCGGAGACGCCATGGGCCGCGCGATGCTGTCATTGCTCAAGTAGCGGTCAGCGAGGAAGGAAGGGCCTACTGGTTGCGGTTCGGCGCGAAGGGTTGTGACACGTATGTGCCTATGCGTCTTGACGCTTGGCGCGGAGGGGGCATCTGGCCGATGAAGGCTAGACTACGACCCTCTGTCCGCACCCCCTCGGAGAACCCACCCGTATGCATCGCTCGTTGTTCGCCGTTGGCGCAGCCCTCGCTGTCGCCTCGTCCGTAGTCAGTCAAGAATTGCCACAAGCGTGGGCCGATCAGTTGCAGTGGCGCAGCATTGGTCCGGCAACGATGGGAGGCCGAATCATCGGTCTCGCCGTCTATGAGAAACAGCCGAGCACGTGGTGGGCGGCGACTGCTTCCGGCGGCTTGCTGAAGACGACCAACAACGGCATGACGTTCGAGCATCAGTTCGATCGTGAGAAGGTGGTTTCGATTGGCGCCGTGGCGGTGTCGCAATCGGACCAAAACATCGTTTGGGTCGGCACCGGCGAGAACAATCCGCGCAACTCGGTCAGCTACGGCAACGGCGCCTACAAGTCGACCGATGGCGGCAAGACCTGGAAGCTCATGGGCCTCGAAGGCACGTTCCAAACGGGACGCATCGCGATCCACCCAACCGACCCCGACATCGTTTACGTCGGCGCACTTGGTCGCCTCTATGGCGCGAATGAAGAACGCGGTCTCTACAAGACGACTGACGGTGGCGAGACGTGGAAGAAGATTCTCTACGTCGACGATGTGACGGGCGTGGTCGACATCGACATGCACCCGACCGAGCCCGACACGCTGATGGTCGCGACCTACGAGCGCAAGCGTGATGGCTTCGACACCAACGACCCTGCGAAGCGCTGGGGGCCCGGTGGTGGCGTTTGGAAGACTACGGATGGCGGCACAAATTGGATGCGCGTCAAGAATGGTTTGCCGTCGTGCAACCTCGGCCGCATCGGCATCGACTATTACCGGAAGGACCCGAACGTTCTGATGGCGGTTGTCGAAAGTGAGATGATCGCCAAGCAACCGGAGAACGCGCCCTACCACGGCGCGACGGTTGTCGCGGCGGATGCTGGCGTCAAGGTCACGGCCGTTGAACCGAGTCGTCGCGGTGGCCGCGGTGGCGGCGGTCGCGGTGGCAACAGCTCGCCCGAGACCGATAAGGCAGCGAAGAAGCCCGTCGACACGCCAGCGAAGGCCGCAGGCCTGAAGAAGGACGACATCGTGTTGTCGATTGCTGGCAAGCGCGTCAACACGCAACCGGAGTTCGAGCGTGAGTGCCGCCAATACAAGGCTGGCGAGGAAGCCGTGCTCGCGGTGGTTCGCGACAGCAAGGATCAAAAGATCACGATCAAGTTCGGCACCTACCCGAAGGACGCGCGTTCGCCGTTCACCGGCACGCTTGGTGGCCAGGCCGGCAACATGCAGGACCTGCAGGGCAAGGACGGCCATGAATATGGCGGCGTCTACAAGTCGACCGATGGCGGCGAGTCGTGGCAGCGCATCAACTCGCTGAACCCGCGGCCGATGTACTACAGCCAGCTTCGCATCGACCCGAGCAACAGCGACAACATCATGATTTGTGGCACGTCGCTCTACCGCTCGACGGATGGCGGCAAGACGTTCAGCGGCAACGCCGGTCGCGACATGCACGTTGACCACCACGCTGAGTGGATCGACCCGAACGACGGCAACCACATCATTCATGGTTGCGATGGCGGCATCCACGTCACCTACGACGCCGGCAAGAACTGGGATCAGCTCAACCACGTCGCGATCGGTCAATTCTATCACGTTGGCGTGAGCGCCGATCGCAACTACCGCGTCTACGGCGGCCTGCAGGACAATGGCAGTTGGGGTGGCCCGAGCCGCACCGCTGGCACCGGCGCCCGCAACCAAGATTGGGTTCGTATCGGTGGTGGAGACGGGTTCCGTTGCCTCGTTGATCCGGATGACAAGAACGTCATCTACAGCCAAAGCCAGAATGGTCCGCCGGGATGGCGCGACCTTGCCAGCAGCAAGAGCGGCAGCCTGCGCGGCGGCAAAGGCGAGAAGGGCGAGAGCATTCGCTACAACTGGGAGACGCCCTACATCCTGTCGGGTCACAACAGCAAGATCGTCTACACGGCCGGCAGTCGCGTGTTCAAGTCGTTGAACCGTGGCGCGGGCATGAAGTCGATTTCGCCGGTGATCACCAACACCGATCGCGGCGCGGCGACCGCGTTGGCTGAGTCACCGCGTGACGCGAACGTTGTCTACGTTGGCACCGATGATGGTGCTCTGTGGGTGACTCATGATGGCGGCGCCAACTGGACGGATTGCTTTGCGATGCCAGCGATGGATCCGACCGAAGCCGCGATCGACACGCCAGTCAACGAGCCTATCGATTCAGCTGCCGACGCCAGTGACGCGACCGACAGTGACGCGACCGCCAGTGACGCTAGAGACAGTGACGCTAAAGACAGTGACGCGCGGGGCCCAAGCGACACCGCACTGAAAGCCGGTCCCGTCAGCGATCCGCCCGTATCGAAACCGATCGGCAAACTCGTTCCCGGCCCGCGTTGGGTCAGCGAATTGGTGGCTTCCAAGTTCGAGGCGAAGCGTGCCTACGTGACGCTCGACGGCCACCGCAGCGACGATGACGCGGCCTACATCATGATGACCGAGGACATGGGCGTGACCTGGCGTTCACTCGGCAAGACCCTGCCGGAAGGTGCAGGCTCGACGCGCACGGTCCAGGAAGACCCCGTCAACGAGAACGTGCTCTACCTCGGCACCGAGTTCCAGACGTTCGTCTCGCTCGATCGCGGCGAACATTGGACGCGCTTCAACGGCAACTTGCCGACGGTGGCGGTGCACGCCTTCGCGCTCAACGTTCCGTCCGGCGAAGTCGTTGTCGGCACGCACGGTCGCAGCCTGTGGATTGGCACCGTCAACGAGATTCGTCAGATGACCAAGGAAGTGATGGCGAAGAACGCGCACTTCTACAAGCCGGTCTCCGCGGTGATCTGGCGTAGTAGCATTGGCACTGGCGATACCGCGCGACGCTTCGCCGCCGAAAACCCAGACTCTGGTGCGCACCTTGCCTACCACCTGAAGAAGAAGGCGAAGTCGATCAAGCTTGAGATCCTCGATGGCAGCGGTAAGGGTGTGCGCACGATCGATGTGTCGGCGGACAAGGGCTTCCATCGCGTCGCTTGGAACCTGCGTGGCCCGGTTTCGATTCCCGATGGCGCTAGCGAGCGCGCGATCGAATACTACCGCCGTCGGGGTGGTAGCCGGGTTGGTCCAGGAGTCTACACCGCTCGTCTTATCGTCGATGGCGTTGAGATGACCCAGAAGGTCAAGGTCGAGATCGACCCGGATCACACCGATCCGAGTTGGATGCAGAACGAAGAAGAAGCCGCGTTGCTCGAGTTCCTCGAGCGCGAAGGCGACGAAGAGCACGACGGGCAATAGCGCTGTCAAAGCTCGGCGGGTAGCTTGATGGCCATGCGCATGATTCGTGCGATAGCCATTGCCGCAGCAGTCGCTGCGTGCCCACCCGCCCAGGCGAGTCCGGAGACGGCTCAGGCATTGGTGCACACGTTGCGTCACCGCCTGACCGACCGCGACTTCGCCAAGGTTGCTGCAGCGACCTCCATGACCGAACTCGACCTGTCGGGTTGCCGCGGTCTAAGTACGGATGCGCTGCAACAGCTGCATGGCATGCAGTCGTTACGGAAGCTGTCGCTGGCGAATGCTGGCCGGCTCGTCGATGGTGTGACGCATCTCGGTGGGCTGCCGGCGTTGCGCGTCCTCGATCTCAGCAGCAACAACGAATACACCGGCCAAGGTCTCGCTGCGCTGACTCAGTTGCGGGAGCTTAACCTAAATAAGTGCGACGCGATCCAAGACCGTCACCTGCAAGTGCTGCATGGCTTGCGTGAGCTAGAGACGCTGCGGCTCTACGGTTGTCACAAGATCAAGGACCCCGGGTTCAATCGTCTGTTCGCGAAGCTGCCAAACCTGCACACGCTCGAACTTGCGTTCTGTTGGTGGCACGAAGGTCACGACTTGCATTGGCCCGAGCACCTGGTGCATCTGGACCTGCATGAATCGAAGCGGCTGGTCGACGCCGCGATCATTGCCATCCCGAACAAGCAGGGGCTGCGAACCCTAAACCTGTTCCAGTGCTTGGTGCTTACCGATCGCAGCCTCGAGGCCGTGCGCGGTTTGACCGAGCTTGCCTGGTTGGACATCGGCAGCATTCGCGCCTTGACCGATGCAGGTATGGATCACGTCTCTACGTTGACGGGGCTGACCCATCTCGGCCTCTGCGACAACGCCAACATCACCGGCAGCGGTGTGCGGCAACTTGCACCGTTGACGAAGCTCGAAGAACTCAATCTATGGCACTGCGAAGCGCTGACCGACGAAGGTTTGTTTGCGTGCGCGTCGATGCCAGCGATGCGGCGGTTGGTGCTGTCCAGCTGTGGCAAGATCGGGGATGCAGGCTTGCGGCACCTGCTTGGCTTGCGAGCCCTGCGTCAGCTGCACCTCGATGGCTGCCACGGCGTGACCGTCAAGGGCGTCAAGCAACTCGATTCATTGTTGCTGCACGAGTTGACGTTGAAGGGCTGTGCCGGCATCGATGACGCTGCTGTCAAGGTGCTCGCCGAGATGCCGTCGCTGCGTTACCTAGATCTGCGCGACTGCCCAAACGTCACGGAGTCCGCCTTGGTGCGATTGCGGTTGGCGAATCCAGAATGCTTGGTGAGGCCATGAGTCGCCTTCCAGGCAAGTTGTTCGGATCGGTTCTGCACGCCGCGTTGTTGTCGATTGCCTCTGCGATTACGTCGGCAAGCGTGTCTGCGCAGGACGCGAGCGAGCCGCAGGTCACCGAGTTCTTGGCCCGCTACTGCGTGCGTTGCCATGGCCCCGATCGCCAGAAGGGTGACTTGCGACTCGATACGTTGTCGCGCGACTTCAAGGACCTGCATGCCGCCGAGCAGTGGCGTGCTGTGTTCTACCGGGTGCGTTTCGACGAGATGCCGCCACGCACAACCAAGAAGCAGCCCAAGGGTGATGCGCGTCAGGCAATGCTGACCTGGATCGATGGTGGTCTGCAATCGCAGGGTCGCGGCATCCACCTGGCGGAGAAGATGCGACTGCCGCAGTTTGGCAACTACGTCGATCACGAGATGCTGTTCTCGGGTGAGGTTACCGAATTGGCCTACACTGAAGCGCGACTGTGGCGGCAGCGCCCGGCGATCTACGCGCAGATGTGGGCGCGGCACTATGGCCAGCAGCATCGCTACTCGGTCAAAATTGGCGGCGCCAACCGCGATGGTGATCTGTATCAGGTGCACTACGGCCCGCACCGAGGCAAGCCGATTACGGCGCGCTACTTCGCGGACGAGCGCTACGCGAATCCGTTCTACGAATACGTGCACCACGCGTCGGGCATCACCGACTACGCCGACATCGCAGCGGACCAGTCGTCGCTCGAAGCGCTGCTGACCAACGCCGAGAAGATGGCGGAGATCCTGACGGTGGGCCAGTCCGTAGCGATCACCACCGAGGTCAAGACCAAGGACAGTCGCCACGGCAACAACCACGGCATGTTCGTCGGCGGCGAAGTCTCGACCAGCACCGAACTGCGCGGGCGCATTCCGCGAGTATTCCAAGCGCTGATGGATATTGATGGCCACGTGTCGCGGCCGGTCTTCGCGGCAGCGTTCGACCTCGGTTGCCAGTTGTTCCTGCGCCGTTCTCCTGGTGTCGACGAGGTCGATCACTACTACCGTGATCTGTTCCTAAGGAACGCGCCGCTCGGCAATACCATGGCACTGCAGGCGGTGCTGGTGGCGATCGCGATCTCCCCGGAGTTCGTCTATCGCATGGAGATGGGGCTGGGCGAAGCGGACGAACACGGTCGCCGCATGTTGTCGCCGCTCGAACTGGTGTTCGCGCTGCAATACAGCTTCACGGACACCTCGCCGTTTGGTGTCGATGCGTTTGAGGCCGACGATGTCTTCGTCAAGCAAGTAGAACCGCTGATCAAGAAGGCGCTGACCAAGGACCATCAGGTTCGCTACCAAGGCCACGGTTGGTTGGCGCAGCAGATGCGCAACGGCAAGCTGCAGAGTCGCAAGCATGTTGAGGTGGCGGTGCGGCACATGCTTGCCAGCAATCCGCGCAACCTGACGCCGAACCACAATCGCGACATCAACACCGTTAGCAATCCGCGCATCCTGCAGTTCTTCCGCGAGTTCTTTGGCTACTACAAGGCCAATGACGTCTTTAAAGAGGTCGACAACTTCAAGCAGCGAGAGGGCTTCCAGCAGTTCAAGAACCACACCGCGATACGCTTGATGTACGACACCGACGCGCTGGTGTTGCATGTGCTGCGCGAAGATCGCGATGTGCTCTACGAGTTGCTGACGACCAACAAGGTGTTCGTTAGCTACTGGGCCGGTAAGCACGATCAGAAACAGATCAAGCGCGCTGGCGGCGAAGCTCGCTACCGGCTAGGGCACGATACGCAGAGCTACAACTTGGACCCGATGGCGTTCGAGCATCAGCGCGGCGAGCCGATTGAAGTATCCAAGGAGCAGCGCTGCGGCGTGTTGACCCAGCCGAGTTGGCTGGTGGCGCACTCGGGCAACTTCGACAACGATCCGGTGCGGCGCGGCAAATGGATTCGCGAAAAGCTGCTGGCTGGCTATGTCATGGATGTGCCCATCACCGTGCAGGCGGTCATTCCCGACAGCGAGACGATGACGCTGCGGCAGCGCTTCGAGGTCGTGCACGACAGTGCGTGCTGGCAGTGCCACAAGAAGATGAATCCTCTCGGCATGCCGTTCGAGGCGTTCAATCATGTCGGTCGCTTCCGAAAGTTGGAGCGCGATCAGCCCGTCGATACGTCTGGCGGCGTCGACTACACGGCTAGCAACGGCGCAGGTGACGAACTCGATGGGGATGTTGCCGATGTGCGCGAACTGATGGAGCGCTTGGCTCGCGCACCGCTAGTTAGGCAGTCGTTCATCCGTCACGTGTTTCGCTACTGGATGGGTCGCAATGAGGCGCTGCGCGACAGCCAGACGTTGCGCGCTATGGACCAAGCATACGTAAGCAGTGGCGGCAGCTTCCGAGAGTTGCTGGTATCGTTGTTGACGTCCGATTCGTTCCTCTACCGCAAGTAAGGACACAGCCTCTTTTGCTTACTCGTCGATCGATTCTCCGTGGCGCCTCACTTTCAGCTGGCTCAGTGGCGCTGTCGCCATTCCTGCGGCATCTGCGCATGCTCGATGGCCCTGATGGCCGGCGCCAGCTACCGAAGCGGTTTGTGTTCGTGGTCAAGGGCAGTGGCTTGCAAGGCGACTTCCTCGAACCAGAAGGCTTGAAGCGCGGTGGCGATGAGCTCATCGATGCATCGCTGCAAGGTCGGCAGCTGCCCGAGAGCTTGCTAGCACTCGAGCCTTATCGTGACCGCTTGACCATCTTGCAGGGCCTAAGCGGCAAGATGTGCACCATCGGGCACAGCTCGTTCTACGGCGCGTTGGGCGCCTACAAAGCGACCGGCCAGACGCCGCCAACAGCCGCCACGATCGACGGCCATTTGTCGGAGCGGTTCCCGTCGGTGTTCAACCATGTCGGGCTCAAGATGGGCACCGGTGGGGCAGGCACCGCCTATCCCGCGATCTCGGCGATCGGCAAGGGCCGGCAGTTGCCGTTCCAGTGCAACCCGCAGCTCGCCTACATGAACCTGTTCGGCAGCATTGTCGATTCTGGCGACATCGCCAAGAAATACCAGCGCAGCGGCAGTGTGCTCGACTTCATGTCGGACGATATCAAGAAGCTGCGCAGTCGCTTGCCGGGGCCTGAGAAGGAGAAGCTTGAGCACTATCTCGATGGCTTCGAAACCCTGAAGAACCGACGCCGCAAGTTGGTCTCGATGCAGGCACAGCTAAAGGCCAACGCCCCCGAGCTCAACGATAAATATACCTCCAAGGTCGCGACCCATCATCTCGATGCGCACTTCGACATGGCGACGGCTGCGTTGATCACCGGCATCACCAACGTCGTGACGCTGCACTGCGATGACCTGCAGTCTTCGTATGCTGGTCTTGGCATCACGCCGACCGTGCATTCGATTGGCCACGGTTCGAGCAACGGCACCGAGACCGCGCAGCAGTGTCGCAACCGCATCCGCACGTTCCATGTCGAGCTGATTGCTGCGATGGCGGAGCGGCTCGCGGCGGTTCCGGAAGGCGACGGCACGATGCTCGACAACACCGTGATCGTGTACCTGAGCGACAACTCCAACCTGCACCATTCGACGGGGATTGAATGGCCGATGTTGGTGCTCGGGAACCTTGGCGGTCAATTGAAGACCAACGGCCGTTACCTGGCGTATCCGCGCTACGGCCGCAGGAACCATCGCACGATTGGCAACTGGCTGACGACGCTGTGTCACGCCGCCGGCATTCCGCAAGACCACTTTGGCCAAGCAGACCTGGCGTTGGCCAAAGAGATCGATCAGCTCGGGCCGCTGCCCGAATTGCTCACGTAGGTCACGTTGTCTTGGCGTGTCTGTTGTTGCCCGCTCAAGCAACTTGCGCCGAGGGTTGGCGACGGCTTGTCGGGATCACTGTTAGCCGAAGATCCTTAGCCGAAGATCCTGAGCCGAAGATCCCCTAGCCGAAGATCCCCTAGCCAAAGATCTCTGGCATGCCGCCGGTGCTGTCGACGAACGTGTCCGTCTTGACGCCAACCGCATTCAGCATGCCAACGAACACGTTGCTGAACGGCGTCGCTTCGTCGTACTTGCGGTAGTGGCCATGCTTGATGCCAAGCTTGCCGCCACCGACGAGTGCCAGCGGCAGGTTGCGCGCGTTGTGCGTCGTGCTGCAGCAGCCGCCATAGAGGATCTGGGTGGTATCGAGCAGCGGCGTGCCGTCGGGATCCTTGGTCTCGTTGAGTCGCTTGACGAAGTAGGCGAACTGCTCGGCATGCCAGCGGTCGTAGCGACCCCACTGTTCCCAATGGCCGTCGTGCGCATCGTGGCTGATGGTGTGGTGGCTGCGCTTGATGCCGAGCGCCCGGTTGGGGAACGAATCGGCGAAGCCCATGCCATCTTCACGGCCGGTCATGTAGGTGACCACGCGGGTCAGGTCGAGTTGCAGCGCCAGTACGATCAAGTCGTACATCGAACGCAGGTAGGCCGCCGGGTCGACGTTGGCCGCGATGTCGAGATCGAGCTTGCTGGCGTCGAACTTCGGTAGCGGGCGATCGAGCCAGTCTTCGTTGCGGCGCAGTTGTTCTTCGACCGAGTCGAGCGACTGCATGTACTGGCTTAGCTTGTCCTGGTCTGATTTGCCGAGGCGACCTTGTAGGCGCTTCGAGTCTTCGAGGATCAGATCGACGATCTTCTTGCCTGCGGCGAGGCTCTTCTTGCGTTCGGCAGTGGTGTCGCCGCCGCCGGGAGTGAAGTAGCGCTCGAAGATCAGGCGTTGGCGATGCTCGGAAGGAATCGGCCGCGCCGCGTGGTCAAACGACAACGTCGACGTGCGCGATTTGTAGCCAACGCCGCCATCGGTCGACAGCGCGAGTGATGGGTAGCGAGTGTGCTTCTTCAGTTGCAGCGCGGCGACTTGGTCGACCGAGATGCGGTTCTTGTAGACATCGCCGCGCATGTCGCCGGCAGTCAACCAGGTGTCGCCGGCGAGGTGGCCGAGCAGGTTGCGCGACAGTGGGTGGCTTAGGCCGCCAAGCAGCGTCATCTTGTCGCGGAATGGCGCGAGGCACTTGAGCACCTCAGTGAGTTCGTAGTCCTTGCCCGGTGTGTGCGGCAACCAACGCCACTTGCCCCACTTCTTGTCGTGCTCCTTGGGCATCGACGCGCCGTTCGGAAAGTAGACGTAGCACATCCGTCGGATGGCTTCTGGTGGGGCTCCCGTAGGCGAACCGGCGGCCAGCAGCGGCTGCATCGCTTCGAGCATCGGAAGCGCGACGGCGACACCGGTGCCGCGCAGGAAGGAACGACGGTTGAGTTGCCAGGTCTTCTGCATGCTCAGCGCTGCGGTCGGTTGGGGGCGGCTTGCGAGGCGCCTATACTAGGCAATTGTGGGGCTCCGGGAAACCCGCGAATGTTGGGGGAGGCATGGCGCCGTCGCTTTTGGTTGCCACATTGCGCGGTCGCATGGCTCACTCGCACCGAGGTCGCGGCGCTGCTACTTCGATAGGAACGACGGTGACGTCACGATGTGGCGCAGCACGGAGCGGGCGCGGAAGCCGTCAGCCTCGACCTTCTTGAGGATCTGCTCGATCTCTTCATCGTCGGCAAAGTACAGTTCACGGCCGAGTGCGTAGGCAAACATGTGCTCGATGAGCGAGCGCGCGAACGTGCTCTGCTGCGTGTTGATGAGCCATTTCTGGAGGCCAGGCAAGCCGTCGACAGCCGTGCCATCGGGCATCGTCGACGTTGCGTCGACGACGACGCCCTTACGTTTTGCTTCGAAGCGGCCGACGGCGTTCATGCGTTCGAACACGAAGCCATATGGGTCGATGCCGGCATGGCAGTCGCGACACGAGGCCTTGTCGCGGTGCGACTCGATCTGCTGCTTCAGCGTCATCTTGTCGAAGCCGGGGGTCTCGGGGTCGAGGTCCGGAACGTTTGGCGGCGGTGGCGGCGGTTCGTCGCCAAGCAGGCGTGCCTTCAGCCAGACTGCGCGCTTGATTGGGTGGGGCTCCGTGCCGTCCGAATGGCCGACGTGGAAGGCGCCGTGTGACAGCAGGCCAGCGCGGCGCTCCGGCTTGTCCTCAGGAATGGGCACGGCTCGGAACTGCTGGCCGGTAACGCCTTCGATGCCATAGAACTCGGCGAGGTTCTGATTCAGCATCGCGAAGTTGGCCTGCAGCAGCGTCACGAGCGGCATGTCTTCGCGGAAGACGTGCTCAAGGAACGTGTAGGTCTCTTCGGCCATGTCACGCTTCACGAAGCGCGTGTAGTCTGGATGCTTGTTGACGTTGATCGTCATGCCGTCGTGACGGTCCATGCGCAGCCACTCGTAGGCGAACTGACGCAGGAAGCGGGAGCTGCGCTGGTCGCCGAGCATGCGGTCGACTTGCGTTAGTAGGTCCTTCTGAAGCTCATCGCATTCGGCCAATTCGCGCAGCGCTGCATCCGGTGGTGAGTTCCACAGGAAGTAGCTCAGGCGGTTGGCAAGCATCCACGAGGGCAGTGCCTGGTCGTCGTTGAGTTCGTCGATGGGTTCGCACAAGAACAAGAACTCTGGTGAGCACAGGATCGCGACCAACACTTCCTTGATCGAATCTTCGTAGGTCTCGTAGTCCTTGCGAATGGACTGCCAGAACTTGACGTAGCGCTCGACTTCATCGGCTCGTGCCGGACGGCGGAAGGCGCGCGATACGAAGCGGTCGAGCACGGTGCGGGTGTAGGCCGTGTCGTCGGATCGCGTGTCGGCTTCGATGAAGATGTCGGTGTGCGATTGCGGCGGCCACTGCGGCAAGAACGGTGCTTCGAATTCGATCGTCTCGACCATCAGCGGTGGTCCGGTTTCCTTGGCGGACTTGACCAGGTGGTCGTTCCAAACGCCGAGTAGCAAGAAGCCAGAAAGGATCTCGTTGTCGCCGGACTCGGGCGCTGGGATTGGCAGGTTCTCTAGGCGGCCGAAGAACTCGTAGGTCTCGGCGTGACCGAGTTCAGCGCGCACTTCCTGTGAGTCGCCGAACGTCGTGTAGTCCATGCCGTCATCGGTGCGCGTGCCGATCAGGGCGCGGATCGCCGGGTTAAGCTGCTTGACGGCTTCGTTCTGCTGCTCATCGCGGCTCGACAAGCGCTGCACCAGCGGGTGGTCAGCCGGCAGCGGCGTGATCACCACATCGGTAAAGCCCATGAAGAACGGGCCGCCCAATTCGAGCGACTGGTTGCCCTTGCGCATGCCGACCACGCCAAGCGGCGTGATGACGCGCGGTCGCTTCATTTGCTCCGCAGTCATCTCCGGTCGTTCGTCGATCTTGTGGCCGGCGCACTTCAGGCGCACCGACGGCATCGCTTGCTTGTTGATCGGGCGATGCACGAGGTCGATCTGATAGAATCCGTCGCTCGGCAGTTGGAAGCGTAACCGTGCCTTGCAGTCCTTGGGGCCGTCGACCGGCACCAGCGAGTTGCCATCCTTGCGCAGGTTATTGTGCTGGTCGCTCTGGTTCGACGGGATGAAGATCGACATGCCGGCAGCAGAAGGCTTGGCCGACAGGTGGTCGTCATCAGACAGCGTCGCAAACGCGACTGGATCGTCGAGGCGCACCAGGATTTGCTTGCGCAGCGGCGGCACGTAGCCGCGCGACGCTTTGACGCGCATGACGAAGTCGCCCTGCTCGGGCCAGACGCGCTGCATCTCGAGCTTTAGGTTTGGCGACGGACCTTGCCATGAGGCGGGCACGACTTCCTTTTGCGGCAACGCCGACAGCAGGATCATGCCTTCGTTGACGCTGCGGAAACGATCTTGGCTTGAGCCGCGCAGGCCGATGCTGATTTTGCGTTGGATCAGGTCGCGTTCTTTCTGCTGGGCGTCGCTGCCGCCGCTGATGACGCGACCGTTTTCGAGGATCTCGACGGTGAAGTCGTTGGGGCTCAGCGCCACCGATTGGTAGCCCCCGGTCTTGCCGGCGACCTTGCCTAGACCAATGTCTTTGCCGAACGTGATCCGGTAGTGGGTGACCGTTGGCTTGACCCCAGCGATCGCCTGGTCGAGGCCGTGGCGCGCGATGGCTTGGTAGTTATCGAGGTGCAGCGACGATGCCTGCAGCACTTCGCCGTTGTTGCTGAAGCCGTTCTTGGCCTTGCCGTCATCGGGCAGGGTCTGCGCAAAATTGATCTTGACGCCCAGCAGGTCCTGCAAGCTGTGCGTGTATTGGTTGCGCGTCAGGCGGCGCATGACCACGCGGCGCTCGCCCTTCTGGCGCTCGGCTGCAACTTTCAGCGACTCCTGCATCCAGCGCACCATTAGGCGCCGTTCTTGGTCGCTCATCTGGGCTTCATCATCGGGCGGCATCTCGGCGCCGTTGATCATGTCGAGCGCCGAGTGCCAGCCTTCGGCATCGGCGCGCGCCGTCATCCTTGGATCGAGGATGTTGAGCTGCACGTCGCCCTTCTGCTTCTTGTCGCCGTGGCAACGAAAGCAATACTTCGCGAACAGCGGTTCGATCTCTTTCTGATAGTCGATCGCGGCAGGCGGCTGCGGGTCTTGCGGCTCTGGATCTTGCTGCTGCGGATCTTGCTGCTGGGCAAGACTCGTCGTGAAGGCGATGACCGTGACGATGGTGGCGAGGAGTCCGCGACGTCGAAATACTGCGTGCATATTCAAGGTGTGGTGCTGCCCAGCTTAGCAACCATGCCCCGCAGATGTCAGTGACGGTTCCTACCGGTGGCGGTAGGCGCGCACGGCGGCGTTGTTTGGCGCGAACAGCAGCGTGCCGTCGGCTGTCACGACCAAAGAACGCATGTCGCCGAATTGGTTGATCCCGTGCGTATGGGGGTGCAGAACGGTCAACTTGCCTTCAGTCAACTGCAGCACGAGGCCCGTGCCACCGTCGTGCCTGCCCGTCTCTGGTTCGGGAGAGAAGTTGTTCTGGGCGCAGATCAAAAGCTCGTTCTGTAACACCATGGCGTTGATCGGCGAGATCTGGGCGCGGTGCGGCAACGGCTCGATCGTGAAGTGCCCCTTGCCATCGTTGCGCAGTAAGCAGCTGGCTAACTGCGTAGCCGCCAATTCGCCGCAGGTGCTCAGCTTCTCTTCGGTGTAGATGTCCTTGAGCAGGCTGCCGGCGAACTGTTCGTAGGTTGGGAAGCGCGTGCCGATACTTGGCATCGCGCCGCTGCTGCAGCTGCGGCCGCGCACTGGCAGCAAACGATCGCCTTCATACTTCGCTTCGACTAGGTCGCGGCGGCCGTCTTCGTCAAAGTCACCGAAGTAAAGGCGCGCTGGTTGGTCGGGAGACGCGTTGTATTTGGTGTTCCAGCCTTGGTTGCCAGCGACGTAGTCGAGGTCGCCATCGCCGTCGATATCC
Source organism: Planctomycetota bacterium (assembly GCA_051278165.1). Taxonomy (GTDB): domain Bacteria; phylum Planctomycetota; class UBA1135; order UBA1135; family UBA2386. The sequence goes on along the minus strand of JBNMNW010000020.1, from coordinate 20,626 downwards.
CATTCGGTTAGGCAGTTCCACCAGCCGGTGGCCTCGTCTAGTCCGGCTGCCTTGGTCACATCGGTGAAGCGTTCGCCATCGTTATGCAGCAAGCGAATCGGTTGCCAGTGCGCCGTGATCAGCAGGTCGAGCTTGCCGTCTCCATCGGCATCGGTGAACAGCGCATCGGTCACCATGCCCGCGGTTAGCAGCGGCACAGCAATGTCGCTCGTGACGTCGGTGAACGTGCCGCCGTCGTTGCGATAGAGATGACTGCCGGGGGCGTCTGGGTAGGCGCCCGGCACGAGCCTGCCGGCGACGAAGACGTCAAGGTCACCATCGCCGTCGAAGTCGGCAGTCACGCTGCAGCCCGAGGACTCTCTAACGTCCGGGAACACTGCGTCATCGCGCGTGAAAGATCCTTCCGCATTACGGTAGAATCGGTCGCGAAGGTTGGCGTCACCAGCCGCGACTTCGCTGCCGCCGCTCGTAACGAATAGGTCTAAGTCGCCATCGCCGTCGGCATCAAACAAGCATGCGCCAAGGTCTTCGCAGGCCGCGTCTTGGCTCCATGGTCCGGCGACCGGTCGCCAGCCGTCGTCTTGCCGCCGATACAGTTGGCCGGGTTGGTTCGTGGCGCCGCCGACAAAGCTGTAGTCGCCTGCTGTTGCCAGTGCTGGACCAAGCCTGCTGACGAGTGCTGGTAGCAACGGTTGCGCCGCGTATTCATCAAAGTCGTTCTCGCGATGCACGAAGGCGGGGGCTTTGCAGGGCACGAACAGCGTTGGCTGCGTGCTGGCGGCCATTGCCATCCCGAGATTCGGCGGTTCCTGGTTGCTCTCGGTGATGACGTAGCGTGCATGGGTTTCGAGGTTCTCGAACTGCTGCACGTGACCCGACGGCCAATACACGGACAGGTGCACCGTCGCGGCGTCGCCCAAGCCAAAGTGTAGTTCCGGCGCCTGGCCCGATAGGTAGCCGCGTGACAGCACCAGTTCGCGCACGATGCGCTGGCCACTTGGCAACTGCGCAACGACTCGCGTGCCGACCCCGAAGCGTTCGCTGCGTTGGCCCTTGAGCCGCACAATGATCGAGTTGCCTGCGGTGGTTTGGTTCTCGTAGAGAGCGGCCGGGGACTCAAAGTTATGCACCAGCACATCGAGGTCGCCATCGCCATCGAAGTCGGCGAGCGCGGCGCCGTGCGACACCGCTTCGAGATCGAGCCCCCAATCCTTGCCAACGTTTTCGAATACCAGATCCTTGGTGTTGCGCAACGCGACGTTCTTCTCCGGCGCCGCCGCGACGTTTTGGATCAGCGCGATGGCCGCTTGCTGACGACCCTTGCGCCACAACTCGGCGACGCGCAGCTTGAGGTCCGGGTCGGTGTCGAAGCGAGCAATGCCGTTGGTGGCAAACAGGTCGACGCGGGTGTCGTGGTCGAGATCGCCAAACAACACCGACCAAGTCCAATCGGTGCTCGCGACCCCAGCCAGCTTCGCCGCTTCCTGGAACTTGCCCATGCCGTTGTTGAGCAGCAGCGCATTGCGCATGACCTGCGGCGGTTCGGAATGCATTAGCACCGGTCGCTCCTCCTGCATGTCGCCCATCAAGACCTTGGCCTTCTTGTGGGTCGTCATGCTCATGTCGGCGACCAAGAAGTCGAAGTAGCCATCGCCATCGACGTCGGCCGCATCCGAGCCCATGCCGTAGTAGGCGGTGTGTGGCACGGCGTCCTTGGTCACGTCGCGGAACGTGCCGTTGCGCTCATTGTGATAGAGCACGTCCGGCGTCTCGAGGTCGTTGGCAACGTAGAGGTCGGGATAGCCGTCGTCATCGTAGTCGCACCAGGTCGCCGACAAGCCCATGCCTCGGTCGGCAATGCCGGCGCTAGTCGTGACGTCGACGAACTTGCCGGCCACGTTGCGCAACAGTCGGTCGGGTTGGCCGGCGGTGTAAATGTGGCCGCGGAAGGCGAAGAAGTGCTCTGCCAGGTCCTTCGGCAAGGCGCCGTTGGTCAGCTTGCCGCGCGCCGCGAGCTCGCGCAGCTGTTGCCATTGACGTTGTGTCGGCACCAAGTCGACAGGCTGCGTCGCGATGTCGCTCGGCGGCCGGAAGCCGTGCAGCACTTCGGGCGTATCGGTCCAGCCTGCATGCAGCGCGCGGTTCGTCAGCAGGTAGAGGTCGAGTGTGCCGTCGCGGTCATAATCAGCGAACGCCGCCATCGTCGATGCCGCGACCAGATCGAGTCCTAACTTCTTGCCGTTCTCGACGAACGTGCCGTTGCCCTGGTTCTCGTAGAGCAGGTTCTTCGACTCGATGTTGCAGACGTAGAGGTCGAGATCGCCATCGCCGTCAACATCGGCGAAGGTCGCGCCCGAGCCCCACGCGGCGCCGCCGTCGACGTTGCCGGCTGTGGCCGTCACGTCTTCGAAGCGCAGTGGCGCGACCTGGCGGAACAGTTGGTTGGGGCCATCCTGCGATACCATGTAGGCGTCGAGCAGGCCGTCGCCGTCGTAGTCGCCAACGGCAAGTCCCGCGCCGTTGGTTAGGTAGGTGTAGCGATTCTCGCGTCGCAGCCGGTTGACGAATGACAGGCCCGATTCGGATACCGGCACGCGTCGGAACTGAGGCTGGCCAGCGGGATGTCCGGTGGCTGCGTGCAGTTCCTGTTGCTCGATGCCGGCCGGAATCTGCGGTGCCTCTGGGCCACCGCAAGCCGCAACGCAAATCAAGACGCCGCCCAGCAACCCCCAAGGGCGGCGATGGATTCTGTCACGCCTCGTTTGATCGGCACCTATTGCGTCGGAGGGGGCCCTCGGGTTCATGTGCTCACTATCGCACGCCCGCTAGCATTCGCCACAACCGTCACTGCCACCGATGCGTTCTCGTCATCGAGCAAGTCTGGCCGATCCGCTCGGTTGCTCGTTGAGGCTGATCATCATGCCGTTGCTGTTAGTGCTTCGCGGCAGTTCTTACAATCGCCACTAACCCGCGCTCGAGCCCGCCAACCCGGCCAGATTGCTCGGTAGCAGCGCCTTCGAGTTCCCCATCGAGTAGGAAGCTGCAAAGGCTCCTTGCGTTGCTGTCACCGGTTCGGAAAGGTGGTGGCGCCGAACATGTGGAACCGACGTAGCCGACCGACAATCTATCTGCTAGCGATCGTCGTTGGCGCAGTCGCCGGTCTGGGCGCGCTGTTGTTCGAATACAGTGCGGCGTATGTGGGGGACTTCGTGCTGGTTGGCATTGGCGGCTACTCCCCGACGGGCCCTAAAGGCGAAGTGCACCTGGTCGCCAGGAGTGAGTCCGATCACGCCATCGTCTGGTGGTGGTTGCTGCTGCTGCCAGCCATTGGCTGCGCGCTCAGCTCGCTACTGTCCGAGCGCTTTGCCCCGGAAGCGAAGGGCCACGGCACCGATGCCGCGATCGAGACCTATCACCGCGGTGGTGGTCGCATGCGCGGCCGCGTCCCGATCCTCAAAGGTGTCTGTAGCGCGCTGACGCTCGGTTTCGGTGGCAGTGGTGGCCGCGAAGGTCCGATTGCCCAGATCGGCGCAGGCTTTGGCTCCTTCCTCGGGCAGACCCTCAGGCTCGGCGACCGCGGTTGCCGCACGCTGCTGGCTGCAGGCATGGCGGGTGGCGTTGGCGCGATCTTTCACGCGCCGTTTGCCGGGGCGTTGTTCGCCGCCGAGATCCTGTATCGCGACGCCGAGCTCGAAAGCGAGGTCGTGATCCCGGCATTCTTGTCGTCGGCCGTCGCCTACTGCGTGTTTTGTGGTTGGCTCGGCGAGTTTGGCGTGTTGTTCGAACTTGGCCCTGGCTTCGACTTCCACAACGTCTTCGAGCTGTTGCCATACACGCTGCTCGCGCTGGCGTTGTTGCCGGCGATCGGCTTCTACACGCGCTTCTTCTACGCTTGCGAACGGTTCTTCGCGCGCCTGACGTGGCCGCGCCCGGTGGTTGCCGCGGTTGGTGGCGGGCTTACCGGCGCTGTCGCACTCGGTGCGTGGCTCGCGATGGGCGACGACCGGGCCCTGGCCGTGCTCAGCAGCGGCTACGGGATCTTACAAGACACGCTCGATGGCAGCGTGATCGGTTGGAGTGGCATCGGGCTGTTGCTGCTCGTTGCGGTCGGCAAGGTGTTCGCGACGTCGTTCACGATTGGCTCGGGTGGCAGCGCTGGCGTGTTTGGTCCCAGCATGGTGATCGGCGGCAGTGTTGGCGGTGCCGTGGGCCTGCTCTGTCATCAGTTGGGCTGGGTCGAGAATCCGGCCAGTCTCTGCATTGTCGGCATGTGCGGGTTCTTTGCGGGAGCTGCGAAGACGCCGATCTCGACGATCGTCATGGTCACCGAAATGACCGGCTCGTACCAGCTGCTGCTGCCGGCGGTTTGGGTGTGCGGCCTGACGTTCTTGCTGTCGCGGCGCTACGTGCTCTACCAGAAGCAGGTGCTCAACCGCGCCATGTCGCCGGCGCACCGCGGCGAGTATGTCGAAGCGCTGCTTGAAGACATGACGGTCGCCGATGTGTTCGAGCCGAGTGAGGTGGATGCGGTGACCTCGTCGATGCCGTTGCGTGAGATCGTTCGCAAGATTGCGCACAGCCGGCAGGACTACTTTCCGGTCGTCGATGACGGCGAGTTCGTTGGCATTGTGTCGGCGCACGATGTCCGCGAGTACACCTTTGACGAGAGCATCTACACGATCGCCATCGCGGCCGACATCATGTCGAGCCCACCGGTGGTCGTGCAGCCCGAGGATGACTTGCACAGGGCGCTCGAGACGTTTGACTCAATCTGGATTGATGAGCTGCCAGTGGTGTCGAGCGACAACCCGAATCACATTCTTGGCCAATTGCGTCGCCGTTCCATCAACCGCGCCTACACCAAGAAGCTGAAGGAGTTGCGGGCCATGCAGCAGGAGCAGCGCGACTCCTAACGGCGTCGCTCCGGCCCGCAGATTCTTGTCACCGCGGGCGGTTTCCGAGCCCTTAGACAGCGTGGTATCTGCGTTCGACCCGAAAGTTATGTTTGGACTTTGTTCGGGTCGTTGCTAGAGTGCCGGACATGCACCCGAGGGTGCCCTTTGCAACGACAGCGATCCCGTGGGAGGGGCGATTACGATGACAACGAAGGCAGATAAGGCCGTATCAGGCAAGGTTAGTAAGCAAGAGGCATTGAAGGCGGAAGCCCTCGGAGATGCCCTGGCAGCGATTCACAAGAACCACGGCGACGGCTCCATCATGCGCATGGGCGACCGTAACGTGGTGCCGATTGAGGGCATCTCGACCGGTTCGCTCGGTCTCGACCTAGCCACTGGTGGCATTGGTTTCCCGCGTGGCCGCGTCATCGAAGTCTACGGCCCGGAGTCGTCCGGTAAGACGACGCTGACACTGCATGTTGTCGCCAATGCCCAGCGTGCAGGCGGCACCTGTGCCTTCATCGATGCCGAGCACGCGCTCGATCCTTCGTATGCCCGCCGTCTAGGCGTCGACATCGATTCGTTGCTGATCTCGCAACCGGACAACGGCGAGCAGGCGCTCGACATCTGTGAGACGTTGGCCAAGTCTGGCGCCGTCGACCTGGTTGTCATCGACTCGGTGGCCGCCCTCGTGCCCAAGGCCGAAATCGAAGGCGAGATGGGTGACAGCTTCGTCGGCCTGCAGGCTCGCCTGATGAGTCAGGCCCTGCGCAAGCTGACCGCGGTCACCGCCAAGAGCAACACGACGTTGGTCTTCATCAACCAGATCCGCGAGAAGATCGGCGTGATGTTCGGTAGCCCGGAGACCACCACCGGTGGCCGTGCGCTCAAGTTCTACTCGTCGATTCGCATCGACATTCGCCGTATTGGCCAGATCAAGAACGGTGATGTGCCGATTGGTGCTCGCACCAAGGCGACCGTCGTCAAAAACAAGGTGGCGCCGCCGTTCCGCAAGTGTGAGTTCGACATCCTGTTCAACGAGGGCATCAACCGCCTTGGCGAGCTGCTCGATCTGGGCGTCGAAAATGGCATTGTCCGTCGTTCGGGCACTTGGATGAGCTACGGCGAAACCCGTCTGGGCCAGGGTCGCGAGCGCGCTCGTGAGTTCCTCAAGGAGCACCCCGAGATGGCCAAGGAGATGGAGGAGAAGCTGCTCGATAAGCTGCTGCCAAGCCGTCAGCCCGATGCGGATGGCAAGGAAGCTGCAGAAGCCGCTGCGAAGGCCGCGGCTGGTAATGGCAGTGCTGGGGACGTTAATGGCGCTACTACTGGCGGCAAGTCGGTGCTTCCGGAGAATGGTTCGTCCGGCAAGGCTGCCGCCGCGTCGGCTGGCCCCGTTGGCAACAACAAGATCCCCAGCCGCAAGTTCGGCGGCCGCTAACGCGGCCGATTGAGGGCGCCGGGCATGTTGTCGGCGCCCGCTTGCTAGCACTGCTGTCGACACTGCTGTCGACACTGCTGTCGACACTGCTGCGAGCACTGCTGCGAGCACTGCGATCGGCGCTGCAGTTGGCGCTCGCCAGCTGGCCCTGGCGCATCGCGACGCACCTGATCTTGCCAAGCACTTGGCTACGTGGGCACCAATTGGCTACAACGTGCGCCCCCGAATTGGGGAATACGAACCATGAAGCCGCTGACTGCCGACGAGATCCGCTCTAAGTACCTCGAGTTCTTCACTGGCCAAGGCCACACCGTGATGAGCTCGGACCTGCTGGTGCCCGCGAATGACCCGACCCTGCTGTTTACCGGCGCGGGCATGAACCAGTTCAAGGACATGTTTCTCGGCAAGGGTACCTTGCCGACGAAGCGTGTGACGACGTCGCAGAAGTGCCTGCGCGTGCCCGACCTCGACAACGTTGGCGTAACCCCGCGTCACCACACGTTCTTCGAGATGCTCGGCAACTTCTCGTTCGGCGACTACTTCAAGAAGGACTGCATCACCTGGGTCTGGACCTTCCTCCACGAGGTCTGCGGCATGCCCAAGGATCAGTTGGTTGTGACGGTCTACAAGGACGATGACGAGGCCTTTGATATCTGGACCAAGCACATCGGTTTGGCTCCAGAGCGGGTGTTTCGATTTGGCGAGAAGGAGAACTTTTGGCCGGCCGAAGCGCCTAGCAAGGGGCCGAACGGCGTCTGTGGCCCGTGCTCCGAGATCTATTTCGACCATGATCCGAGTGCGCCACTGCCTGATGACAACGGGCTAGAAGATCTGCCTGAGCCGCGCTTCCTGGAAGTCGGCAACTGCGTGTTTACGCAGTTCGATCGCCAAAGCGACACGTCGTTGAAGCCGCTGCCGCAGAAGAACATCGATGTCGGCCTCGGGCTCGAGCGCATCGTCGCCGTGCTGCAGGGCGCCAAGAACAACTTCGAGACCGACCTGTTCCGTCCCTATCTCGAGCATGTCGCTAAGCTGTGCGGCACCGAGTATGGCGCCGACAAGGACAAGGACGTGCGCATGCGGCGCATTGCCGACCACATTCGCGCCATCACGTTCTGCATTGCGGATGGGGCTCTGCCGAGCAACGAAGGCCGCGGCTACGTCGTGCGCAAGATCCTGCGCCGAGCTGCTCGCGATGGCTTTGAGTTGGGCCTGAAGAAGCCGTTCCTGTGCGACATGGTCGATGTCGTTGGTGCGATGATGGGGAAGCAGTTCCCCGAGGTCCGCGAGAACGCAGCGCAGTGCCGTGCCGTGATTCGCGGCGAGGAAGAGAACTTCCTGGTGGTCTACAAGCAGGGCATGGCGCGCCTCGATGAGTTCTTGGCAAAGTCACAGTCCAGCAATTCGCGCGGCGCGGTGATCGCTGGCAGCGGGGAGTTCGCGTTCCAGTTGCACGACACCTACGGCTTCCCGATCGACATCACCCAGAAGGTCATCGAAGAGCGCGGCTACGGCCTCGATGAAGGCGGCTTCCTGACGGCGATGGAACAGCAGCGCGATCGCGCTCGTGCCCACGCTTCGACTTCGGAGGCGGTGTTCACGGCGAGCGTTGCCGTCAAGCTGCGTGATGCTGGCCACGCCCCGACCAAGTTCGTTGGCTACCAAGACCTCTCGAGTGACAGCGTGCTGTGCTCGTTGGTGGGGGATGGCGACATCTTGCTGGCTCGCGCCGAGGCTGGTCAGTGCGTGCTGATCGTGACCGACAGCTCCCCATTCTATGCCCAAGGCGGTGGCCAGGTTGGTGACCATGGCCGTCTCCAGTCCTCGACTGGCGCGGCAACCATCAAGAACACAACGGCATTGGACGGTTTCCATCTGCACCAAGCAGTGGTCGAATCCGGGCACCTTGAGGGCGGCCAAACCGTGCGCCTGCAGGTCGAAGAGGATGCTAGGCTCGCGACCGAGCGCAACCACACCGCGACTCACCTGCTGCATGCTGCCCTAAAGCAGGTGCTCGGGAACCACGTCAGTCAGGCCGGTTCGGAGGTCAACGCGGAGCGTTTGCGGTTTGACTACACGCAGCCCGAGAAGCCCACCGTCGACAAGTTGCGCGAAGCCGAAGAGCTCGTCAATGAGCAGATCCTGCAAGCCACCGACGTCGATGCCTGCGTGCAGAAGCTCGATGAGGCGCGCCAGAATGGGTTCGTCGCGTTGTTCGGAGAAAAATACGGCAATGAGGTCCGCACGCTGCAGGTCGGCGAGTTCTCAAAGGAGCTGTGCGGCGGCACGCACGTCAGCAACACTGGCAACATTGGTGTGTTCCGCCTGGTAAGTGAGACCGCGGTGGCTGCGGGCACCCGGCGTATCGAAGCGGTGACGGGTCGGGTCGCTTTGCACATGGCGCGCGCCGAACGCGAGCAACTCGCCAAGGTTGCTGGCCAGCTCAAGGTGCCGGGCGAGCAGGTGTCGGCACGCGTGCAAGAGCTCGCGGACGACCTCAAGAAGGTCCGTAAGCAGCTCGAGAAGGCCCTGGCGCCGGACCTCGACGTGGAGCTGGCAAAGCTGGCTGAGGCAGTCGTAGCCCACGATGGTGTGACCACGATTGTCTACGAGCGCCCCGGTTTGCAGACCAAGGACGCCCAAGAGCTGCTGCACCGGGCGCAGCAGAAGTTCCAGCCGTTCGCCGGGGTTGTGGTCAGCAAGAGTGCCGACGCCGCCTTGGTAGTGGTGTCGATCAGCAAGGATCTGACCGCCAAGCTCAAGGCCGGTGACCTAGTCAAGCAGCTCGCGGGGCTGCTCGGTGGTGGCGGTGGTGGTCGTCCGGACGCCGCGCAGGGCAAGGGCAAGGACGTGCATAAGATCGGCGAAGCCGTGGCGGCTGCCGGAGCCGCCCTTGCGGCCGCGGGTTTGCGCCCATAACAGGTCGCTCGGGCCACGGACTTGCGCCCGCTGCGTGCATGTTTGCACATCAGCCCCAGCGGGCCGTTGACTTCACGCCGGCCGTCCGTAACCTGTCTGGCCCCACATTCCGGTGCTGGGACCCTCGCGGCGGTTCGTGAGGAGTTCCAAAGAGCACTGAGGGAATACTCAAATGGCAGTCCCCAAAAGAAAGATCAGCCGGGCAACCCGCGGTAGCAAGCGCATCCACCAGGTCCTTACCCGGTTGCAGCTCGTCAGCTGCACGCACTGCGGCTCGATGATCCGTCCGCACACGATCTGTAAGGCATGCGGTCACTACCGCAATCGTCAGATCCTCGTCGCGAACAATCCTTCGAACTAGCAGTCGAACTAGCAGTCGAACTATCCTTCGGGCTGTCCGGGCTGGTCGTCAAACTAGCTGCTGGGAGCTCGGTAATCGGGTTCGAGAAGGTGGTCTAGTTCGTCCTGCTCCTTGGTTCGTCCGGTAGGGGGGGCGTGTTCGATAGTTTGATCTCGTTCGTTACGGAATCGTTCGTTACTGAATCGTTCGTTACGGAATCGTTCGTTACTGGGCTTCGCTCGGTAATTGGCTAGCCCGGTAATCGGCTCGTTCGGCGCAGATCACGTTCGTTGCGCAGGCTTGACCATGGTTTGACGTCATTAGGCGATCGGTCAATTATAGACGGATCGACTGTTGGTCTCTCCAACGGTGCTGACGCCAAAAGCCACCAGCGTGGTTGTTGGCAGCCAATGGCAAATCCTTCGAGATCATTGGCTGGCCGTTGGCAGAGGGGTAGGACAAACATGTCCTGCGATGCTGAGATCGCCGTCGGCGCGCAATCGACTAGATCCTCGCCAAAGTCCCAGTCGCGCCACTTGTTGTGGACCGATTCTTCATTGGATCCGTGTTCTGGTTTTGCAGCGAGGCGTTTCCACCCCATGCTGGGCTCGAGTCACGGCCGTGTTCGGCTAACCTGTTTTCCAGGCCGCAAAGCGTTGGTCCTTAATCAGCCATGAGCAGAATCGTTCTTGATGCAGTCGGTGGTGATCACGCCCCGACCGAAGCTATTGCCGGAGTCGCGCTGGCGCTGAAGAGCGGCTTCCTAAAGCCCGACGAAGTCTTGCTGACCGGGCCTGAGCAGCAGTTGCGCGATGCGTGCGCTGCCGCGGGTTTGCCAAGCGAGGTCGAAATCGTCGATGCACCGGATCTGCTGTCCTCAGATGACAGCCCAACGGATGCGATGCGCAAGAAGCCGCGCAACAGCATCGCGGTCGGCATCCAGCTCGTGAAGGAGGGCAAGGCCTCCGGGTTTGTCAGCGCGGGATCGACGGGCACCGTCGTCGCCGCGGCGACGCTCGGCCTGCGCTATCTCGAAGGTATCCGCCGTGCCGCGATCGCGTGCATCATCGAGGGCGAGAAGCAGCCGTTCCTGGTGCTTGACGTCGGTGCGAACCCGATGCCGAAGGCACACCACATGGCGCACTACGCGTTGATGGGGTCGGCTTACTACCAGTGCCAATTCAAAACGGACAAGCCCGTGGTTGGCCTGCTCAACATCGGTAGCGAAGAGCTAAAGGGCAACCCAGTGGTGCGCGATGCGCGCGCGCTGATGCAGAGCCTGCCGATCAACTTCCGCGGCAACATCGAAGGCGATGACGTGTTCACCGGCGATTGCCATGTGGTCGTCACCGATGGCTTCAGCGGCAACGTGTTGCTGAAGGTCAGTGAAGGCGTGGCCGAGTATCTGGTCCGCGCAACGTTTGGCGCGATGATGAAGGCCGGCGTCAGCAAGGAGCAGCTGCAGGCGGTGCAGAAGTTCATCATGCCGCGCATCGACTTCAGTGAGTATGGCGGCGCCTTGTTGCTCGGCGTCGAAGGCTACGTGACGATCTGCCACGGCCGTTCGCGCGCGCCCGCGTTCGCCAACGCACTGCGCTTCGCGCACCGGGCCCGCGAGGGCAAGGTCAACGAGCACATCGTGCAAGCTGCTAAGGCATTCAATCTCTCGGGCGGCACGGACGGAGGAAACCCTCCGATGCCACCCAAGGGCGCTACCAACGAGGAGAATACGTAATGGCAGATCCCTTGATCGGAGTGCGTCGAGTCGGAATCGCAGGTCTGGGCCGCTACGTCCCAGAGAAGGTTCTGTCGAACGCTGATCTCGAGAAAATCGTCGAGACCTCGGACGAATGGATCGTGCAGCGCACGGGCATCAAGGAACGGCGGATCGCGGCCAAGGATCAATACACCAGCACACTCGCTACCGCGGCAGCCAAGCAGGCGCTCGAGGATGCGGGTATGAAGGGTGAGGAGATCGAACTCGTCATCTGTGCGACGGTGACCGGCGACCAGCCGTTCCCGGCGACGGCTTGTCGGGTTGGCCTGGATATCGGCGCCAAGAATGCTGGCGGCTTTGACCTCGCTGCTGCTTGCAGTGGCTTCGTCTTCGCGATGCAGGTCGCGTCCAACATGATCGCGAGTGGGCAGTACTCGAAGATCCTGGTCTGTGGCGCCGAGATCCTCAGTCGCATCCTTGACTACGAAGATCGCAATACCTGTGTGCTGTTTGGCGATGGCGCCGGCGCGGCGATCTTTACGACGCTCGACGTTGCTAAGCGCGGCGAATACCTCGGCGGATCGATCTCGATGGAAGGCGGCGCCGAAGATGTGTTGGCGCAGCCCGGTGGTGGCAGCCGCCACCCCGCATCGCTTGACACGATCGAACAGCGTATGCACTACATGAAGATGGGGGGCACGAAGGTGTTCCGCTTCGCAGTGCGCGTGTTTGCGGGCTTGGTTCGTGATGTCATCGAGAAGTATGGCAAGGACGAGATCGGCGTGATCATTCCGCACCAGGTCAACCAGCGCATCATCGAGTCCGCGATGGATCAGGCTGGTCTGCCAATGGATATGGTGTTCTGCAACATCCACAAATACGGCAACACCTCGGCGGCTTCGGTGGCGATTGCTTTGCGCGAAGCCTATGACGCCGGTCGCCTCGTAAAGGGTAAACTGGTGGTCATGCCGGCCTTTGGCGCGGGCATGTCTTGGGGTCACACCCTGCTGCGCTGGTAACCTGCTGCGCCGCTCGCTCTGCCGGCTGCGCTGGTAGTTCCGTCTGCTGCGCGGGTCATTCCATCAGCGGCGCGGGCAGCCCCGCCGGCGCGCAAACCTGTCCAACTCACACTGCATCGTTGGCCGCAACCCTGGCGGTCTGGATCACGCAAGCCATATGAATCTGTCTTCCAAGGTTGCTCTCGTTACCGGCGCGTCGCGCGGCATTGGCCGGGCCGTGGCCGTCGAACTCGCCCGTCAAGGTGCCGAAGTCTTCTGCACGTCGACGAAGGCGGGCGGCTGTGATGAGACGCTCGAAGCGATCGCTGCCCTTGAGAACGATGTTAATGCACATGCGCTGGTGTGCGACGTCAGCGATGCCGACTCGGTTGACGCGCTCGCCAAGGGCGTGCTCGACGAGAACGGCAAGCTCGACTTCTTGATCAACAATGCCGGCATCACGCGTGACGGCTTGATCCTGCGCATGTCGAACGACGACTTCGACGACGTGATCAACACCAACTTGCGCGGCGCCTTCTTGGTCTGTCGCGCGTTTGCACGCTCGATGGCGAAGGCACGTAGCGGGCGCATGATCAACATCGGTTCGGTCGTTGGTTTGACCGGCAATGCTGGCCAGGCGAACTACGCAGCCAGCAAGGCCGGCCTACTCGGCTTGACCAAGTCGCTCGCGCAAGAGCTCGCTGGTCGCAATGTGACCGCGAACGTGATTGCTCCCGGCTTCATTGAAACCGACATGACCGCTAGTCTGCCCGACGATGTGAAGACGGAGATGCTCAAGCTGATTCCGCTGTCACGCTTTGGCCAAGGCAAGGACGTCGCGCAAGCGGTTGCGTTCTTGTGCAGCGATGCTGCTGCCTACATCACCGGCCAAACGCTGGCTGTTGATGGCGGCATGACGATGGCATAGAGATGGCATAGAGGTGATGGCCGAGAGCTGTCATCACGTTGTCATCACGGCGGTGGCGTAAGGACTGTGGCTGATGCCGGTCGCAACGCCATGCCACTAAATCAGTTCTAAACGTCCGAACCTGTTCGGCAGGCGCGCAGAGGCTGTGATTCACGGCGAGTGAACTCATTCCGATTGCGCGAGCAAACTAGGCTTTTACCGACAGCGTCATTCGCTACGCTGTCAGCTCGATTCACTTCGGCGGCTCTCTCTTCCGCCTCTCGTGGTCTCGGACGATGTTTCCGTGGCCCAATCGTTCCACAGTTCCTGGTCATCCAGTAGCAATTGACGGCAGCGGTCTAATTGGTCCGTGTCTTCGAAGCTCGTTGGTGGTGGCTGCCGCACATCCAAATTTAGAGGCAAGAAAGTGTCGAAGACTGAAAACATCGAAGAGCGCGTCCACAACATCGTTTGTGAGCAACTCGGTACCACCCGTGACAAGATCTCCGCCGAGACGTCGTTCATCAACGACCTTGGTGCTGACTCGCTCGACACCGTCGAGCTGGTCATGGAGTTCGAAGACGAGTTCGAGATCAACATCCCGGACGAAGACGCCGAGAAGATCCAGACTGTCGGCGACGCCGTCAAGTACATCACCGGCAAGCTGAGCTAGCTCAAGCCCGCCGAGTTAGCTGCTCGGCCTACCGGTTTCGAACCCTGTCTGGGTTGTGCGAGCCGAGATGCTGAGCTATCCCGCCAGGGTTTCCTGGCTGAAGTGTCAACTGACAGGGCTGTCTCATGGCAGAACTGTCGACTGGCACAGTCGATTGGCACAACTGTCAATTGTCAGAATCAACTGGCACAATCAATTGGCACAATCAACTGGCACAATCCCGGCTGGTTCGTTGCTTGGCACACTTGCTCTCCGCATGTGTTCTTGCTGACGAACCGCTTGGCTGTCGCTGGTTAGCCGTGAGGTACAACGATGAGTAGACGCCGCGTCGTGATTACCGGGGTGGGGGCGCTTTCGTCCCTTGGCCTCGATTTGCCGACTACCTGGAGCAAGTTGCTCGAAGGTCAGTCAGGTGCTGGATTGATCACCAAGTTCGATACCGAGAAACACACCGCCAAGTTCGCTTGCGAAGTGTGGGATTGGAAATCGGAGGATCACTTCCCCAAGAATGAGTCCAAGCGACTCGAACTGTTCACGATGTACTATCTCGTGGCAGCTTCGGAGGCGATGAAGTCGTCTGGCTTGGACATGGATACCGAGGATCGCACTCGTGCTGGCTGCATCACGGGCACCGGCATCGGTGGCATCCAGGAAATTGAAGCTAGCAAAATCCTGCAGCGCGCTCGCGGTGCCGACCGGGTCAGCCCGTTCTTCATTCCTAAGATCATGGCCAATGCCATGGCTGGCCAAGCGGCGATTCGCTTCGGCTTGATGGGCACCTGCTACGTGACGTCGTCGGCCTGTGCCAGCGCCAGTCACGCGATCGGCATTGCCATGCGCACCATCCAGTATGGCGACGCAGACATCATGCTGACCGGCGGATCGGAAGCGGCAACGTCCGAGCTTGGTCTGGCGGGCTTCTGTTCGCTCAAGGCCGTGTCGACTCGCAACGACGATCCGAAGCGTGCCTCGCGACCGTTCGACAAGGACCGTGATGGCTTTGTCATGGGCGAAGGTGCTGCGGCTTTGGTGCTCGAAGAGTATGAGCATGCCAAGGCCCGTGGCGCGAACATCCTGTGCGAAGTGCGCGGCTACGGTTCGACCGACGACGCCTACCACATCACGGCACCGAACTTGGATGCCGATGGTCCGAGCCGGGCCATGAAGATGGCTCTGAAGGACAGTTCGCTCAACCCTGAGGACGTGCAATACGTCAACGCGCACGGCACCAGCACCTACCTCAACGACAAGATCGAAACCGCGGCCATTCGTCGCGTGTTTGGCGATCATGCCGACAAGCTCGTGGTTTCGTCGACCAAGTCGATGGTTGGCCACTTGCTCGGCGCATCCGGTGCCATGGAATTGGCCGCCTGCGCGATGTCGATCAACCACAGCGTTGTGCACCCGACCATCAACTACGAGACGCCCGATCCGGACTGCGACCTCGATTACGTGCCGAACGAAGCGCGTGAGATGAAGGTCGACTGTGCGATCAGTAACTCGCTCGGGTTCGGTGGCCACAACACCAGCCTGATCATCAGCAAGATCTGATTCGCGAGGTGTTTGAGTCGCTGGCGGCCTGCGCCGGCGACTCCACCTGACCTGCACCGCTGGGCGTAAGCCCGGTGAGTCGGTCCGTCTTCGCCGTCGATGCACGGGCAGCGATTGCTCGGACTTGGCCAATCGCATCACTCTGGCAGCTGCTCGGCTGGCCCTTGCCCGGCAGCAGAATGGTTGCCATTGAGCGATCCTAAGGTGCGAACCCGCCTCGCGTGGCGACGTTTCAGTTGATCAAACCGGTGACGCTGGGGACGATCCTTGCTTCAGTGTTCGAGTAGTTGATGCGCCGCATCACGGTGCTCGAACACGCCAACAAGAGCATGGCCAACTTGCTCGCCGAGCTGACGGAAGCTCTATCGGAGTATGGATTGCGAACGGTTCTAGCTGGTGACATCGGCGGCACGAAGTGTCGGTTTGCGCTGGTTAGCGCCGATTTTGGGGTGCACTGCGTTCAGCTCGTAGCCACCGTTCGTGAGCAGAGCCAGTTCGTGACTGGCATGCAGCAGGCGGTTCGTAACATCCTAGCCGAGCGCGAGCATCTTGAGGTTGCGGGCGAGCCGCTCGAGGCGCCGACGGCCTTGGGCTTCGGCACGGCGGGTGTCATTCCGGTGGACGGCAGCAGCGTCAACCACGCTCCGAATCTGCCGCTGGAAGGCTTTCCGATGGCGCAGTGGTTGCTCGATGAGTTTGGTCTGCCGGTCACGCTGATCAACGACGGCCGCGCCAGTGCCTGGGGCGAATACTTGCGTGGCCATGCGGCTGGCAAGGATCCGCTGCTGTGCTTGTTTATGGGCACGGGCATCGGCATCGGCTTGATCGTCGATGGCAAGCCATACGGCGGCGGCAACAACGCGGCCGGCGAGGTCGGCCACACGATCTATCGACCCGGCGGCCGGCGCTGTCCGTGCGGTCGCCTCGGTCACTACGAGGCCTACTGCGGCGGCCGCGCGATCACCGAACGGGCTGCCGAAGAGATCGGGCCAGCGCCATCTGGGCGGTGGACGGTCGGCGACCTCGTGGTGTTGTCGCAAGGTGCTGACGACGACTCGAACGCCGGCAAGGCTCGTCAGATTCTTGAGGAGGCGGCCGAAGCGGTTTGCGCGCTTGTGTCCAATTGCTGCGTCTTGCTCAATCCGTCGGCGATCGTGCTCGGTGGCGGTGTGCTCGACGGTTGGCCAGCGCTGCGGGAGCGAATCGTCGCCCACGTGGCCGACATGACCAGTGAGCCAATCCGCGCAAAACTGGAGTTCATGCCCAGCATGGGTGGATCGGATGCGATTCTTTGGGGGGCGGCTGCCGCGACTGGCGCGCTGTGGACCCCGTCGTCCTGAGTGGACTTCTGACGCGTTTCGTGGTGGGCGGTCCCTCGTTAGACGATCAGCAGCTTCGCGTGCAGGACGGTCATTCGGCAGTTGTGCAGTGATGCAGACATCAGCTGAAGTGCCCACGGCCCGCAACGCCGATGGCAACGTTGGGCCGTAGCAGGCGCAACCCACGAATCGGCCTGCAGAAATCCACCTTGTGAGCGGCGCCGATGACGTACGGATCTCATGCCATCTGTCTGCTTCGCACCACTAGCCCGTCTCTACGGTCGCGCCGAAGCCGGGTTGCACACTATGCTGCGGTTCTGCCGCGTGGCTGGTTTCGGTCAAACCATCACCGGGAGGGGTGATCACCATGGATGTAGCGGTTCTAGTTGGCGGAGCTTCGCCCGAACACGATGTGTCGTTGGCGTCTGCTGTGCAGGTGCTCGCGCATCTCGATCGCAAGCGTTGGCGGGTTTGGCCGGTGCTGCTATTGCGCGACGGTACGTGGCGCGTCAGTCGCGGGCCGTTGGTTGCTGGCGAGACCTGGAGGCCGCCGGACGCAACGTCATCGAACCGTCCCGAACGTGATCCGATGCTGCCACCGATGAGGCCAGGTGCTGCCCTCGACTACCTGCTGGATGAGGCCGGGGTGAAGGTCGTGTTCCCGGTCTTACACGGTCCGTTTGGCGAGGATGGCACCGTGCAGGGCATGCTCGAACTCTACGGGTTGCCGTTCGTCGGCAGTGGCTGTGCGGCGTCGGCGGTTGCGATGGATAAGCTGCGCACGCGCCAGGTCTACCAGGCCGGCAACGTCGCGATGCCGGCGGCCTATGAGCCGTGCGGATCGTTCGAGCAGGCCAACGCCGCGCACGAGTTCGCCGCGATGCGTGCAGCGATCGGGACGCCGGCGTTCGCCAAGGTCGATGCTTCTGGCAGCACCGTTGGGATCGCGCGTATTGAGACCGAAGCCGACATGGAGCAGTTCTTAGCTGCAAATCGTGGCCTATTCCGACGTTGGTATGCGGAGCAAGCTATCGTCGGTGAAGAGATCACGGTTGCTGTGCTTGGTAACACGGGCAGATCTCCGCTCGCGCTGCCGCCGGTTGGAATTTATCCGCTCGATGATGACTGGTTTACCCATGATGCAAAGTACCGGCCGGGTGCAACCGAAGAGGTCGTGCCGCCGCGCGGTCTGTCTGCAGCCATGATCGAACAGGTGCAACAGCTCGGCGTGCGTTGTCACGAATTGCTGGTCTGTGATGGGCTGTCCCGCACCGACATGATCGTGACGGATCAGGGCCCGATCGTGCTAGAGACCAACACCCTCCCCGGAATGACGACCACCAGCCTCTACCCCCAGGCCGCCGCTGCTGCTGGCATCACGTTCTCAGGCTTGCTCGACCAGCTGCTGGAGTTGGCGTTGGAGCGGCCGTCGTTGGTGGGCGTATGTGCTAGCGCGTCGGCTGTTGTCGGCTCATCAACCGTTGCCCGTTCGACGGGTGGGGCGGCCCGCGAGGCATCGGCCGAAAGTTGATTCTAGTGTTGGATCCGTTCGCAAACGCTGCCCAGGAGCAGAAGGACGCTCAGGGCGAGGCGGTCGCAGTGCAGACGTTCTGGCAGTGGCTCTACGATTTCTGTACGGAGCCAGGCGTCATCGAGATCTTCTTGTCCATCGTCATCGTTGTGACGGTGCTGTTCTTGTGGTGGCGGCTCGCAGGACTGGTCAAGAACGCGCGGGCCCGAGAGGCCTTGCTGGACTACTTGCTCGGGGTCGAGCAGGCGATGCAGGGCAACTTGGCGGGTGCCGAGAAGCGGCTGTCGCGCGTATTACAGCAGGATCCAGAGAACCACTACGCGCGGCTGTTGCTGGGCAAGGTGCTTGGCGATCTTGGTCAGGCCGAACAAGCGCATCAACAGCACCTCTACCTGCAACGCGCGTTCGCGGTTGAGAGTGGCGACAACGACTTGATGCTCGCGCAAAGTCTGCTTGGTGCTGGTCTGCCGATCGAAGCCGCCGACGTCGCCGAACGCGCCCTCGAGCGCATGCCTCAGAACGCGGCGGGATGGGCCTTCGTGTATCGCGCCCGGCTGCAGAACGGAGATCAAGAAGCGGCCGCGCGCGCTGGCAAGAAGCTGTTGACGTTGCTGCGCGATGGGCCAGAACGAGACCTGTTGCGGGTCGATCTGGCGCGCACGCTGGCGGAGGTTGGCACGTTGCGTTGGCTCAACGGAGATCGCCGCACGGCCCTGCAGTCAGCCAAAGAAGCGGCCGGCCTCGATGCTGGCATGCAGCGGCTGCCATTGTTGACGGCGCGCCTAGATGCATTGGAGCATGGCGTCGAACAAACCGCGCGCCAGTTGTCTGTTGCGAAGACTGACGGTTCGTTGGTGGTTGCGAGTGACTCGACTGGTGCCATGTCGAAGCGCCGTGATGGCGTTTTGTCTTCCGCCAAGCAGTTGCCGATGGCGACGTTTGAGGGCTTGCTTGAGGGCACGCGGTGGTCTTGTCACGCATGCGGCGGCCCCTTGGAGCGCGAGGTGGCGCAGTGTCCGCGCTGTTCTGCTGCTGACCCGGCAACCCTGGTTGAGCCCAACCTTGTGGCGACCATCGAATCTCCGACGGAGGCGATGGACCGCATTGATGTGAACGATGCGCATGTGCAACGTCTGGTGCGTTCATTAGCCGCTGGCGACCGAAGTTCTCGCGACGAGTTGCTGCAGCTCGGAGAGCGCGCTGTCGAAGAAGTCTTGCGCGTGGCATGGAAGAACTCAGGTGCCATTTGTGACTTCGCCATCGATGTGTTGCGCGCGATGGGACCGACGATTGCACCAGCATTGTTCCGCGCCAGCGACGCGATTGGGCAGCAGCGATTGTTGTCGGTCGGTCCAGGTCCGGAAGCCATTGTTGGCCGCATTGTGCAGCGCTTTGATCGCTCGGCGCTGCCGCACATGCAGAGCCTGTTCGCATCGTCTCGGCCCGATCATCGACGCATCCTGATCGACTACTTCCTCGGGCTTGGCGATGTCGAGGCCTTCCAGTCGGTGTTGGAGCGCTTCCCGCCGATGGAGATTCTGCACCGCTTCAACAACGCCGATCCCGAAGTGCTGCAGCGCTTCCTGCAGGCGATTCCGCGCGGCCATTTCGTTGCGGATTCGCTGTTGCTTGAGCACACGTTCTATCGTGATGACGCATTGCTGGCTGCGGTGCCCGAGTCTGACGATCCTGAGGTGCTGGTGGCGGTCATGCTTGCACGTGGTCCAACGCGGGCGCTGACGACTGCGTTGATCCTTGGGGTTGGCGATGATCGTTTGGCGGCGACGTCACAGCGCGTGCTTGAGGAATTGGGCGAACAGGTTATCGAACACGTGCTGGCTGCGTACGCCGACCCGGATTCGGACGCGACGGCTTGCAAACGTTTGGCGCGGGTGTTGGTGCGCGGTGGCGAGCCGGCGGCCGCCCATATCGCCGACAGCTTCGGTCCGGAGGCGACCTTGCTGGATGATCGATTACGCGAACTGCTCGTCATCATCGGTGATCCGGCTGTCGAGCCGATGGTCGCAGCATACGAACGTTCTGGCTGGTTTGAGAAGGTCTCCGTTGGCTTTGTCCGGCGGCTCAACAATCGCCGCGTCCAGATCGCCGCGGCGCTATCGGCGCTCGGCACTAAGCCAGCAACCAAGGCCTTGAAGGTGCTTCACAAGCGCGAGAAGGATGACAACCTGCGCCTGCACTTGTCACGCGCCTTGCACGGGACCTCCGAGAAGCAGGATGGTGGCTCCAATGGGTAAGATCGGTGACTTGCTACGCAAGGGGCTGTGGGCGCCGGTCAAGGCGATCCTGCCCAAGAATCCGTGGTTGCGAGTGCTCG
>JBNMNW010000019.1:0-39321 GCA_051278165.1 Planctomycetota bacterium | reverse complement strand
GAAGCGTTGAGTCGGACGTGCACCGTCGACTTGTGGTCCGATTCTACCTACGTGGTACACGCCATGTCGAAGGGCTGGATCGAGGGCTGGCAGAAGCGCGGTTGGAAGACGTCGTCGAAGCAACCTGTCAAGAACAAGGACCTGTGGCTGCGCATGCTCGAGGCGGTCTCGGACCACGAGATCCGTTGGCATTGGGTCAAGGGTCACAGCGGCGACCCGATGAATGAACGGTGCGACGAACTAGCGGTGGCCGCGGCGAACAGCCCCGAATTGCTTGTCGACGAGGGATTTGGCGCTGGCGCTGGCAGCTAGTTAAGCGGGCCGCTAGCTAAGAAACCTGGCCAGCGCCAAAGTTCTTGGCGGACGGTTGGCCGTTTGCTCGCCAGGGTGGGCGTGGACATAGTCGAACCCCAGTTACGATTGTCCCGGATTCGCACTGGCGTGGTTCGTAGCCCCGCGCCGCCCCGATATCGTAGTAAAACCAAGCCCATGGCAGACGCTGCACCCGATCCCGCTGCGACGACAAGGTTGTTGCGACAGGTGAGTGATGGCGACCGGGAGGCGGCCGAGCAGCTGTTCCCGTTGGTCTACGACGAATTGCATCGACTGGCCGGTAGGTTGATGGGGCAGGAGCGCAACAACCACACGTTGCAGCCGACGGCGCTGCTCAACGAGGCGTATCTGCGCTTGATTGATCCTGGCTCTGGCTACGACGATCGCGGCCATTTTTTGCGGGTGGCAGCACGCGCCATGCGGCATGTGCTCGTCGACCACGCACGGGCGCGATCCGCGCAAAAGCGGCACGGCGGCCAACGCGTCGATCTCGATGCGGACTTGGTCGTTGCTCGTGATGATGCTGGCAGTCTGTTGGCCGTCGACGAGATTCTGCAGCGGCTGCAAGCCCTCGACCCTCAGTTAGCCGAACTGGTCGAACTACGGTTCTTTGGCGGGCTCGATAACCAGACGACGGCCGAAGCACTTGGCACGTCGCTGCGATCGGTCGAGCGCGGTTGGCGCACGGCGCGCGCGTTCTTGGTGCGTGAACTTGGCGCGGATGGCATGGGTAACGATGAGCGCTGAAGAGAGCTCCGCCGACAACTTTCAGCATGTGCGGCAGTTGTTCGAAGCAGCACTAGACCTGCCGAACGCTGAACGCGCCGCGTTTCTAGATCGTGAATGTGGCGCGCTTGGCATGGTGCGAAGTGATGTCGACGAGTTGCTTGCCTGTGATGCCGACGGCAGTGAACTCGGCTTGTTGCTCGATCGCGGCGTCGACTTGATCGCCACTGGCGGCGTGGTCCCGGGCGCCGGAACCTTGGGGAATCGAGGCCGCGTCGGTCCGTTTGCGTTGCGTTCAGTGCTTGGCAGCGGCGGCATGGGCACGGTTTACGAGGCCGAACAAGATGAGCCGCGGCGCCGAGTTGCCTTGAAGGTGTTGTCGCTCGGGCTCGCCAATGAGCAAGCAGTGCGGCGATTTAAGTGGGAGGCTGAAGTCTTGGCCAACCTGCGTCATCCGGCGATTGCCCAGGTTCACGAAGTGGGCGTGCACAAGGTGGGGGACATCGAGTTGCCGTGGTTTGCGATGGAACTCGTGCCCGGCGCTCGCGACTTGATTAGCTACGCGCAGGCCAAGGATCTTGGCCAGCGGCAACGGCTCGAGCTGTTGTTGCAAGTCTGTGATGCTGTGCACCACGGTCATTTGCAAGGCGTGGTGCACCGCGACCTCAAGCCGCAGAACATTCTGGTCGACGAGAACGGTCGCGCCAAGGTGATCGATTTCGGGATCGCGCGCAGCATGGCGAATGATGCGCAATGGACCGAGGGCGGGGTCGTGCTTGGCACGCTGCACTACATGAGCCCGGAGCAGTTGCGCGGTCGGGCTGTGGACTTGCGCAGCGACATCTACTCGCTCGGCGTGGTGGTGTTCGAACTGATCGCTGGGCGCCGCCCGTTCGTGTTCGGAGAAACGACGCCATTGATCGTCGCCGAGACCGTTGAGAATCAGGACGCGCCGCGGTTGTCGACGATTGTGCGCGGCATCGATCGCGACCTCGAAGTGGTTGTGCAAAAGGCGTTGCGCCGAGACGCCGACGATCGATACGCGTCGATGGCGGAGTTTGCCGACGACTTGCGCGCCTTCCTCGATGCGCGGCCGGTCAGGGCGCGGGCGCCGAGCACGTTCTATCAGGTGCGCATGTTTGCCCGCCGGCGTGCGGGTTTGGTCGCGTCTTCGGCGGTTATCTTCTTGCTCGTGATGGTCGCATTGGTCGTCGTGCTGGCGCAGAACTCCGAACTCAATCGTCGCGGCGAAGAGCTGAGCAACAAGAACTCGGCGTTGGCCAAGAACGAGGTGAAGCTGCAGCAGCAAAACACGGAGTTACTGGCGCGCGGCGAAGAATTGACCAACAAGAACATCGAGTTGGCGGCTAGCAGGGACCAGCTGCAGCAGCAGAACCTCGAGTTGGCTCGGCGTCAGCGAGTGTCTCGCCGCGTTGCGCAGTTTGCTGGAGACTTCCTGCATAAGTCTTCGCTGATGGCTGCGCGTGGCCCCAATTACACGGTGCGCGAAGCTCTCGACGAGGCGGCGAACAGCATCGCCGGCGAGACCTTTGAAGATGCCGAGACGGAAGCCGAACTGCGCGAGTTGATCGGCGAAACTTATCGTGGCCTATCGATGTCCGGCGTCGCCGTGCCGCAACTGGAACGTGCCGTTCAGCTGTGGCGGCAGGCCGACGGATCGAAATCGCGTCGCGCCATGTCGCTGGCCACCAGCCTGGTCGTTGCCCTGCGCGAGAATGGTCGGCAAGCAGATGCGGAGGCGTTGATCGAATCCCTGCACGCAGACTTCCCCGACGTGGAGCGCGAAGACAGTGAGCTGTTCTGGGCGATCCAGCACAACCGCGCCTACATCATGCGCCACGCTGGCAAACTGCGCGACGCCGAGGCGCTGTTTCGCAAGACCCTCGCGGCGCGTGAGCGTCTGTTGGGTAACGACGCGACGCCGACTTTGGTGACGATGCACAATCTCGGCAACCTGATGCTCGGCTTAGGCGATCCGGAAGCTGCTCGCGACTTGCTGACCGAAGCCGTTAAGCGCGCCAGGCGCGGCAAGGAACCGGAGGCGTCGACGCTGCAGATTGTCGACAATCTAGCCGAGGCGTGGCGAGACCTCGGGGACCTCGACAAGGCGGCCAAGTGCCACCGTGAATGCATGGCCGGGTTCGAGAAGTTTGTGGGCCCGGATGATCAACTAACGATCGGCTGTGGCTACCACTTATTGAAGGTGCTCTACCAACAGGGCAAGCGCGTGGAGCTAGAATCGTTGGCCAAGGACCTGCTGGAGCGCTGCGAACGCACGTTCGGCAAAGACGATTACCGCACGCTGGACGTGCTGCAGGCACTGGCGGTTGCGGTCAAAGATCGTGGCGATGTTCAGCAGGCGGCGGTGTTGATGAACCGCGCGTTTGTTGGCGTCTCCAACGACCGCGGCGAAGTGCACCCGGCAACCTTCAACGCGGGCCATAACCTGACCAAGGCGCGCATCGCCGCGAGCGATCGGCCAGGGGCTCTGGAGATCAGCAAGCACCTGATCGATCTGTTGGCTCGCGATCCCGATCCCGCCAAGCAGTTGCCGCCGCCGTTCCCTGGCTTGACCTGGTTGTTGCGGGCGCAAGCGTTGTTCGCTGCCGAGCAGCCGGAGCAGGCGAAGGTCGCTGCTGCCAAGGCCATCGAGTTGTTGTCTGCGGCGGTCAAGCCAGACGACCCGCTGCTCAAGCAGGCGAAGGCACTGCTTGCTGGTAGCAAGTAGTTGCTCGCGCGCGAAAACTCAGCGCACCCGCACTAGAAGATGTCGCGGCAGGGCGAGTGCTTCGATCTGCGCTTCGACGTCGGTCAAGAATCGGTGGCCATCGACGTAGTATCCGGCCGTTGGCTTAAGGCCCGGTATGCGCGCTTGGAACCATCGGTTGATGCACTCGACCATCAACTGACGCAGATACTTGGCGCAACAGCTGGCCAGCGCGGTCGGGAATGCGCGGTCTTCGGCGCGTTCGGCAAACGTCACGGTCACGTCGCCATGCTGTTGCTGCAGGTTGTAGGACGACATGCCCTTGACCTCTTTGATCATGCTGACCTTCGAGTCGGGGCACAGGCGCTGCAGGTCGGTCTGGTAGTGGCTGCGGCCGCCGCAACGGTCGGCAACCAGATGGCACGAGTCGTCTGTTTGCACGCGTGGGAACAAACCGCGCAGCAGCAACCCGAGCACTTCGGCGTAGGCGTGGAAGTGGGCCTTGCTCTTGTTGTCGGTTTCGAGGATTAGCCCGTTCCATTCTTCGACGTCGACGGCGCGCACGGCGATATCGAGCAACTCGCACTCGCCGCTGCGCAGCGTGCGTGCAACCATCTCACCCGTCAGGCTGATCCAGTCGCGGTTGGCGCGCAGCGGCAATTGCAAGGAGAGGTCTTCGTACCACGGGCAGCGCTGCAATGGCTCGAGGTCGTGGCCGAGCTTGACGAGCCACTCTTCCAGGGTGGCGGGCGGCTCGCCATGCAACGCCGTCCAGAATACCAGCGCGGTTTCTTCGA
Source organism: Planctomycetota bacterium (assembly GCA_051278165.1). Classification (GTDB taxonomy): domain Bacteria; phylum Planctomycetota; class UBA1135; order UBA1135; family UBA2386. The sequence goes on along the minus strand of JBNMNW010000019.1, from coordinate 34,737 downwards.
GCCGCAGCAGCCCGTTGCTGCCTTGGTTGACCTTCTTGCTGTCGGCGACGCGAACCTTGCCCTTGACGTATTTGAGCTTGCTGACGTGGCGCTGCAGCAAGCGCCAAGGAGCGGTGCCTTCGGGGCCTGCCATGGTGACCCCGCCGACTACGAGTGGCCCGAGGATTGGCCCGAGCCCAGCTTCGTCGACACCTGCGAGGTAGTTCACTAGCGGTCAGGACACCGTCTGGCATGGCCACCGTCAAGCCACGTTGTCATGGTTCGGTTGGAACCGCGACTTCGGACCTGCCTCGAATGTGCCGATACGCGAGGCATGGAAGTGCTGCTTGTTGAGAAGGACCCGTTGATCCGGGACATGGTTAAGGTCGGATTGCAGCAGTTTGACGAATTCCACGTCACCGTGGGATCTGGTCACGCTGGCGTCAGCGAGGCGCGCGGCAAGGTGTTTGACTGCGTGTTCCTGGGGGTGGATCCCCGTGAGAAGGACACCATGAAGCTGCTGCAGCACCTCAGGTCGTTCGATACGACTACGGAGCTGTTTGTGCTGACTGCCCCGCGCAACGTCAAGGACATGGCGAAGGAGAAGTCGAAATACGACATCCATTCGTTCGTGCAGACGCCGATCGCCGTGAAGGAGTTCTTTGGGCTGTTAGGCCGCTTCATCGAGCGCCGAACCGACCGCAAGAACTCGGCTTTGCGCAAGCGAGAGCGCTCTGGCGCCCCTGCAGGTCACCACTAGTCCCTTGCTCAGACGGGCCTTGTCGGGTCTGCTCTCGCCGCATGTCCCAATCGGTCAAGGACGGAGCGGCCCCGAGTCGCCCTAAGAGCACGCTCTATTTGGAGTCTCGCTACCGCAAACTGCAGCGCGGATTGCCGCAGACGATCTTCTATTGCCCCAAGTGCAAGGGCGACCGCCGTCGGCGCGTTGGCTGCAAGCACTGTGAGGGCTTTGGCAAGCTGACCAAGGAGTCGGTGCAAGAGTTGATCTCGCGCCGGTTGGTGCCTGCGATGCAAGGCAAGCTCGGCAAGTTCCATGGTGCCGGCCGCGAAGACATCGACGTGTTGATGCTCGGCAAGGGCCGACCGTTCGTGTTCGAAGTGGTTGGCGCGCGCAATCCCGACATCGATCTCGAGGCGATTCGCCTGGAGATCCAAGAACGTGCCGAAGGCGCGATCGAGTTGGCGCCGTTCGAACGCGTCGAGCGACGGCGCGTGGTCTATTGGAAGGAAACCCACTTCGACAAGACCTATCGCGCGGAGGTGGCGCTCGACGAAGCTCCCGATCCAGAACGCTTGGCAGCTGTGCGCGCGTTCGCCGGGGGCATCATCCAGCGCACGCCGCAGCGCGTCGCTCATCGCCGCGCCGACCTTGAGCGCGAGCGCAAACTGCAGGTCTTGAGCCTGGAGCCGCGCGAAGATGGGGCGCTCGATCTACATGTGTTGTGCCAGCACGGGACCTACGTCAAGGAGTGGATCTCGGGCGACGAAGAGCGCACCACGCCATCGTTGGCGAAGTTGCTCGGCGTTGGCTGCAAGTGCCGGTTGCTCGACGTCGAAGAGATCCTGACGCCGGAGATCGAAGGTGGCCCGCCGTCGGATTGGCGCGACCACTGCTAGGAGTCTGTTGGCTGGCGGTTCGCCCGCGCGCTCACTAGTGCTGGGTCTTGTGCTCGGCCTTCTGGCGCTTGCGGAACTTCCAGATCGCGACTAGGTAGGCGCAGACGTCGTGGCAGACCCGCACGGTTGAGGCCTTGTCGGCGCGGCGTTCAAAGCGGCACGGCACCTCGACCAGCTTCAAGCCAGCTTGATGCGACAGGATCATGATCTCCGAGTCCCAGAACCAACCGACGTCCTTGGTGCGCTTGGCGACGGCGACGATCTTCTCGGTCACAAAGAACTTAAAGCCGGTCTCCGGGTCGCGGAATGGCATGTCGAAGATGCGGCCGAACAGCCACCGGTAGCCACTGCTGAGAAAGTGGCGGATTAGCGCGGTTGGCCGCCAACCGACGGCGTAGTGCCGGTAGGCGGTTGCGCCGTCGGCGCCGGCTTCGATCGCATCGAGCACGGAGGGCAGGAACCGGCAGTGCACTTCGAGATCGATATCCAAGAAGCCAACGACGCGGCCCTTGGCCAGCAAGAAGCCCTCGGTCACCGTGCCGCCGCGGCCGACGTTCTTATCGTGGTAGACCGCGCGGCGGTGCGGGTGGCCGTCGACCAAGCGCTTGATGACGTCGGCGGTCTTGTCGGTGCTCTTGTCCTCGATGAAAATCAGCTCGTAGCTCTTGCCGATCTCCTCGAGGGTCGCGGTCAACTGTTCGATCGAGTCCTCGAGGTGCCCTTCTTCCATGTAGCACGCGATCACGACCGAGATTTCGGGCGCGGTCTGTGTGCTGGGTTCTGGGCTGTCGGACGTGTCGGTCACTTCTTGAAGCGAACCTTGTAGACCGTCACGCCGGTGCATCGTTCGGTGTGCAGGATGATGGTTCGGGGGTGCTCAAGCAGCGCTTCGATGGAGCCGTCGACCGACTTGTGCGGATGCCAATGATTGCGCACCAGGTAGCACGTGTCCTGGCCGGCAGGCATCGCCAGTTCTTCGGGCGTGTGCTTGCTGGGGCGCGTGATCAGGTCGGCGCCGGCCAGCAGTGACTGGTTGTAGGCGGTGAAGTCGGCGAACGAGGACTCGGCGAAGTCGCCGAGCGTTGCGCCGAGACGCTTGCGCACCTGCTCGCCGATCTCGGTTGCCGACAATTCGATCTCGAGGTTCTTGGCGTCTTGCAGGCGCTCATCGTAATACGAAAGCGAACGCGGGTTTGGCATCGATGTGAACACCGGCGTGCCGCCAGCTCCGGCGTCGATTTCGTTGCCTAGGTATTTGGCCGCGCTGCGCCAGTCCGGGTGTGGCTTGTAGACGGTCCAGTTCGAATCGAACGATCCGTAGAGTGTGATTGTGGCCGCGGCCGCAAGTGCGATGACGGCGATCGTCGCGACCAGTTGCGACTTGCCCGGGAACTGCTGCAGTCCGGATGCTGCCAGCAAGAACACGAACGGCAGCGCCGGAATCAGCGAGCGTTCGAGGTAGGTGTTGTTGTAGCCAAGCAACACGCACGCGAACATGAAGCACGGCAGCAGCAACACGCCGACCGGAATCAGCAGGCCGCGCGGCATCTTGCGAACGTTGCGGAGGATCTGGAATAGGCCGAGCACCGCGAGCCCGACGCCAACCCAGACGAAGCCAATGCCGAGGCCGCGCAGCAAGCTTGAGTCTGCCGCCTGCAAGGTATTGCCGGTCCAGCACCATTCGAACAGGAACCGGAACAGTTCGTTCAGGTCCAAGGATCTCAGGTATCCCTGGCTGGTTTCGAACTCACCAAGCTGCAGCTTGGCCATGACGAAACCGCCCAGGGCCAGGATGCCAATGCCGTGCCACAATACGATGCTGCGTGCGCGGTCACGGATGCCGCGCATCATGATCGGAGCGAGGCCAGCAAGCGCCACAACGACCACCGCGAGGTAGTAGTGCAGGGTGAGCATCACCGCGACGTTGCCCAGGTGCGACCAGAACAGCAGTTTGCGCGGGCCGCCGTGTTCGTCGGTCAGGCGGTCGACGCAACCGAACGCGAACAGCGTCGTGACAATCATCGGCGCATACAGCCGCGCCTCAGTGCAATACCAGATGTGCACCGGTGACAGCCCCAGCAGCAGGGCCGCCAGCAGCGCGGCACTTCGGCCGATCAGTCGGTAGCCGACCCAATACGTCAGGGGGATGCACAGCACGCCGCTGATCAAAGCCGGCAAGCGCATGGTGACCTCGCTGTCGCCGAACAGCAGGTTCCACAGGTGCATGAACGCGACGAACAGCGGCGGGTGGATGTCGGTGTAGAGCGTCGCGAGCAATTGCGAGGTCGTGCCGATGCGCTGACTCGACATGCACGCTTCGTCAAACCAGATTGGTCGATCGAGCAGCGGCAGGCGCAGTAGGGTCGCTATCACCACTAGGCCAAACAACCACCAAGCGCGGTGGCGCAGCAGCCAGTTCTCGGCGGCGACGTCGGGCGTCATGTTGGTGGTGGGAGACCCCATAGTTTGGGCGAGACACGTTAGTGCCGTAGGGTCACTTTTTCGGCAGGAACTGGCTGCTGACTTGCCGCGACTTACCGCGACTTACGATGACTGGCGGTCTTATCGGCCTTGAACGGTCCGCACCCATTCGGGGTAACTACGGTCGAACCGAAATCGCACCAGCCGGCGGGCGCGGTGGCTCGGCGTGAAGGAACGTGTCCGAATATCGAACGTGCCCGCTTCGATCAGTGTTGGAAACTCCGGCACTAGATCGATCGTGGTCGGCACTGGCAACGCGTCTCCGAGGAACAGGTCGCCCAGCGCGATGCGGGCGATATCGAAGTCGCGATCGTGGTTTCTGGCCAGCATTCGCAGTCCATCCAAGCGCCCGTGGCGTTCCTTGGGCTTCGAGTGGTTCTGGCAGATGCAGCACAGGTAGCCGTTCGCAGTGAACACCGTCACCCGAAAGAACGGTCCTTTCACGGCGGGAAAGTTCAGGCCAAACGTATCGCGCCCGGTCGCCTTGATCTCTTCGTAGTGCTCCTTCAGCGCGGTCAACTGTTCAAAGCCGAAGTCGACGACGCCATCTTCGTCACCGGTCATGACTAGTTCGGGCAGTTCCGGAGGTGCGGCAGCTGGCACCAGCAGGTCCAGGTCATCGAACCACCAAGTCGATCCTTCGGGCAACGCGAACGGCGCTATGCCCGGTGGTCCGAGCTGGAAGGTTCGCGGTGCGGTCGACAGCGGTCGCAAGGCGAACAGCGGCACTCCGGTTGCGGCGAATGGCGGCTGCAACATGCGGTCGACGCCGAAGTGCAGCTGGATCGATGTCTTCGCCTTGTTCATGTGCGGCAAGCCGGCCACGAACATGGGGCCAGCGGGCGCGGTCTCTGCTTGCTGTAGCATCGCCTGGTGCATCGCTGAGGACTGTTGGTCGGCTTGCAGTTGCACCGCCCGCACCGCCACGAACGGGCTGAGCCACGCCAGCACGATGACCAGCACAAACCACCGCCCGGCACTCGCCAGCAAGCCAACGAGTGCGATCGTCGGCAGGTAGTAGTAGCGCAGGTTGTGTGGGCTGTCGGCCGTCCAGAACGTCACCATTGGCGCCATCGCGACGACGAACGCGAGCAACGCCATGACGGCCATGCGCGGCCGCCGCACCACGCTGTAGAGCAGCGCCGCCGCCACTGGAACTCCGGCGCCGAACAGGAACAGCCAGGCTGGCACCTGCGAGTCGATGACGGGGGAGATGCTGTTTGAGGAGCCTATCCAGCGCAACGGTAGCAACTCGTCGAGCACGATGCGGCCCAGGCCTTCGACCTTGTTAGCGATGTCGCTGAGGACGTCGCCAAAGCCATAGTCGGGCGGCAGAGCGCCGACGTCGTAGCCGCCAAACTTGCCAAGCACCAACATCCGGAACGGTAGATAGAGCGCGAACAGCAGCCAAACAGGCCAGGTTGCCTGCCAGGTCGCGCGCACCCGTTGGCGCAGCGGACTGCTGGCGCCTTCGCCGCGAGATAGCTGCATCAGCGTCAGCCAGCTGCACAGCGGCGGCACGACGAACGCCAGTTCTTTGCTCATCAACGCGAGCCCGGTGGCAACCAGCATCGGTGCGCGCGCGGCGTGGCCACCGCCTGCCCGCTGTTCGTTCGCCCGCAGGCACAGCCACAATGCCATCAAGCACCAGACGGTCGTGTGGCTATCGACTCGGCCGACGCCCCATGCGATGGATCCGATGTGGCCGGGCATCATCGTCCACAAGAGTGCGGCGCCAAACGCTGCGCCGTTGCCAAGGAAGCGCCGCCACAACAACGCCACCAGCAGCGTGCTGATAGCGTGCGCCACTACATTGCTGCAGTGCCCGAACGGCGGGAATGCACCGGCGACCGTTTGGTCGAACCAGAAGCTCAGCGTGATCAGGGGCCGGTAGAACGCCCAAATGTCGGTTGCGCCATATTGCGGACCAACCAGGTCCGATGCGGCGTCGCCGAAGTGCTGCGAGTAGGCGACGGCGATAAAGTCGTCGCTCGCCCAATAGGCGTCGATGGGCCACCAAGCGGCCATCGCTATCAGCGGTAGCAGCCAGAACCATCGAGGCATCGCAGTCAGATCGCGCACTATGCCAAGCCTACCCCGGACGAGCGGCAATCATGGCCCGACTTGTGGACTGTGGTGGTTCCTCGCTTCGTTGCCACGGGTCTAGCGGGTGCTCGGCAGGTTCTCAGGTGCGCTTGGATTTGCTGGTTGTCGCCGTGTCCGTGCCAAATGCCCCGATTCTGGTCGGACTTGGCGAGGGCAGTCAGGTAACTTGCTTGGCGCTATGGGCAAACCGATTGTCGATCTCGCCACCCTCGATCTGAGCAAGGACGTCGTCTCTGACGAAGTGCTGCGCCGGTGTCTGCCGCAAGCGGGCACGTTCCAACTACTCGATGGCATCTGCCATCTGGACGTCGAGAACAACCTCGCGGTTGGCTACAAGGATTGGGACGAAGACCCGTGGTGGGCCAAGGCCCACATTCCTGGCCGGCCGCTGATGCCTGGTGTGCTGATGATCGAAGGCGGCGCGCAGATCGCGACGTTCTTGGTCAAGCAGCAGGCCGCCTGGGCAACCGACCAGATGATTGGTCTGGCTGGCATCGATGACGTGCGCGTGCGGGGCCAAGTTGTGCCGCCGGGACGCGTCTACTTCGTCAGCAGCATCCAAAAGATCAGTGGCCGTCGTCTCGCCCGCATGAACGCGCAGGTGTTCAGCGAAGGTGCGATGAAGATGGAGATGGTCGTGATGGGCGCGATGCTCTAGCGACCGGCGCGCTCCGCTTCCTAGCGACGGCGCAACCGCACGATCCGGAAGTCCTTCTGCACCGGCTCTTGGTTCTTGCTCAGGGTGAGCTGCTGATCGACGCGCTGGAAGCCTTTGAACTTGACCGTGAACTGCCACGTGCCTGGGGCCAAGTTGTTGAATCGCAACTGGCCAATGCCATCGGTTTCGCCTTCCACCGCCGGAGCGGAGCGGCGGTCCGTGGCAACAGCCGTCACCGTGGCGCCTTCCATGCCGTAGCCGTTGCGGTCATGCACACGAACGTCCACGCGCACGCCGCGCGGGATCACCATGACATGGCCTTGGCCCTGGATCTTGCGGCCGAAGTTGCGTCTGCCTTCGAGTACCGTGACCGTCTCCGGGTCGCCAAACGGCTTGCTGTCGAGAGTCGTCACCAGTTCGTATTGGCCAGCGAGCACGCTCTCGAAGACCACGCTGCCGAAGTTGTCACTCTTGCCGGCGAGTCGCTGTCGACCGTTCGGCAGTCCGACCGGGCGCATCAGTAGATTGATGTCGGTGTGGAAGCCAGAGTCTTGGTCGCGCAGCAAGATCGAATAGGGGGCACCGGGAGTGATCGACAGCACGATGTCGTGTAGCCGTCCTTCCTCGGTGTTGGTGACCGAGACCGTCTGTTGGCTGCCGTTGAGGCCAGCAGCGTGCAGCGTGACGCGATAGGGGTAATCGGAGAACGGCACGTCAGTGACCTTAAAGGTCGGCGTACCTTCACCGCGGTCAACCTTTGCATACAGGCGTGCCGGCGGTCGTTGTTCGCTGCTGTTGCCATGCGAACTGCGTAGCTCTTCGACGATGACCGTGATTGAGCCAAGCTTATCGAGCACAGAGACGGCCAATTTGACGTCGCCGCGGATGATGCCGGAGGTCCAGCCTTGGGTGTTTTCCCGCTTGCGGTACGTGTCTGCAAAGCCAATCGGGCCACTGCTCGGTTGGTAGTCGGCGACCTCTACTTCTGGCTCGTGTTGATCGCCCACCGCGATGGCGGGTTCGGCGATGATATCGCTCGGGTAACCACCTGGCGGGATCTCGACGGCCTGCACGCCTTGGCTGAAGAGCGTGATGCTAGCTGCGGCGGCGGCGCAGAGCGTTGCGATCAGGAGTGACAGCTTGCGGGTGTTCATATGCTCATTGCGGCAAGAGTGCGGCTGGTTCGCAGGATCTCGACACGTTCAATAGTAACCCAATCTCACAGGGCAACAGGTCCGGGAACCTGTTCTGAGGGCCGGTCCGTCCCAGATGGGGAGGCATAATGGCGTCGATGTTGGCCGCATTTTGGCCATACATGCCCGTGTTGTCGTGGATTCCAGCACGCGAGGCGCGGGTTGCCGTCGCTATTGGCCGCGGTCGCCGCCGCGCCCCGGATCTTTGGGCTTAGCGGTTGAGTCTTTGGGCTTCGCGGTTGATCCCGGTTGTCGCTGGGCGTGCATCTTGGGCTTTTTCTTGTCGTCGTCGAGCACATCGAGGGCGCGGTCGACCTCGCCAAGAAAACTGCCGAGGCCGCCGAAGTCGACCGGCGCAGCGGTCACCGGCACCGCCTCGGTGCCGTTCGGTTGCATGCTCTGCGCGAGCCGTTGTGCCCGCAGGCTCTCTTCTTGCAGATTGTTGCGTGCGAACATCCTCGCCGCCTGCAGGTGCACATAGATGTTGCTCGGGTGCTGGTCGACCGCGCTCTTCATCGCCAGCAGCGCCTCGGCCACCGCGCCGTCGGTTTCGAGCATGCGGGCGCGCGCCACTGCCGCGCGTGGATCGTTGTCGCTGACCCCGGTCAGGATCTCCTTGATGCGGGCGACGGCCGCTTCTTGCTCGAGCTCGCCAGCATGCTCGGCGACATCCAGCAGGTGTTCGGCGATCAGCGTGCGCGTCTGGTCGCTCTGGTCGATTTCGAGCAGACTCATCAAGTCGATCTGCACGCGTTCGACCGATGACCGGTCGGTCAGTTGGCGCAGCGCATCGATCCGGAAGTGCAGGATCTCAGCGGACGGCACGCCGCGCAGCCGTTGGGCCATGTCAAGATCCCAGATGGCGTCGCGGTATTGGCCGAGGCGGTGGTAGGCACGCGCGCGAACGAACCAGGCGATCGCGATGTCCTCATCTCTGGCGATCGTTTTGGAAGCTGCCGCCACGGCGCGCGACAGCAGGTCTTGGCGGTCGCTGCGCGAGCGGGTCCGACCGCTTTCGTCGGCGGTGGTTCCGGCCAGCGCGAGGAAGCGCTCGGCATCGGCGATTTCGCGTTGGATCTCGTTGTGGTTGCGTTCGTTGACCAGCATGGCCGCGCCAGTGGCCAGCATCAGCACGGCCGATGCGAGCACGGTGATCAGTGGTCGCCGGGCGCACCAGCGCAAGCCGCGGCGAACGATCGTCGGGCGCCGCGCCAACACGCGTTCGCCGTTGAGGTAGCGCTCGAGGTCTTCGCTCAGTTCGAGTGCCGAGCCGTAGCGGTGGGCGGGATCACGCGACATCGCCTTCTCAATGATCGCTTCGACTTCGAACGGCAAGTCACGGCGCAGGCGGCGCGCCGGCAGTGGATCCTCTTCGGTGACGGCTTTGAGCACGCCTTGTGCGGTCGGGCCATTGAACGGTGGTTTGCCAGTGACCAACGCATAGAGCGTTGCGCCGAGCGCATAAACATCGGCGAGCGTGCTCGCGGCCTGGGTGCCGCCTAGCACGATCTCGGGAGCCATGTACATCGGCGTGCCAACGATGGCGCCGCTTTCGGTCATCGAACCGGTGCCGGTTTCGCGGGCCAGTCCAAAGTCGGTGATCGCGATCTGGATGCCGTCGTTCGGGACATCACCATCACTCGCTGGCGGAACCTTGGCAGCCGCCGGTTCGACCGCGTCACGCAACATGATGTTGCCTGGCTTGATGTCTCGGTGCACGACGCCGCGGTCATGAGCGAACTGCAGCGCGCGGCCGACCTTGGCGGCAATCGCGCACGCTTGGAGCACGGGCACCGGTCCGACTTGCAGTCGTTGCTCGAGCGTTACACCGGCGACGAACTCCATCGCAAACCAGTGCAGCCGACCTTGTCGACCTTGGTCGATGAAGTCGACGATGTCCGGATGTTGCACCCGCGACATGATCAGGCCCTCGCGCATGAATCGAGCCAGAGCGCGTTCGGTCAGCGTCAGGCTTGGCGGCAGCACCTTGAGCGCGACGATGCGCCCGTTGTCTTTCTGCCTCGCCTCAAAGACGATGCCCATCGAGCCCTTGCCGACTTCGCGGATCAGGTCGAACGCCGGTAGCTCCGCCGCCAGCGTTTCGGGCGCGAACGTGTAGAAGTCACGCGCCTTGCCGAAGTCGGGGCTCTCACCGCTCACGAGGTGCGCACGGCCTCCTGGACACGCTGCAACTGGGCGAGAATGTCCGGCAACTGCTCGAGGCGCAGCATGTTCGGGCCGTCACTCGGAGCGTTGTCTGGGTCTTCGTGCACTTCCATGAATAGTCCGTCCACGCCGCAAGCAACCGCCGCGCGTGCCAAGAACGGCACCTTAGTGCGATCGCCGCCGGTCGAGGTGCCGGCGCCACCGGGGCGCTGCACCGAATGCGTGGCGTCGAAGATCAGTGGTTGGCCGAAGCTGCGCATGGTGGGGAACCCGGCGAAGTCGACGACCAAGGTGCGATAGCCGAACGAGGTGCCGCGCTCGGTAAGCATGACGTTCGGGTTGCCGGCTTCCTGGACCTTGGTGATGATGTTCAAGGTGTCCTCAGGCGCGAGGAACTGGCCCTTCTTGACGTTGACGACCTTGCCGGTCGCGGCGGCGGCGATCAGCAGGTCGGTCTGGCGGCACAAGAACGCCGGGATCTGCAGGCAATCGACGACTTCGCCGACGGCAGCGCACTGCGCGGCCTCGTGAACGTCCGTTAACACCGGCACATCGAACGTCTTCTTGACCTCGGCCAGGATCGCGAGGCCTTCGTCCATGCCGGGGCCGCGGAAGGCCGCGCCGGAGGTGCGGTTGGCCTTGTCGAAACTGCTCTTGAAGACGATCGGCACCCCGGCTGCGCGCGCCATCTTGGTGATCGCTTCGGCGTGGCGCATGATGTGATCCCGGCTTTCGATCACGCATGGACCCGAGATTAGGCCGAAGCCATTCGCGCCGCCGAAACTTACGGTGCCTACTTTTACTTCACGAACAGTGGAGTCGCTCATTGGCCGCATGTTACCGAGCACATGCATCGGGAATCCCGTCGATTCGGGGTGCGGTGCAAACGGCTCTGGCCGGCACCGCGAAAAGAACCGTTCGGCTTGGCCGGAGTGCATCGGCTTTGGCTGCTATGCTACGAGTCCCGTGCTCGCCACATTTGGGTCCAATGCCTTGCTGAATCGTGTCATCCAACTGTTGGTGATGGCCGGTTTGGCGACTTCGCCACTGAGTTCTCAGGGGCCTGGTTGCTTTTCGGCGACGGGCAACGCGGAACCACTGATCGCCGACGCGCCGAACTACCCGGCCAACGACGAAGGCAAGACCGCGGAGTTGCCGCTTGGCTTCACGTTCCCGATGGCGGGCGTCGGCTACGCGATCAGCCACTGCGTGGTTGATTCCAACGGTGAGGTTTACCTGACCGACGGCACTGGCGTGGTCAACCCGTCGAACTTCGGCACGTCCGCGCTGCAGACCTTGCGCGGTGGCGTCGGTGGCTCGGCGCGGGTCATGGCGGCGGGGGGCGACAATGCCGGCGTTCAGCCGACTTCGCAGATCCTGGTCGACACGTCGGTGCCCGCTCAGTGGAAGGTCTCGTGGGTCGATTGGAGTCGCTTTGGTGCCAACCAGGATTGGGATTGCAGTGTGACGCTGTTCGCTAACGGCACCATCCGCTTCGACTATTCGCAGGGCTTCACCGGCTTCAATATTTGGGACTACGTCGGCGTGTCGATCGGCAACGAGGTCGGTCCTGCGTTCGTGCCACCGCAGAACCTGATCGCTGGTGGCGACTCGGGTGCGCTCGGGTTGGTCTACGAGAACATCTGGCCATCGTTCTATCTCGAGCACCGTTCGGTGACGTTCTCGCCCAATGGTGCTGGCGGTTACAGCTTTGTGCAAACGTGTGCGCAGGAGCCGGCCAATCATCGAAGCTACGGCGCGGGTTGCTACGAGGTGCCGCGGCAGTGTCTCTACGAGTCGTTTGCTGTGCCATCGAGCATGGCCGCCGCGTTGCAGGGCACGGCGCTGAAGTTCACACCGTCGTTATCTGCCGATGGCTACGTCGTGACCAGCAGTAGTGCCAGCTACCTCGTGCCAACGGCGGCGGCGAACAACTTGATGTTGGGCGATGAAGCGGAGGCGAGCCTGATGCCGTCGCAACCGTTCCCCCACATGGGCGGTGTCGTTGCGAACATGTCCGTTTGCTCCAACGGCTTCGTCAACCTCGGCCCAATCGGTAGCAACGTGGTCGGCACCTATGGCTCGGCTTTCGAGATGGTGCATTCACCGGTCGCATCGTTCCGCAGCAATGCCGATCTCAACCCAGGTGTTGCCGGCGCCGTGCTGGCGGAAGAGATCGGCAACGTGCTGTACATCACCTGGCATGACGTGCCACGTTTTGGCAGCGTGACCCCCGAACGCATGCAGATGCAGTTCGACTTGAGCAGCGGCATCGTAGTGATCGTTTGGGATCAATTGGCGACCGGGCCAGGCGGCCCCAGCATTGTTGGCTACGCGCCCGGAAACTCGCTGGATCCAGGTTCGACAGATCTATCCGCAGCAATGCCCGTGGTGACCGCGCCGGACGTGTTCGCGATGGCGATGACAGCCTCTCCGCCGCCGGTTTCGACCGCTCAGTCGGGCGCCGTGATCGTCTACCAGATTGACAACATCCCTGACGCGAACGTCAACTCAGGCGTCTTCTTCGGCATCACCATGGTGTCGTTGGCCCCGATGCTGCCGAGCATTGACCTAGGCGCGTATGGCATGCCGGGCTGCCGGCTTCACGTCGCATCCATTGGCCTTTCGCTCACATTTGTGGGCAACCAGCCGAGCCAGACTACGGCACTGCCGTTGCCGCCGGGCATTCCCGCCGGTGTGCAGTTGTTCGCGCAGTCGGTCGCATTGGTCTTCCCGGACAGCCTGCCGAATGGTCTGAATGCCTTCGGGGCCGTAACCAGCAACGGCGTGCGCAGTTTCATTAGCACGTTCTGAGCGACCTGGCTGCTGCCGTCGCGACGTCGGCTGCTTGGCAAGCCCTTTTGTTCTGCGGCAGAACGTGCAACCATACGAGCCGGTATGGCCGCACTCCGCATTCTCGTAACTGGTTCTGAAGGCTTCCTCGGCCGTCACGTCGTCGCCGCCATACGCAGCGCAGGTCACACCCCACTGACGACGTCGCGTCGCGGCGGCGATGCGCAGGTCGACTTGTTGGCGCCGGGCATGGTCGCGGCCGTGATCGAAGGCCTGCAACCAGACGTCGTCGTGCACCTCGCGGCGATGTCGCGACTTGCTTCGTGTTACAGCGACCCGGTCCTCGCGACGCGGGTCAACACCGCGCTGCCCGAAGAGTGGGCGAAGCGCTTCGGTGCCAGGATGTTGTTCACATCGACCGACATGGTCTTCGACGGGCATAGCGCGCCGTATGACGAGAGCGATACCCCAAGCCCGTTGTCGGTCTACGGTGCGAGCAAGGCGCAGGGCGAAGAACGTGTTCGCGATCACGGTGGTCGGGTGGTGCGTTTGCCCCTGCTGTTCGGCCCGGACCCTGATGGCCGCGGCGCGACCGCATCGTTGCGTCAGGCGATTGCCGACGGAGCGCGTTCGTCGCTATTCACCAACGAGTATCGAACGCCCCTGCACGCTGTCGATGCCGCGCGCGCCCTGGTCGCGTTTGTGGCTGATCCAGATGGTCCGAACATGTTCCACTTGCCGGGACCCGAGCGGGTCTCGCGGTGGCAGTTGGCGCAGCGCTTTTGTGCGGCGCAGGGGCTGGCGACCGACACGCTGGATTCGGTCGAGTGCCAGGATCCGCTGCGGCCGCGCGATGTGTCGCTGTTGAGCGCATGGCGTGCCGATCGTTCGCTCGACGACATGCTGCTCGATGGTTAGGCCAGCGAGCACGTTCACTCCAGGCCCGCTAGCGGCGTATGCATAGGCCCGCTAGCGGCGTTGGCCGCGCGATCGCTGCTCATACTCCGGCAGCACAAAGGCTTCCGGCGGCAGCTTCTTGAGCGCTTCGGCCAATCGATCGATCAGGTCCTGATCCTGTTCGTCGATGGCGCGACCGCGCAGCATCTCGGCGGTCTGCATTGCGGTGATGCTCAGGCCATCGGTCGCAGCAGCTGCGGTTGGACAGATCGCGAACACCCGCTGCAGTTCTGAGAACGTCAGGTCGAGGTCGCCCTTCTGCAGTGCCAGTCGCGCTAAGCCACCGTGTGCCATGGCTTCGTAGTGCGCAGCATCTTCGCTTTGCGTCTTCGCCTTGTAGGTGGCGAAGTGTGCTAGTGCCTTGCGATACGAAGTGACCGCGTTGTCGGGCTTCTGGCGGCGGCGATGTTGTTCGGCCGCAACCAGCGACGCGTAGCCAGCGAACCATGGCGTCGTGCTCGGCGCATCGGGTGCCGTCAGCATGCGCATGTAGGTAGCTTCGAGCAGCTTGATGCCACCCGTTCGCAGCAATTGAGCCCGCAGTCGTTGGTGCAGCGCGGCCGAAGCCGGGAAGCGCTTGATGCCTTGCTCGAGCACCACTTCGGTGTCCGGCGAACGGAAGAAGTTGAGGAAGTCGTAATGGTCGGCGACGTTGGCATCGGTGCCGAGCGGATGCTTCAACAGCAAGCTGTAGGCGGTGTGCACATCCGTCATCCACTCACTCGGCCACTTCTGCTGCTCTCGCACAGCCTTTTGGATCGCGAACTGACGACCGTGGGCGAACAGTGTCAGCAGCTCTTGCGCAATGCGGCCGGGAGCGTCTGGTGGAAGTTGCGGCATGGCCGTCGCAGCCAGCTGGTGCGCTTGACGATGGTGGCCTCGTTGTGCCAATAGCACGGCGCGCAACGCGGTTGGTCGCCAGCCGGTGGCGCCGGCCTTGTCCGCACGGTCAAGGTGGCGCTCGCAGTCCTCGAGCAACAACGTGCGCTGTTGTTGGGCTAGCCGCACGCTGCCGCGGCCGCTATTCGGTTGTGTTTCGAGGGCTTGCAACAAGCAGGTCTCGGCGACATCGAGCCGCGCGCTAGGATCGTCGGGGGCTTTGGCGAGGGCGATGTCGCGCTTGCTCGCTTCTGCGGCGCGGTCGATCGGCGCGGCACCGGAGTAGGCCGGACCGACCAGCACGCTCTGCCACTTCTTGCCATCGATCGCGGACTTGCTGCTGTCTAGGCCCTTGTGCGCTGTGGCCAGCGTGCGCGCATGAGTCGAAACGTCGCTGAAGCTGTCGAGCGCGCTGACGAGGCCGGTGCGTTCGTCTTGCGACAGCGGCCCGCGCAAGGTGTCGGCGATCAGCTCGACCGCCAACGGGTCCTTGGTTTGTTGCATGCCCGAACGCGCCTTCTTGGCGAGGTCGGGGTCGAGGCCGTAGGCCGCTTGACGTAGCAGCTCGAGCGGCACGTCGGCGCCGGTTTCGATGCCGAGGTCGAGCATGCGTTGCCTGAGCGCTGGATCCGCTGCGGTGAACTCCTTCTCAACCGCTTCGCGATCTTCACTGTCGGGACTCGCGATGCGCTCGCGCAGCGAACGGTCGCCCTTGACGATCGGTGGCGCCTGGATCTTACGATCAGAGATGCCGTCCTTCAGGGTCTTCCAGACCGAGTCGGTGTCCCACGTGTAGAACACGTCGTAGACCTCTTTGCCATCGAGTTCGACCATGATGTGGCGCGGTGAAATGCGCTTACCATCGAGGAACTTTTTGTAGACCAGCGGTTCCATCGCGATGTGCTCGCCACAGGTGATGCAGCCCAAACGCGGACACGGGATGCGCCGGCCTTGGTCGTCGTAGTCGCGCGGGTTGTGCCGGTAGACCGACGCCATCACGCAGATGTAGGGATCGAACAGCTTGGCGATCTCAGGATCGCGGTAGCGCACGCCGGCGTAGTGCTCGCTGGCGATCTCGCCGTCCATGTTGACGCAGACGAGGATCGGCTTCTTGGTCTGCTGCGACAGCTTGACCGCGTCGGTCCAGGTGCGCTGCCAGCGGATTTGCACCGGCTTCGCCCAATCGGCTGCTGTTGGCGCATACCACATCTGCTCCGGGACGAGACCTTGCGGCTGCGGGACACCTTCCTGCGCCAAGGCACAGGTCAGTAACGAAATCAAAACTAACGGGGTCAGCGAACGACGCATGCCCAGCACGATAGCCGAACTGGCCGCGCGAGGTGTCGCATGCTGGTGTCAGTTTGGGATCTGCTGGTCCTTAGACGTTGCTAGTGGCTCTGCCCGCGAAGGGCATCTTGGGGCAGTCCGCGGCTGCGAACGACCCGAGGCTTGCCGTCTTCAACCATGACTTCGGCGGGTGTTGCATGACTCAGAAAGCCGGTTGGGCTGTAGGTCAGACCGTAGGCGCCGGTGTTGAGGATCGCGACCAAGTCGCCGGTTTGCAGTGTTGGCAGCTCGATTTGCTCGGCGAACTGGTCGGCCGGGGTGCACAGCGGGCCGCCGATGGTGACTGGTCGGGTGGTTGGTTCCTGCAGCTGCTCGGCCGCGACGAGTAGTGGCGGGCGCTTCACGATCGTGCCGAGCCCCGCCGCTGCGGCCGCCTGATGCATGCCGCCATCGAGCACGACGTGCTGTAGGTCTCCGCTGGTTTTTTGGCGCACGACCCGACTCAAGAACACGCCAGCCGGTGCGGCCAGATAGCGGCCGAGTTCGATGAACCAACGACGGCCTTTGCGGTCGTGCTGTGCCAGCAGCTTGTGGAGCCCTGCGGCGGCGAGTTCGAGATCGAAGGTCGGGTCTCCCTGGAACACGGCCACGCCAAAGCCGCCACCGAGGTCGAGTTCGTCAAAGCGCACCTCGAGTTCTTCTTCCCAGCGCGCTGCTTGTTCGGTCAATGCGGTCGCGTGGGCGACGAAGGCGGCGGCGTCAAAGCACTGCGTGCCGCCGTAGACGTGCAGCCCGCGCAGCGTCAGCGCGTCGTCAGCTTGGATCATGCGCACGGCTTCCGGCACGTGCTCGGAATCGATGCCGAACCGGCTGCTACGACCGCCCATGCGCATGCGTGAGCCCTTCAGTTCTTGCGGCAGATTGACGCGGATCGCGACGCCGGTCGGACGTTGATGCTGGTGAGCCAATTGATGCTCGCGAGACAGCTGGGCGAGTTGCTGTAGCTCGTCGAGTGACTCGACGTGGAACGTTCCGAGTCCACGCGCCAGCGCGGTCATCAGTTCGGCATCTGATTTGCCGGGGCCCGCAAAGCGCAGGTGCTCGGCGGGGTGGCCAGCGGCCAGCGCGACCTCCAGTTCCCCGGCGGAAGCGATCTCGGCACCCGTTCCTGCAAGCCTGAGGCACTCGGTCACCGCTATAGAGGGATTGGCCTTCACCGACCACAGTAATTCAAAGCGCAGGCCCAGTGCGGCGCGGATTCGTTCGACACGCCGTCGCAGCGTGTCCGCCGAAAACACGTAGAGCGGCGTGCCGAAGGATTCGGCCAATGCCATTGCAGACACGCCGTCGACGGCTAGCTGGGGCCGCTCGGCACAGCCTAGTTCGGCCAGTGCTCGTTGCAAGTTGGTGCAGATTTTGGGGGCCGCCACGTCGGTATGCTAACCAGAGATGCTTCCCGAGACGCCCGTCCAGTGTCATGATCTACGGCCGCGGTGATCGCCCAGTCTCGCCGCCCTCATGCCATGACGGAAATCGTCACGATCCAACGTCGAGTGGAGAGATCGTCTCTCGCCTGGTTGCTGCCGCTGTGGTTTGTCATCGGCAGTGTCCTCGGCGTGATGGCGCCCGGCTACGGCTGGCAGCTGTTCAGCATCGGCGCGCTGCCGGGAGTCTGGGCTGCATTCTTGCTCGGCGCTGATGAAGGCATGGTCGAGTGGTTGCTGCCGACGCTGGTGGTTGGCGTGCCGATCGCCTGGTTTCTCGGCCGTCTGCTCGATCGCCTTGGCACAGACCTGAGGTTGTGGCTCGCGGCCGCGCTGGTGGTGTCTGGTGTTGCGGGCTACTACCTGCTGCAGGACTACGCCGATCTCGACGCGGCGTTCGCGCGCCACGGCAGCTTCTGGGCGTTCTTCTGGTGTTCGCTACAGCTCGGCAGCTATGGCGCAACGTTGTTGTTGTTGGTGGTTGGTGCCGGTAGCAGTTCGCGCCGCTAGCGGCCACACTGTGCGCATGACGCTGACGCGCGAACAACGAGACCTGTTGGTAGCCAAGGCCCGCGCAGTTCGTGAGAACGCCTACGCGCCGGCTTCGAAGTTTTTGGTGGGGGCGGCGCTGTTGACGGCAGATGGCCAGATGTTCGTTGGCTGCAACGTTGAGAACGCCAGCTATGGCCTGACGGTTTGTGCCGAGCGCTCGGCCATTAGTGCCGCGGTCGCTGCTGGCGCGCGCAACGTGCTGGCGGTTGCCGTCGCGACCGATCTTGCCGACCCAGCGCGTCCCTGTGGCGCGTGTCGTCAGGTGCTCGCCGAGTTCGGGCCGAGCATGGAAGTCGTGCTGGTTGGGTCTGGCGCGGATGTGGTTACGACGACCTTGGACAAGCTGTTGCCCGACCCGTTCACGTTTGACGGCGGCGCTGTACCGCGCGACTGATTGCTCCTCGGGGATCACTCGTCGGGGATCACAGTCCCAGCTGTTCTTGCAGTGGTGCGCGCAGAGTCTCAGGAACGGCAGCGACGATGAGGCGCAGTGCTTCCGGGTTGTGTTGAAACAGCGGTTGCAGCAACAGTTCGTGCATTGCGCGATGACCGTAGATCATCAGATACACAATCCACGCAGGTCGCAGCCGCGCGACATGGAAGTTCGCGGGTAGCTCCGCGGCCTTCGAAGACTCTCTGCGCCAGCGAAGCTGTGCTTGCATGAGTTCCGCCGCGGCGCCCGCATCGTCCAAGTTTTGGACCATTTGGGCGAGAATCCCGGGCTGCATAGCACGTTGCGTAAGCCTCTGCGGTGGGTTCGCGGCTAGGCCGAGCAGCCAGCGCCGGGCAGCACGTTCGCGCGGCTGAAGCTGCTCGTCTTGCAAGCTGGCTTCGATACTTGTCATCGTTGGCCCACGGCTTGCCCCGCCCAGGCGGATGCCGAAATGGCTGGTTAGCTTGCTTGCCCTGAGGGCCCGAGTCTCAAGGTAGAGGCGGTGCATGTTGTGGTCTGTGCTGTATGCGTCGATGCTCGGTAGGTCGTTGGTGGTCGGATCGATTGGCGGCAGCGCCTCCATGGGCAGCAGCGTTTCGACTTCGCACAGTTGATCCGCTTCGAACATGCGCATCATGGCCAGCGCCGTGCAGCCGTCCTTTTGCAGGTCGTGTGCTTCTTGCCTCAGTTGCCGCCTGAGTGGCTTGGCGAGGTGGTAGAGCACCGCTTTGTAAGAAGCTCCAAACCGGTAGGTGTGCTGTAACAACTGCTCGAAGCAGCGTAGCCGGGTCAGAAACGGAGCATTGCTGGTGCGTTCGAACTGCTCTGCTATGCCCACGATTCGTTGCCAATGCTTGGCGCTGGCGATGGCGCCCGCTGCTACTCGGCGCCGCGATGCCGATGGCGATAGCGACTGGCAGGCTTCGAGGCATGCGTCGCGTAGTCCTCCAAGTAGTGCTCGGCGAATCGGCTCTGCTGAGCGCGACCATACGAGATCGATGCCACGCTTCGCGTTCCACCACGCGTCGCGGCCGTATTCCGACGTGCGCGGTTCGTCGGATGTGGCTAGTGCTTGGATCGCGACCAGCAACTCGGCGAACTCGTCCGTCAATGGGGCGGGGTCACGGAACTTGCTTAGGTGGTGGCGACGCAGCCTGGTGACCTTTTCGAACGTCTGGTAGAGCTGGCTGTCGCGCGTGATCGGGTTGAGCAGCAAGTCGGACACGAGGTGGCCCCAGGCGTGTCGGAACTCGTCGTAGGGTTTGGTCTCCAGCTCGTGCAGCCACTGTTCTCGCGCTTCCCACAGTCCGGCGAAGAGCAGATATTGGGGTACGCCATGCGGGTTGTGCGAATAGAGATCCGTGATCCAGTTGCTCCGTACCCATGACTTGAGGAATACGTCATCGGCGGGTTCGGCCGCGACGAAGCCATCGCAGAAGGCGATGCGGCCACGCATCTGCAGTGGCGCGAAGCCTTGTGCCAGAGTTGCTGGGCCTGCCTTGAGGTTGGCGTTGGCCAAGACGTAGGTAATCAGGTTGGTGGCAAACTGGCCCGTAGTCGTTGGCAGTGCTTGCGCGACTTTTGCCAGCTGCTCCGTCCATCGGATTGCCTGTTGCTGGCGAAACCTGATGGTCTGTTTGCTGTAGCCGTTTGGTGAAGCCGTCGCGATGCGGTGCTCGAGTTCGACTAAGCCTTCGAGGCTGGCGAGTAGGTTCGTTCCGACTTGCTGCGCTTGCCACGCGCGCAACTGCAATTCAGTGGCTAGCCACGGCGCTTGCTTCGCCTGCTGCGATGGCGGTGGCTCGGTCGGCGCAGCGGGGGTCGAACACGCACCGGCAATCATCGCCACAATCAGTGCGGCGATTAGGCTTCCTGTGAGTGAGCAGTGCTGCATCCTTGTGGCGAAGGATACCGCAAATCAGACCGCCGCGGGCACCGCAACGCGTTCGTAGATGCGCAGGTTGCGTGAGGGGTCCGCTGCGACGTTTGCTTGGCGCCTGAGCGAACTGTTTTCTGTCAAAGTGTTCACCCTGAGTGTTCGTTTGCGTCGTTTTGCTCTTGGCGAATCGACCCTAGATGGCGGGGCAGGGAGTCGGCCTGTGATGGTTGACCTTGGCCGCGAAACGCGAACACCCAAACCGTTTGACGGTCATCATCGATAGTCAGAAGCAGGAAAGGGCTGCCGACAAGAAGCTGACGCACCTCGTAATCGACGTCGCCGTTTTCCTCGGCCAAGGCGCAGCGCTTGGGCATGGTCTTGAGTGTGCGCACGGCGTCTAGAGTGCGTTCCAGCCAACGCACGGCACTCAGAGGTTCTTGCCTCTCGATCGCGATGTAGTGGGCATGATCGTAGATCGCTGATTGAGCGCTTGCGGTCATTTCGACTACGTATTCCTTCATCTATCGAGGTGCAAGCCGAGGCGTTGTGCGATCTCTAGCAATGCTTGCTCGGCTGGCTTGGTGCGCCCTTCGCGGATGTCTTGCATGCCGCTCTCCATCATCGCCAGCGTCGCGGTCTTGCGCTGCTTCTCTTCGTGATCACGCAGTGCGTCGCGGACAACTTCGCTGCGATTGCCGTAGAGCCCTGCCTCGACTTGGGCAGCGACATAGCCCTCGAAGTGATGTCCAAGGCTGATGCTGGTCTTGCTCATGATGGATTTCCGTATGGCATGGATTACCCTGCGATACCCCATCAGGGTAATCTGGCCAAAAGGGATGTCAAGAGCTTGGGGGCGAGTGCTTGAGGCTGGCAAGATCGTGGCGTTTGGGTGTCTAGCTTGGGTGTGTCGTTACCTCGGTTGAGTTGATCCGCAGCGATTCCACTCGGAGAGAGGTCCGCTGCATTGTGCTGTGCATAAGTGGGCATGGGGGGGGCGTGCATCGCAAGCTTTGCGCTCGGCTGTCCAACTTTGCACGTCGTCTGAGCGAACATGAATCGGCAATCATCGCCACAGTCAGTGCGGCGACCAGGCTTCCTGCGAGTGGGCGGTGCTGCATCCTTCTCAAGAGGAGCGCCGTCGTTCAGACCGCCGCGGGCACCGCAACGCGTTCGTAGATGCGCAGGTTGCGTGAGGGGTCCGCTTTGAACGCGGTTGCTGCCCGACCAGCTGTCTCCGGCGTGATGCGACGGAAGCTCGGTCCCATTTGGCGATCCCACCACGACAGCGGTCGCAGCGTCAGGTGGCCCGGGTATTGGAACTCGCACAAGGCAATGTGCGCGACGACATGCTTGACGTTGAGCCGCTCGATCTCGGCGACCATCTCGGGGATGCGGTGCTCGGGGATGTGCTCGAACAGGTCGAGCGCGAGCAAAGTGTCGAAGCCGTCGATCGCATCGAACGGCATCTTGGTCACCGAGCCGACGCGCAGCACGTCACGCACTTCGGGGTAGGCGACTTCGCTGAGATCGGGGCACAAGTCAAAGCCCCAAGCATCGATGCCGCGGGCGCGCAGCTGGCGAACGGATTCGCCCGCGGAACAACCGGCATCGAGCACCTTGCCAGGCTCGACCAGATGCAGCACCTGATCTAGCAGGTGCTTCTTGAAGTTGGTCTCGAAGTCACTGTCGACGGCGAGGTTCATGCGCTTGTGGTAATCACCGCTGTAGAGTTCAACGAGCTCTTGGTCGGTGATGCCAGCGAACGCGCCGCGGTGGAACGGGCGCATCAAGTGTTGGATCTGACCTATCAGCTCTTGGGTTTGCCTCGATCTGGCGTTGCCTTCGAGCACGTCGATCAGCGGCAATTCGCTGCGCCAGTCGCAGGTGATCGTGCCAGCGGTGCCGTGCACCGTTTCGCAGTACTCAAAGACGCACGCATCGCCGCTCCAAATGCCACCCGCGATGCGCAGGTAGCCGTCGCGGCCGGATTCGTGATCAGTAATGGCGTAGCGCGTCTCAAACATCGGTGTGGGTTTGATCGACACTCTCCCGCCCTGGCCTGAAGGAACGTGCCTTGCGATCGCCGGTTCGAGGTGATCGGCATCGACTTCCAGCCCCAATCCGGGCACGATCGATTCGGTAATCATGTCAGGATCGCTATCCCCAACCGAGTTCCGCGTGCCGCCGGTCGACGCGGTCGCGCTCGAGACGCGCTGCGCCGATTTGGCGACGCGCTCTATCAAGAAGGCAGCCAAGGTGCAGGGGCTCAAGCTCGCGATTGCGATGATGGATCTGACCACGCTGGAAGGCATGGACTCGCCGGGCAAGGTTCGACAGCTTTGCCAGAAGGCGATGCGGCCATTGCCGTCGCGTCCCGATCTGCCGAGTTGCGCCGCCGTCTGCGTTTACCCGGACCTCGTCAAAATTGCGGCGCAAGCCGTCGCCGGCAGCGGCGTGCAGGTGGCTTCGGTGGCGACTGGCTTCCCGTCGGGCCGCACCGATCGCCGCACCAAGTTGCGTGAGGTCGAGTTGGCGGTGAAGGCCGGCGCCACCGAGATCGACATGGTGATCGATCGCGGCGCCTTTTTGTCCGGTCGCTACGGCTTCGTCTACGACGAAGTCTGCGCGGTCAAGGACGCTTGCGGCGAGGCACATCTCAAGGTGATCCTCGAGACCGGCGAACTGCAGACCTACGACAACGTGCGGCGCGCCAGTCGCATCGCGATTCTCGGTGGCGCCGACTTCATCAAGACCAGCACCGGCAAGGTGTCGCCGGCGAGCACGCGACCGGTGGTGTTGCTGATGCTCGAAGCCGTTCGCGATCACTACCTCGAGACCGGCCAGATGGTTGGCGTCAAAGCGGCCGGCGGCATTCGTTCGGCCAAGGATGCGCTGCGCTATCTGGTGTTGGTTGCGGAGACCTGTGGCGACGCGTGGCTGACCCCTGAGTGGTTCCGCTTTGGCGCGAGCTCGTTGCTCAACGACGTGTTGATGCAGCTCGAGAAGCAACGCACTGGCAGCTACCAACGCAGCACTGACTTCAGCACGGATTGATCATGGCGAAGATTGAGAACAAGAAATCCGTCGTCGCCAAGAAGGTGACGAAGAAGGCTGCCAAGAAGTCATCTGCCAAGAGGTCACCTGCAACTGGGTCATCTGCAACTGGGTCACCTGCCACTGGGTCATCGAAGCAGCCAGTTTCAAAGCTGGCGGGCTCGAAGCAGCCGGAACTCAAGTTCGGTGGTTGGCAGTATGCGCCGGCGCCGGAAGGCACAGACCACGTATCGATCGAAGATCGTTATGGCCTGTTCATCAACGGTGAGTTTGTGCAGCCGAAGTCGGGCAAATACTTCGCCACCATCAATCCAAGCACGGAGAAGAAGATTGCCGAGGTCGCGCAGGCCAACGCCAAAGACGTCGACCTCGCCGTGCAAGCGGCCAAGAAGGCGTTGCCGGGCTGGCGCAAGCTGTCGGGCGATGATCGCGCGCGCTATCTGTTCCGCATCGCGCGCATCCTGCTGGAGCGCGCCCGCGAGTTCGCCGTGCTCGAGACGCTCGACAACGGCAAGCCGATCAAGGAGACGCGCGATGTCGATGTGCCACTGGCGGCGCAGCACTTCTTCTACCACGCGGGTTGGGCCGACAAGCTGAACCTGCTGTTTCCCGGCGAGCAGCCCGAACCGGTTGGCGTCGTTGGCCAGATCATCCCGTGGAACTTCCCGCTGCTGATGGCGGCGTGGAAGATCGCGCCCGCGCTCGCGGCTGGCAACACGGTTGTGCTCAAGCCGGCGGAGACGTCGCCGTTGACGGCGCTGCGGCTGTGCGAAGTGTTTGCGCAGGCCGGACTCCCGGCTGGGGTCGTCAACATCATCACCGGCGATGGTGTGACCGGTTCTGCGTTGGTGCGTCACCCCGATCTCAACAAGGTCGCGTTCACCGGCAGCACCGACGTTGGCAAGGAAATCCAGAAGGCGGTCGCCGGTCGCAAGGTGGACCTGACGCTAGAGCTCGGCGGCAAAGCAGCACACCTGGTATTCGAAGACGCGGCGATCGACCAAGCGGTCGAGGGCGTCGTGCGCGGCATCTTCTTCAACCAAGGCCACGTCTGCTGCGCTGGTTCCCGGCTGCTGGTGCAAGAAAGTATCCACGACCTATTCGTGCGCAAGTTGCAGCGGCGTATGGAGCGCATTCGCGTCGGTGATCCTCTCGACAAGAACACCGACATGGGCGCGATCCACAGTTCGGAGCAGCTGCAGCGCATTCGTGGTCTGGTGCAAGCCGGCGTCGACGAAGGTGCGGTGCTGTTCCAGCCGAAGACTGCGATGCCCAGTAAGGGATTTTGGTTCGCGCCATCGATGTTCACTGGCGTCACGCAGAGTCACCGCGTGGCGCGCGAAGAGATCTTCGGGCCGGTGCTGTCGGTGTCGACGTTCCGCACTCCCGAGGAAGCGGTCGTCAAAGCGAACGACACCAGCTACGGCTTGTCGGCCGGTATCTGGACCGACAAGGGCGCTCGCATTCTGTGGCTGGCCTCGCGCATGCGCGCCGGTGTGGTTTGGAACAACACCTTCAACCGCTTCGATGCGGCGTCGCCGTTTGGCGGCTACCAGGAGAGCGGCTTTGGTCGCGAAGGCGGCCGTCAAGGGCTGCGCGCCTACGTGAAGTTGCGTTCCGGGTTGCTCCCCGGCTAGTCGTAGCTGGTCAGATCCCCGGACTACTGCCCCGGCTAGCGCGAGCAGATCGCTCTGCTGCTGGTCGCTCGCGAGCAGGTTGCTGCGCCGAAGGCCGAGCAGTCAGCGGAGCAGGCGAAAGCTGCACCGAAGGTCAAGAAGAAGCCCAAGTAGCAGGTGCGCGCAGTTGCGCCGCATCCGGCGATGCGGCACCGTTGCCTGCATGAGCGTTCCCGTTCGCAAAACCTATAAACTCTACGTCGGCGGCAAGTTCCCACGTAGTGAGTCTGGGCGTGTGTTCCAGCCAGCTGGCAACGACGCGATCAACGTTGCTCGCGGCTCGCGCAAGGACCTTCGAGATGCGATCGATGTGGCTCGCAAGGGCTTGTCGACGTGGAGCGGCAGTGCCGCCTACCTGCGCGGCCAGATATTGTATCGCCTGGCCGAGATGCTCGAGTCCCGTCGCGATGCGATGGTTGCCGAGTTGCGACTCGGTGGTGCGACTCCGGCAGCCGCGCAGAAGGAACTCGACAACGCGATTGCGTTGACGATTTGGTATGCCGGCCTCTGCGACAAGGTGCAGAGTTTGCTCGGTAGCCAGAACGCTGTGCAGGGTCCGTTCTTCAACTTCTCGACGATCGAGCCAACTGGAGTCATCGGCGTTATCGCGCCGGATGCTCCCGCTCTGGTCGGGACCTTGGCGCTGGCGTTGCCGTTGCTCGTCGGTGGCAACTCGGTGGTGGCGTTGGTCAGTGAGCGCGCGCCGTTTGTTGGCATGGCGCTAGGCGAGGTCGCGGCGGCGAGTGATGTTCCTGCTGGCGCGCTCAATTTGCTCAGCGGTCATCGCGACGAGTTGGGACTCGAGTTTGCCAAGCATCGCAACCTCGATGGCCTGCTGGTCGCTGGCGCTCCCGATGCCGAGCTAACGCAGGCTGCGGCGGACAACGTCAAGCGCGTGCGCTTCTGCGATCTGCCGATGGCTTCATGGAACAATGTCGAGAAGCTGCGCGCCCTTAGTTGGGTCGAGCCGTTTGTCGAGACCAAGACTCTGTGGCACCCGGTGGCTCCGTAATTAGTGGCTCCATAATTGGTGGCTCCGTAATTGGTGCTCCGTAATTAGTGCTCCATTAGTTGGGGTCGGTTGGTGGGAGCGCTGTTCGACAGTGCTCTTGGTTGGACGTTCGAAATCTGGTGGCTAACGGCCGCCGTATAGTTGGGGAATGAGCATGCGACATCATCCGGCCAGACTGATTGCCAAGAAGCGCGACGGCGGCACGCTCACATCTGACGAAGTGCAGGACCTGGTTGCCGGCGTCTGCGACGGTTCGCTCGGCGATGCCCAGCTCGGAGCCTTCTTGATGGCTGTGTGCTGCAACGGCATGACGCCCGAGGAGACGGCGGCGCTGACGCTGGCGATGCGCGACTCCGGCCGCGTGCTCAATCACGATCACGTCGCGAAGAAGAAGATCGACAAGCATTCGACCGGCGGGGTTGGCGACAAGGTCAGCTTGCTGTTGGCGCCGTTGGTGGCAGCTGCCGGTGTTGCTGTGCCGATGGTCAGCGGCCGTGGCTTGGGCCATACCGGTGGCACGATCGATAAGCTCGCTTCGATACCAGGCTATCGCACCGACTTGTCACTGGCACGATTCGGCGAAGTGTTGGAGCAGTGCGGCTACGCGATGCTGTCACCGTCTGCGGAGATCGCTCCGGCCGACGCTCGCATGTATGCGACTCGCGACATCAGTGGCACCGTCGAAAGCATTCCGTTGATCACTAGTTCCATCCTGTCTAAGAAGCTCGCTGAAGGCATCGATGGGCTGGTCATGGACGTTAAGTTCGGCCGTGCCTCGTTCATGAAGGAAGAGCACGATGCGACGGCGCTGATGGAAGGCCTGGTCTCGACTGGTCGTGCTGCTGGCATCGAGATGAGTGCCTTGCTGACCGACATGGACCATCCGCTCGGTCTCGCGATCGGCAACTCGCTCGAAGTGCTGGAAGTCATCCAGGCGCTCGATGGCAACTGTCCTGAAGACTTGCGCGAGGTGACAATGGCGTTGGCCGTCGAGATGCTCCTGCTCGCAGGTGTCGCATCAGATGCCAAAGCCGCCGAAGCGACGCTGTCGCATCTTTGGAATGATGGTGTGGTTCGGCAGGTGTTCCGCGACAATCTCGAATTGCAGGGCGGCGACGTTCGCGTGATGGATGATCCGTCGCTACTGGGTCGTGCCGCGCATGTCGTGCCGGTCGAGGCAACCCAGCATGGCTTCGTCACGGATGTCGATCCGTTGGCGCTTGGTCACATCGTCGTCGACCTTGGCGGGGGCCGCCGCCAACCCACCGACGAGGTCGATCCTGTTGTCGGCATCGTGTTGCGCAAGACGCTCGGCGATGAAGTGCATGCCGGCGATGTGGTCGCGTTCGTGCATGCGAGCACGGATCTCGGGGCACGCGATGCGGCGCAAGCGGTCCTTGAAGCGATGACGATCGGTCGCGAACGCAAGAAGCGCCGCAAGCTGATTCATAAACGCTTGGCGTAGCGA
Source organism: Planctomycetota bacterium (assembly GCA_051278165.1). Classification (GTDB taxonomy): domain Bacteria; phylum Planctomycetota; class UBA1135; order UBA1135; family UBA2386. The sequence continues at coordinate 7,042 of JBNMNW010000019.1, read as the reverse complement.
GCTGGCCGCGGTGACTACTTGCCGCCAGTCGTCTTTGGCTGCGTTGCTGCGGACTGGGTTGCTGCGGGCAATACTTCTTGGCTGAGCAACTCGGGCTTGGCGGGAAGGGCTCCGGAGCGCAGCGCGCTGATCAATACCTCTGCCCTGCTCAGGTCGAAGTTGCCCTGGATGACGCCTCGACCAATGATCTTGCCGACGAAGACTGGTGCCGAGATCAGTTCGCCGTCCACAATGACCGCCGTCGCGTGGCGGATGTGCTTTTGAGTCCAGGCCGCGTAGTCCTTGCGGCGCGGTTGCACGAACTCGTAGCTGACGCAGGGTTCGCCATTCAGCCCGGCCGCTAGACCGACCTTGTCGCGCCTCAGGTCGCGGTGCGAGAAGCCTGCCTCGTGCATGTTGATGGCGACTAGCTCGACGAGAAATGCGTTTGCGTCGTTGAGCATCGCAGCTGGCACGCGTTGTTGGTTCCACTGCTCGTCCGTGAACGTGCGAACGGTCGCGTCGCGCGTCGCTGGCAGCAGCGATAGCGAGTGCCGCCATCGCCCCTCGTCCGCCTGCACCTTGCGCGGCACCCAACGGATCTTGTCGGGCGCGGTGGCGCGATACTGCGAGATGGCGCCCAGATCCTTTTGCAGCTTTGCCCGGCCGCCCTGGTCGAGCCATGCTTCAAGGCGTTTGCGTTCTGCTGCGAGTCCTAGTTCCGCATCTGGATAGTCGTCGCGAGCTAGCATGCGCATCTCGAGGGACCCGATGGCTTCGATGCGAGCGCGGGCGTCGGCAATGTCCGCGACGTTCTCGGTCGGCAGGTCGACAGAAAATGATGCGGCGCCGACTCGTGTGACTTCGGCATTGCTGACTCGTGCGGCGATGGCTTCGACCGCTTGCTTCAGCAGCGATTCCATCGTGTTGTTGGTGTCGCGAAGCAGGGTGCGTTGCAGCGCGTCGACCGGCAGTTCGTAGACGAGTCGGGTGGTGCGCCGAGGGCTCTCGGGCTCCTGCGCAGCCAGCTGGCAGATGATGCTTGCCAGCAGCGCGCCCGTGACGAATGGCAGTGCCGGCTTCATTGGTATCTCTCGGCGCCAGCAGGGCGCACGTAGGGAGAACTAGGTTCGAAGTGGCGCCACAGCAAGGCGGACACCTCGCGCAGCAGCACGTAGCCTTGGTTGTCTCGGCCCCAGCTCTTGTCCTCTTGGTTCTTGGTGATGACGCAAAACACGTAGTCGCCATGCGGCGCGTGTACTAGCACGACTTCGCTGCGTGAGTCGCTGACGGCGCCTTGCTTGCTCATCGTCTGCACCTTGGGTGGTATCGCCGAGAGCGCTTCTCGATCCCAGTAGATGCGTGACAGGCAGCGCTGCATTTCTTCGCTCGCTGCCTCGGAAATGAGCCGCCGTTCGCGGATCGCGACCAGCAGTTCCGCCATCTCGCGTGGCGTGGTTTGTCCCCAGCCATACTGCTTCCAGTTGTCCCGGCGGCCTTCGGTGCGCGAGTTGACGCGCGTCATCTCGAAGCCGTTCTGGTCGAGCCAGTGGTTGATTGCTGAGCCAGTGCCGGCGAGTTCTTGGCACCACAAGGACGCTGTATTGTCGCTCGTCGTGATCATCAACATGGCCACCTTGTCGAGCGCGACTTGTTGGTCTGCCTGGAAGGACCCGAGCAGGTCTTCGCCGGCGTAGAGGCGGTCTAACGTGTAGGTCAGCTTTTGGTGGTAGCTGAGCTCGCCGTTCTCGATCTTGTCGAAAAGTGCGACGAGGATCGGGACCTTGACCATGCTCGCCGTTGGGAACAGCGTGTCGGCTGCGATGCAGACCTCTTCGCCGGTCTCGAGGTGGCGAACGTAGATGCCAACGTCGCCCGGCAATGCCTGTGCTAGTCCGTTGAGTTGTTGGCTCAGACTCCATGTCGGCGGCGTGCTGCTGCAGGCGCTGGCGAATAGCAGGGCAACGATTAGCAGGGCAACGACGAGCGATCGCTTCATGGGCTCAGAGCTTTCTTGGGTCACACTGCGAAGCATCATGCTGCGCCGTGTCCGTCTACGGAGGCCTTGAAGGCTGTGCCGCACTTGCGGCAGAAGTTGGCCTCGCGGTCGGACTCTTTATGGTCGCAGTCGACACAGGTTCGGGTCTCGCCGCGGTCGTGGCGCTGGCTGAGGCGGTCGGCGGTGAACTCGGCGCCGACAATACCGGTTGGCACGGCCAGCGTTCCCCAGCCGAGCAACATCATCATCGCGGCGATGAAGCGGCCGACGTCGGTCGATGGCGTGATGTCGCCGAAGCCGACTGTCGTCATGGTGGTGATCGCCCAGTAGACGCTCATTGGGATGCTGGTGAAGCCGTTGTCCCTGCCTTCGATGACATACATCAACGTGCCCATAACGAGCACGACGATGACTACGAAGAACAGGAATACGAAGATCTTGTGCTTCGATGCGCTGAGCGCACGGCCGAGTGAACCAAACTCGGCGACGAACTTGCCGAGCCGCAAGACCCGGAACACGCGCAGCAGTCGCAATACGCGAACGTCGACGAGCGAGTTTACACCGGGCAAGATCAGTTCGAGGTAGCTTGGCAGAACCGCCAGCACGTCGACGATGCCGAAGAAACTGCCGGCGTAGCGCCGACGCTGTTGCACGCAGCAGAGGCGTGCCACGTATTCGACGGTGAAGATGATCGTGAAGACCCACTCCCCAACATCGAACCAGTGGCCGAAGCTGTCGTGCACGCCCTCGACGCTGTCGAGCATGACTGCCAGCACGCTGATCACGATGATCGTGATCAGCGCTACGTCAAAGCCGCGGCCGGCCTTGGTGTGGATGCCGAAGATGACGTCGTAGAGCCGTCGCCGGAAGCCGCTTTCGGGTCGACCAAAATCGGTCGACGGTTGCATGGATCCCGGTTCGACGTTCATGGCGTGCCTACTTCTTGGCGGCCTTCTTCGCGGTCTTCTTGGCCTTCGTCTTCAGCAGCTTGCGAAGCACCGTCTGCAGGATGCCGCCGTTGCGGTAGTAGTCCACCTCGACTGGCGTATCGATGCGGCAACGCGCCTGGAACATCGTGACCTTGCCGGTGTCGGTGTTGGTCGCCGTCACGGTCAGCATCTGGCGCGCCTTCAACTTGTCGTTGAGGGCCACGTCGAAGGTTTCCGCGCCGGTCAAGCCAAGCGACTCACGGGTCTCGCCATCCTTGTATTGCAGCGGCAGCACGCCCATGAACACGAGGTTGCTGCGGTGGATGCGTTCGAAGGTCTCTGCGAGCACGAACTGGACGCCGAGCATCAACGTGCCCTTGGCGGCCCAGTCACGCGAACTGCCAGTGCCGTATTCCTTGCCGGCCAGCACGCACAGCGGCGTGCCTTCTTCCTTGTAGCGCATCGCGGCGTCGTAGATCGCCATCGTCTCGCCAGTCGGCAGGTGCTTGGTCATGCCGCCTTCCTGGTCAACCATCAGGTTGCGCAGGCGGATGTTGGCGAACGTGCCGCGTGCCATGACGCGGTCGTTACCGCGGCGAGCGCCGTAGCTGTTGAAGTCGGACAGCTTGACCTTGCTGTCGAGCAGGAAGCGACCGGCCGGACTGTCGGCCTTGATGTTGCCGGCCGGCGAGATGTGGTCGGTGGTCGTCGAATCACCGAGGATCGCCAGCGCGCGCGTGCCGGCGATCGGTTGGATCGTCGACACTTCCGGCGTCATCGTTTGGAAGAACGGCGGCTCTTGGATGTAGCTCGACTTCGGCTGGAAGGCGAACAGGGCGCTCTTCTTGGCGGCGATGATGCGCCACGGCGGCGGGCCTTGGTTGGCTGCCTTGTATTGCTGGATGAAGGCCTTTGGCGACATGCTCGAGGCAATCGTGTCGGCGATCTCTTGTTGGGTCGGCCACAGCTCACGCAGGAAGACCGGCTGGCCCTTTTTGTCGGTACCGATTGGCTCGTTGTCGAGGTTGATGTCGACGGTGCCGGCGATCGCATAGGCGACGACCAGCGGCGGCGACGCCAGGTAGTTGGCCTTGACGTCGGGGTTGACGCGGCCTTCGAAGTTACGGTTGCCACTGAGCACCGAGGCTGCGACCAGGTCAGCAGAACGCACGGCTTCCGCTACTGGAACCGGCAGCGGGCCACTGTTGCCGATGCAGGTCGTGCAGCCGTAGCCAACGATGTGGAAGCCAAGCTTCGCTAGTGGCTTCAGCAAGTCGGCCTTGTCGAGGTAGTCGGTGACGACCCGCGATCCCGGCGCGAGCGACGTCTTGACCCATGGCTTGCGGTTCAGGCCGCGCGCGGCGGCCTTCTTGGCGATCAGGCCCGCGCCGATCATCACTGACGGGTTCGACGTGTTGGTGCACGAGGTGATTGCTGCGATCGTGACCGCGCCGTGCGTGATGGTCGCCTTCGACTTGTCATTGATTTCGGCGCTGGCCGTCAGTTGCGTGTCGGTCAAACCGAAGCCACGTTCCAGCGGGCTCTTCTTGAGCGTGAGTTGGAACTCGCTCTGCATGTCGCTGAGCGTGACGCGATCCTGCGGGCGCTTCGGACCGGCGAGGCTCGGCACGATCGTCGACATGTCGAGTGACACCGTTGACGAGAAGTTCGGCGTGGGGGCCTCGGGCGTCCAGAACAAGTCCTGCGCGCGGTAGTAGGCTTCGACCAGTTCGATTTGCTCTGTGCTGCGACCACTGCGCTCCATGTAGCGGCAGGTCTCGGCATCGACGGGGAAGAAGCCCATCGTCGCGCCATACTCCGGCGCCATGTTGGCGAGCGTTGCGCGGTCGGCGAGCGACATGTGCGCGATGCCGCTACCGTAGAACTCAACGAACTTGCCGACGCAGCCGTGCGCCCGAAGCGCTTCGGTGACGGTTAGCACCAGGTCGGTCGCGGTGGCGCCGTCGGGTAGCACGCCAGTCAGTTCCATGCCGACAACTTCCGGCAGCAACATGTAGGTCGCTTGGCCGAGCATGACGGCTTCGGCTTCGATGCCACCAACGCCCCAGCCGAGTACGCCGAGACCGTTGATCATCGTCGTGTGCGAGTCGGTGCCGACGACCGTGTCAGGGTAGACATAGGTGTCGCTGCCGACTTCCTTGGTCAGCACACAGCCGGCGAGATACTCGAGGTTGACCTGGTGCACGATGCCCATGCCGGGCGGCACTACGCGGAAGTTCGTCAGCGACTTTTGACCCCACTTCAAGAACTCGTAGCGCTCCTTGTTGCGCTTGAACTCGAGCTTGAGGTTGTGCTGTTCGGCCGCCTTGCTGTTGAACGCGTCGACTTGCACCGAGTGGTCGATGACCAGGTCGCACGGCACCAGCGGGTTGATCAGGTTCGGGTCGCCGCCGAGTCGCTTCATCGCGGCGCGCATCGCGGCGAGGTCGACCACGCATGGCACGCCGGTGAAGTCTTGCAGCACAACGCGACCGGGGAGGAACGGCACCTCAACCTGGCCAGCGGTCTTCGGACCCCACTTAGCGATGTTCTTGACGTGCTCGGTCGTGACGACGTATTCGTCAAGGTTGCGCAGCGCTTGCTCCAGCAGCACCCGGATCGAGTATGGCAGCTTCTTCAGCTTCGCCCCGACCCCTCCGTCTTTGGGGGCCTGCTCGAGCGCGGCCAGGGAGAAATAGGTGTAGGTCTTGCGACCGACCTTGAGCTTCGAACGGGAGGAGAAGGGGTTTCGGACGGCCATAGTCGTATTCGGGTTGCGGCGGGACCTCGCCGTAAGTTCGGGGAGAGCGTTCTACCCGTTCGGCATGGCCTAAGCAAAAGCACTCGCGGCTTGAGCCGGGGGAGGCATCCTGCCGATGGCATCGACGTCATGACGCGTACCCCCCAAATGGCCTCGTTCCGGGCCCTCGCCCTCGGCTTTGTAGCTCTTGCGACCGCTTCCTGCGGCACTCTGAACTACACCGCGGACTTTTCGAACAACGAGCTGTTCTTCGCCGACGTGCCGTTCCGGACCAAGGCGCCGGGCGACCGTCAGGTGTTCGTGACGCCGCTCAAGGATGAGCGCGGCGGTACGGTGCTGCCGCTGCACGAACGCGGCTTCCCGATTCGCTACGGCAACGACGACTTCTGGGAGCGTCCGGTCGCCGCGATGTTCACCGAGATTCTCGAGCGGCACCTGACCAAGAGTGAGCTGTTCCCGGCAGTTACGGCGCAGGCCGCGGCTGAAGATCTGATCTTGAAGCCGACGCTGGTTTCGTTCACGGTTGGCTCGAAGGAGGCGATCGCGGGCTCCGCGACGTTCGCTGAAGTCGGCCTACGCGTGCAGGTGTTCGGTCCGGCCAATGAGCAGGGGGAGCGCCCGTTGTGGCACGACTGTGCGTACGGCAATCGCCAGACGTCCGAATACCAGGTCAAGCCGGTCAGCCCATATCGCCTGATTGGGCGCGCACTGCAGTTGACGATGTCGAAGACCCTGGCAGGCCTCGATGGCAGCAATGTTGGTCGCAGTCACGTTCCGGTCGAAGTTGTGATCATGGATTCGCCTGAGAAAAAGGTGGCGACCGCGGAAGCGAGCGGCGTCAAGTAGCTCACGCGGCATACGGGTTGCTTGGCGCGACCTCATGACGATGTTCCTGTCTCGTTGGCGCGACGGCGTGCCATTCGCTGCCTTGCTGCTCCTGTTTGCGACGTCGTGTGCGACGGCTTCGGGAGTGCGGCTCGGCCTTGATCGGTATCCCGCTCAGGAGACCGATCATCAGATCCCAGTGTTCGAATCGATGGCCGAGCTGCCGAGCAAGTTCGTCAAAGTCGGCCGCATCGTTGGCGAAGGGTCGGACTTGGCTGATTTCAAGTCGATCGTTACCGAGATGCAGCAGCGCGCGCGAGAACTCGGCGGCGATGCCTTGGTGCTGACCGGTGGCGGGCTCTTGCTGCTAAAGGGCACCGACTTCGGAGTCGACGTCGACCGCACCGTGCACGGTTTGGCGGTGCGTTGGCAGAAGAGTCCAGCTGGCAAGCCCTCGCGAGCTGGCGAGCTGGATGGCCGGGGAGCTGGATGCCCAGTGAGCTGGATGCCCAGTGAGCCAGATAGCCGGGGAGCTGGATGCCCAGTGAG
>JBNMNW010000018.1:0-39391 GCA_051278165.1 Planctomycetota bacterium | reverse complement strand
GACCTGCACGAGACCGCCGCGGTTGGCGATTAGCACACGGCCGTCAGGCAGGAACGAGAAGTCGTGGCCAGCTTGCAGACCACTTGAGATCAGCGTGTCGGCAACGAAGTTGTTCGGCAGGTTTTGGGCAACACCAACGGTTGCGAAGGTCATGCCTGTGACAGCAGAGAAGATGACGGAACGAAGCATAGTGGAAATGGTCCTCGACCAAGGTGCGGACCTAACTGCTGTGGCGAGTCACAGCAAAGGCCTAGAGGGGCCAGAGGAGTGTAGCGACACAATCGCGATCGCGCAGCGCCTGAATCGTGCAGCTGGGATCGCTGTAGCGTAACGGCGCAAGGCACTCGCCGACGAGTCAAGGCGGATGCCAGAATCTGCCGATAAGGCTCCCACGGCATGGGCCACATCGTCTTCGCAGCACCGAGCATCAGCAGATTCCACCTGCATCACCGCCTTCGCCGGGATTTGCTGCGACGTGGCCACCGCGTCTCAATTCTGTGCACAGACCGTTGTCGGTTCACGTTCTGGCGCGCACAAGTGTCCGACGTCGACCTCGTCGAGGCATCCAGGAGGAAGGAATGCCCGGCAGCAATGCTCGAATTGATCGAGCAAGTGCAAGCACCCGAAGCGCGACGACAATTGGTAGGACTCGCGCCGGTCATCAGCGACTGGTTCGAACGAGAACAACCGGATCTGGTGCTGTTCCACGACGAGCGTTCCGCTGCCGCTGCATGCATGCAATTCGCTGCCCGCGTGATCGGTAGCAAGGTGCTGTGGACAGGCCAGGGCCTCTTACCGCACACGATGCAAGTCGACGAACGCGGCCTCGATGCGGATGCGAGTTGCCGGCGGTGGCAAGCAAAAGATTTCTCGGTCGTGACACCAGACAAAGCTCTGTTGGATGCCGCACTGACGCACGCACTGGCCGGCGGCGAACCACTGGCGTTGCCGCACGCGCCCGTTCAGGTGCCGCTGCTGAGTCGACGCCTGGCAGACGCGCTGGGCTACCTGCTGCGCGGCCGCCTAAAAACAGCTCGCACTGCACTGCATGGCTGGCGGGCGCCGTTCGCGAGCGAACAACTCGTTGCCATGGCGGCACCGCTGCCTGACATCAAGACTCCGTTCGTTGCCGTGCTACTGCAGCATGCCAAGGATCCGCGCGTCGTGCTTGACGCTTCATCCCCGCCGGATGCGCGCACGCTGGTGCAGCACGCGCTACTCGCGGCGGACACTATGGGCCGTGACACGCAAGTCGTCGCGGTGTTGCCCGACCATGCCATCGAGAACCAGCTCGGCGCGCACGCGTTGGCCGGCAAACACAGCCATCGTGTGCGCATCGCCGCCCCCAGCAACGCCGCGGTGCTGGTCTCGACGGCGGCGGCAACCATCACGATCAACCATCCCGCGGCGACCATTGCCTTGCTCGCGGGCACGCCCGTCATCCATCTCGGCCGCGCCATCTACGGCCTTCGCGGCGTGACCACGAACACGACCCTCGAAGGCCTCCCCGAGGCAATCGCCGCATCCCAGAAGATCGACCGCAAGGCGTTGCGCCAGCGATTCCTGACCTGGACTTTTCAACACGGTCACGTCTGGTGCTCGGCCACGGCGCCCAACCACAACGGCATGCTCGGCCTCGTGCAAGCTGTCGAACGGCGCCTGCAAGGCGATGCAAAATCCAACACTCGGCCGCTGCCTTACCGACCCGGCCCAACCTGGCCACTGGCGGCCACCTAGCGGCGTGCGTTGCCATCTCAGCAACCGTGCCGAGGCCAGGGCGGCAGGTTTCTGCATCACGTCACTCACTGCTCGACACCGGGCTACGCGAACGTCCGGCAAGTGCCGATAAGACCAACGTGAAGCACTCGGTCCGCAGCACCCTGCTCTGCCTAGGCGCAGGGACCATCCTCCAGCGGGCGCTACAGCTGTTGGCGTTCGTCATCGTCGGGCGAACGCTCGGCGTCGCCGGCCTTGGCATCTACGCCGAAGGCATGGCAGTGGCCGCGATGCTGGCCGTGCTCGCCGGCGCCGGCGTGCGCAACCTGGTGGCGCGCGCTATCAGTAAGCAACCACAGGCAGCTCGCGCCTTAGTCGGCCACGCCGTCTACATGCGGCTGTTGCTCGGTCTGATGCTCGCGATCCTCGCCGTCGCCATTGGCTTCGTCAGCTCGGTGCGACCTTGGTTCTGGTTGTTGTGTGCGCTGCATGTCGTGCCCGCCGCATTCGACCTCAAGAACCTCGTCGATGCCGCCGGCCGCACCCGCAGTGAAGTGCTGCTCGACTCGACCGCGGCCGTGCTGCAGCTCGTACTGATTGGCGTTTGGGCGCTAGTCGACAACCAACATCTCGAAGTGCTGGCCGCCATCAGCCTCGCCTGCCGCTGCGTCTATGCCGCCGGCGCCATCCTGCAGATCCGCCGTCTGCCGCTCGAACACGAACCCGACCAGCAACCGCTCGGCATCACCGCTGTCGGTGCCGGCCAAACGGCCCACGAACTACTCGCCATCGGTGACATCGCGTTGATCGCGCTGATGTGCGGCGACATCGCAGCGGGCTACTACGCGGTCGCCGTGCGCTTCGCGGCAGCCGCTCTGTTGCCGTCGACGCAACTCGCGAGGCTGCTGCTACCGCACCTGTTGCACGCCGAGCAGAAGGGTGACTCCAAAAAGACCTTCGGCACCGCCATGCGTGCAACGCTGTGGCTAACGGCACCGATCTGCGCCGGTGGCTTGGTCGTCGCCGATTCACTGTGTGCCTTGAGCGGCCCCGAGTTCGCGATGAGTGGCCACGTGCTGCGTCTACTGCTATTCGCGGGCATCTGCCAACATGTCGGCTGGCAATGCAGCCACTCGCTGCTCGCCAGCCAACGCGACCGTTCCTACGCCCACGGCCTCGGCTGGCCAGCCGTATTCCAGGCATGTGCACTACTCGCACTCATCGCCGTTCCCAACATGGAAGCCGCCATGCTAGCGACCCTCGCCGCCACCGCAGCGGCCGTCGCCCAAGCCGTGTACCTAGTCAACGGACTATCAGTGCTCAAGGTCTCACACGCGTTCCTACGCTCCCTCGGCGGCCCGCTACTAGCCGCCGCAGCCACTGCCGGCGCCGCCTCCCTCCCAGTCGAATGGCTCGCGCCGCAGTGGCAACTCCCAGCACGCATCTGCTTCGGAGCCGCCGGTTACGGCATCGTGCTCTGGTTGTTCGAACTGCGCGGCCGCCTAACCCAAGTCGGCGATGGCCTAGCCACCGCCAGCGGCTTCAACGACTAAGCCCCAACAACCTGCGTAATGTACCCGGTTCGGCCCCTGCGTACTGTACCCGGTTCAAACCACAGGTCCGCGCAGCGCGGACCTGTGGTTTGAACCGGGTACAGTACGCAGGGGCCTCAACTGCTTGGCGCCAAGGGTCGATAGGAGCGAATGATGCTTACCAAGAAGCCATGGCGCCTCGGAACCCGTGCCAAACTGCTGATGCGCGGGCTGCGCTACTCGTGCATCCTGCCGTATGCGTCGATCGACGGCTGGCTGACGGTCGACGAAGCGATCGCGCTGTTTGAACTGGCGAACGGACTGCCGGACTCGCAACCGCGCGCCGTCGAAATTGGCAGCTGGCAAGGCAAGAGCACCGTTTGTATCGCCCAAGGTCTTCGCCAGAAGAATGGCGCGCAGCTGACCTGCATCGACCCGTTCGATGCGTCAGGTGATCAGGAGAGTGAGGACATGTATGGCGACCGCGCCAACGACCTCGGCGGACCGCTGCGCCGCGCCTTCGAGGACAACCTGAAGGGCTCAGGCGTGCGCGACCTGATTGACGTTCGCGCTGGCTTCAGCCACGACTGGGTGGACCAGGTGGATGAGTCGATCGACTTGCTGTTCCTCGACGGCGACCATAGCTACGAAGCAATCCTTCGCGACTTCGTAGACTGGTCGCCCAAGATCAAGAACGGAGGCTACCTCGCGATGCACGACGTCGTGCATCGCGTGCACGAAGGCCCGCGCCGGGTTGTCGAAGAGCTGATCAAGAACGACCCGAGCTGGGTCGACCAGCGCTACGTCGACAGCATGTTTGTCGCCCGCAAAGCACTGAGCTGACGCACAAACAGGCGCAGGCGGCGATCGATCAAGAACGTCGCCAACATGCCGAGCCGAAGCCAGACACTGGCGGTTTCACCAGCGGCGAGCAAACGCTTCGCCAAGCGCACCCGCCACGGAGAATAGAGCCGCGGATGGTTAACGGCGATGGTCGCGAACAAGCGCATCGCGTGGCGATCGGCGACCGACAGCATGGTGGCGCCGTGCTTGCGATAGCGGAACAGCGGCGTAGCCACGTGCGTGAACTTCGCGTCGAGGTCGAGCGCCGACAGCCAGAAGTCCCAGTCTTCGTAACCGGGCTTGATTGGGCCGTAACCGCCGACGCGGTCGAACAACTCGCGTCGGTACATGCTCGAGTAGATCAAGCAGTTGTTGGCGACCAGTCGACGCTTGGTAACTGGCATCGTGATCAGTGGCTTATCCTCATCACCAAAGGTGCGTCCGTTCGGCGTCGCCACATCGGCCCCATGGTCCTGGAGGGCCCGCAGCAACGTCGCAACAGATGCAGGCTCGAGCTGGTCGTCGGCGTCCAATGGCAAGACAAAGGGACTCGAGGTAGCCCGGACGCCAGCGTTGCGCGCAGCCGAGAGGCCCTGATTGCTCTGGCGCAGCAGTTCGATCCGGTGCTCGGGATAGCGCGCAATCAGCTCATTGGCGACCGCAGCCGTATCGTCGGGGCTGCCGTCATCGACGATCACAATGCGCAGATTCGGCCACGTTTGAGCCACCGCGCTGGCGACGGCTTCGGGCAACATCTCGGCATACCGGTAGCAGGGAATGACGATCGCAACTTCGGGGCTCTCGCTGACCGCATGGGACACGTCCATGTCATCGGCTGTTTTCGATGCCGCGCTCAAGTAGCCTCCCAGTTGTGCTGACCACGCCGATTCTGTTTTGCAGCCACGTCCTCGAATTGGGCGGTGCCGAGATGGTGCTGCTCGACGTGTTGGCAGAACTCGACCGGAAACGCTTCACACCGCACTTAGCGGTTCCCGGCAACGGTCCACTTGCCAGCCGAGCCGCCAAGCTGGGCGTGCCGCTGCATGAGATACCGCTCGCGGGCTATTCCAAGCTCGGCAAGGTCCGGGCCATTTGGCGCGCCCGCCGGCCACTGCGGAGGCTCGCGGCCGAACTGGATTGCCACGTGCTGGTCGCCAATTCGATGATCGCCGGCTACGCCGCGGTGCTCGCCCAGCAACCTGGCCTAGCGTGCGTCTGGCATCTGCATGCGGTGCTGCGGTCCAAGATCGCTCACGCCGCTCTGCGCCGGGCGAACCAGGTGATCGCACCATCGCAAGCCGCTCTCGACGCCGCCAACCTGAGCAACGGGACGCGGATCGAAAATGGCGTTCCCGATGCGTTCTTTAACGCCGCCAAGCCAAACGATGCGGCCTCAGGCCTGCGCCAGCAGCAGCGCATCCCCGCAGACGCCGCACTGTTCGGCATCATCGGTCGTCTCGACCCACACAAAGGCCACGAGGTCCTGCTGCGCAGCCTCGCTCTGGAGTGGCCAAATGCAAACGGCCCCCACCTAGCGATCGCCGGCGGCGAACTGTTCGCCGAGTCCCACGCACGCCTCGGTGGGTTCCAGGATCAGATGAAGGCGCTGGTGACGACTCTCGGGCTCGATGACCGGGTGCACTGGCTGGGCGAAGTGCGTGATCCAGCGACGTTGCTACCGCAGTTAGACGCGCTGGTTGTGCCAAGTAGCAGCCTCGAATCTTCGCCGCGAACCATTGCCGAAGCGCAGGCAGCACGCTGCCCGGTCATTGCCAGTGACATTGGCGGCATAGCCGAAATGCTCGAGAACGGCGCGGCCGGGCTTCTGGTCCCGCCCAACGACGTCCAGGCCTTGGGCAAGGCTCTTGCCCAGGCACGCGACGACCAAGCGTGGCGAGAGCAGGTCGTGCCCAAGGCACGACAGCGAGCCGAGCAGCACTATCGTGTGCCAGCATTCGTCCGCCGGTGCGAAGCCGTGTTTGCCCAAGCAAATACCGCCGCGCTGGCAAGCGCCCGCGGGTAGGCCCCACGGGGTTTGCGAGATCGTCGACCAGACCGCGAGCCCTTACTGGGCGATCGCGCTCTTCAGGACACTGCTCTTGGCGACGGGTTTGTTGCGCGGCTTGCGCTGTCCCATCAGTTCACGGAGCAACGTCTCCTCGAGTTCCTTATCGCGCTCAGTCTTGGCGGTGGCGAGACCGCCTTCCAGTTCCTTGGCCGCAGCGGGCGTCGGACAGGTCATACGCTGAGCTTGGGCGCTGGCATCGTAGTAGCGAGCACCGGCTTGCACGGCCACGAGACGCACGCCGTCGTGCGTGGTAACCATCGCGCCTTCAGGGACTTCCATCCAATCACCGCGCGCAATGACATTGTCGCGCTCGCCCCAACGGTCACGGCCGGTGGGATCGATCGGACGAGCATCGTCGAGCAGGTAAGTAGGTGTAACGTCGTAGTGCTTGCACAGTGCGAGAAGCATCGGCAGGGTCGGTTGTGAACGACCTTGCTCGAGGTGAGACATCGTCGCAGGACGCACACCGAGCGTCTTGGCTGTGACGCCTTGGGCTTCGCGCTTGACGCGGGTACGGAGATAGAACAGCTTGAGATGCAGGCGCCGCATGGTGAGGTGGAGAGTTACAGAGGCTGGAGAAAGAACGACCGTGGGGCTTTACCGGCGACCGGCATAGCGATCACGATCTGCGAAAGTCTAACACCTCAGCGAGAGAGGTGACTTCCGGTGCAAGAAGGAGAAGTCTCAGAGCGATTCAAGCCAGGCTAGGTAGGCCATGGCATTGGACGAGCGAAGTGGTCATTCTGTTCGGTTGCAGATGAAGTCCGGCCGACCGAAGCGGAATGGATGGTGACCTATGCCGGAAAACGTAGAAGTAACCCTGTGCCCCAACGGAAGTGGCAAGGATGTTCAGATCGCCGAGAGGTTCGGCATCACGCTAGCAACTGCCCGGGATACTAGCGCTTGGCAATTGGTTCGGTCCATGGGAAGTATGACCCTGTGTGCCCCCCTGGAAGAAGGCGGCTACAGCATCCGAGTCGATGTCGCCCAAGGCCCCATGGCAAGGCGGATTCGAACGGCCCGCCGTACGGATCCACTACCTCGCGCCATTGGTCTAAACCGTCGCCGGACCGTATCTGTGGTCGATGCCACGGCCGGTCTTGGACGCGACGCAATGGTCCTAGCACACTTGGGATGCACCGTAATAGCGCTCGAACGAGTGCCTGCACTTTGCGCACTTTTGCAGCTCGCGATCGACGATTTGGGAGCAAAAATCGAAGTCGAGAAGGCCGAATCGATGGACTGGCTAGCAAAAGTCTCCGCCGAAAAAGCTCCGGACGTCGTCTACCTCGACCCCATGTTCAGCGATCCGGGCCGCTCCCAGGTCAAAAAAGAAATGCAGGCCTGCCGGGCCCTGGCGCATGAATCGCAGGATGAGGCGGCCCTACTCGCTGTGGCTCGCCTGGTCGCGAAAGACCGTGTCGTAGTCAAACGGCACCCCAATAACGATCCGATCGCCGCCGATGTCTCGCACGCCGTTAGCAGCGAACGGGTGCGTTTCGATGTCTATGTGAAGAAGCAGGACGCATCTACTGAGCACGGATCCCCTGAGAACGGGAAGCCCTGAGTGCTGATCTTCAGGGTCCTGATCTCCAAGGTCCTGATCTCCAGAGTGCTGCTGACAGCACCAACAGCCAAGGGACCAGTCACACGTGAGCCCCAGGTAGGGTCAGCTCGCAACGAAGCGCACGGCCGTGAAGGCCCCCAGCGTCTCTCGATCAACCTCGCGGCCAGGCACGCTGGCAACCAAGTCATCGACTTCGTGCGCACGCATGCCGCTGAGGATCAGGTCCTTCGCCCGCGTCCAGATCGCCAGGATCGAAACCAGCGATCCGCGTAGTTCGGTGCCGGTCATATTGGCCACCACTAGGTCACACGACTGCATGAGTTCGGCACCGCCGACGTGCACGTTGGCATCGGGCAGCAGTTCGCGCGCCGCGATCACGGACGGCTCATCGATGTCGCAGGCTTCGATTCGTTCGCAGCCTCGCACCTTCGCATACAGCGCGAGAATGCCGGAGCCAGTGCCAACGTCGGCCATGCTGGGCGCAGCAGACCAGCCGCGATGCATGATGACCAGCGCTGCTTTGGTGCTGTCGTGCTCGCCGCTACCGAACGCACCACCGCGCGGCACGATCAGTTCGGTGCCCGTGAAACCGGTTGGTCGCTCGACCCATGGCGGCCGCACGAGTAGGTCTTCGGTCACCACGATCGCGATGTCGTTCTCAAGGCCGGTGACGTGGTAGTCCTCGGCCCGAACCATGCGTTCTTCGACGGTGACTTGCAGCTCGCCAGGTAATTCCGGAAGCGCGCCCGGCAGCCACACCACGCGCGCGTCCTGCTCCTCGAGAACGCCCTCAACTTGCGCGTTCACATGCAACCAATCGACGGCGATCTCGGCGTCTGGTCCCTGCAATACAAACGCGCGCACAAGTGGCACCTGGCCAGCAGTGTCGCTCACGTGATCTGCATCACTTGCAGCAAGCGTTCGAGCATCGCGTCTGGCTCGACCATACGGCCAATGGCGTCGTAGCCTTCCGCGAGGTGACCAGTCACCGGGCCGAGCACTTCGAAGCCGCGCGACTTCAACGTCTCGATGTTGGCCCGCACGGCTGGCGCATGCCACATGGCGTCATTCATCGCCGGACAGACAACAATCGGGCACTTGACGGTCAGCGCAAGCAACGCGACCGGATCATCGGCAGCACCGCTGGCCAGCTGCGCTAGCACACCGGCAGTCGCCGGGGCGATGCAATAAACGTCGGCATCCTGCGCCGCGGCGATGTGTGGTACCGAGCCATCGTGATCGACTTGCGTGGACGACAGTATCGGCTGCGCGCCGGTCAGCCCGGCAAACGTCACCGCGCCGATGAACTGCAACGACGATGGCGTCATCGCGACGCGAACGGAGACCCCGCTCTGCACCAAACGGCTAGCGAGGAACGCGACCTTGTAGGCAGCGATCCCGCCGCCAACTCCGAGCACCGCGCGCTTCTGGAGCGCTACGGCCACAACAGCCCCTTGACGACCTTGATGGTGTCATCGAGAACAGCGTTCTCGACGATCGTGTCGTAGAGCGGTGCGCCAGCAACTTCAGTGCGCGCCGCTTCGATCTCATCTTTGGCGATGCGCACGCGCTGATCGATCTCTTCGACTTCGTTGGTGGCGCGTTGAACCAGGCGACGACGCAATTCCTCGATGCTCGGCGGCGAGATGAACAAGTAGAAGCCCGGCACGGCGCGTTCTCGCAACTGCCGGGTACCGGCGACTTCGATCTCGACCAAGAACGTCTTACCGCGCGCCAAAGCCGCATCCATCGGCCAACGCGGGGTGCCGTAGAGGTTGCCGTTATAGGTGGCCCACTCCAGAAACTGGTTCTCCTCCATGCGCCGCGCAAAGTCTTCGCGGGTCAGGAAGTGGTAGTCGATGCCGTCCTGCTCGC
This sequence comes from Planctomycetota bacterium, assembly GCA_051278165.1. Taxonomy (GTDB): domain Bacteria; phylum Planctomycetota; class UBA1135; order UBA1135; family UBA2386. The sequence continues at coordinate 29,790 of JBNMNW010000018.1, read as the reverse complement.
CCTTACGAATCGCGCGGGTTGTAGCGCTAACCGAGAACTCGACGTTCGGATTCAGCTTTAGGGCACGACAGACAGAGGTCTTGCCGGCGCCCGAGGGGCCAGAGATCACGACCAACTTGCCCTGCTTCTCACTCATGCCGTTTTGCTTACTCGAGGTTTGCGACCTGCTCTTTGATCGTCGCGATACTGCTCTTCATCGCAACGACGGTGTGCGCGACTTCGGTATCCGGCGACTTTGAGCCGAGGGTATTGGTTTCGCGTAGTAGCTCTTGTAGCAAGAACTCCAAGCGCCGCCCAACCTCGCCGCCCTTATGCAGCAAGCTGCGAGTCTCGTCGGTGTGTGCGCGCAGACGCTGCAGTTCTTCGGCGACGTCAACGCGATCGGCAAACAACGCCACCTCACGCACGAGATCCACTGCCGGCGGCGGCGTCGGCACGTGAGCGGCGACGAAGTCCTGCACGCGTTGCAGAACGCGCGTCCGATATTCTTCGATCAAGAATGGCGCGCGGGTCGCACACACATCCGTCAGCCGAACGAACTCATCGAGTTGCTCGGTGATCGCGGCGACCGTGCCTAGACCTTCATTGTGGCGATGCTCGATCAACTGGGCGATCGCGGCATCGACAACCCCACCGAGCTTCTCAGGCAGTGGCCGCGACGTCGACGAGTCACCTCGCGTGTTGCTGCTGGCCGCCTGAATGACCTCCACCAGCGTTGGCTGCGCAAGTTGCAGATCATCAGCGAGCTCGCGCATCTCAGCGGCGACTCGCGACAGGGTCTCACGGTCCGGCAACGAAGTGGCGATGCCCATGCGCTCGGCGACAACCAGGACCGAGCCGCGCCCGATCCGCGCCTTGACGCGCTCTTCGATTGCTGCCTCAAAGCCATTGCAGGCCGAAGACAGCCGCATCTTGAGACTCAAACCGCGGCCATTCACCGACCGGATCTCGACGCGGACGTCACCGATCTCAGACTCGCCGGAGGCAAAGCCAGCACCGGTCATGCTCGAAATCGGCGTCACAGTTTCTCCGCCGCTAGCTGGCGTTCCAGGTCGCGCTGATCAAGATCGCGGAACCACAGAAGATGCCCGCGAGCAAGAACGTGAACTTGCTGACGCCGCCGCTCTTGACGCCGAACGTCTCAGCGCCAGCACCGCCAAAGGCTTCGGCTAGACCGCCGCCCTTCGACTCTTGAAGTAGCACAACGACCGTCATCAAGACGGCCGAAACGAAAAACAGAACCCAACCGAGGTAGTGGAGGATATTCATAGCAGGGGTCGCCGATTAGGCGTCGTATTCGATAATGGGTAGGAAGGTCTCGGCTTGCAGGCTCGCGCCTCCAACCAAGAGGCCATCGACGGAATCGAGGGCCATGATGTTTTTCGCGTTGCTTGGCTTGACGCTGCCGCCGTAGATGATGCGGACGGTCTCAGCCTCTTCGCCGACCTTGCTGGTCAACCACTTGCGGATCGTCATGTGGGCATGCTCAACTTGCTCAAGCGAGGCCGTTTCGCCGGTTCCGATTGCCCAAACCGGCTCATACGCAATCGTGATGCGGTGGGCATCTTCGGGCGTGACGCTCACGAAGCCTGACTCAAGCTGCTTCTTGAGGACGCGATCGGTGCGGTTGGCCTTGCGCTCTTCGAGCTTCTCGCCAATGCAGAAGATCGGCTGCAGGTCGATGTCGAGCGCAGCACGAAGCTTGCGGCCCATCCACTCTTCCGGCTCCTTAAAGATCAGCCGGCGCTCGCTGTGCCCAATCAGCACGCGGTCGGCGCCGACTTCACGCAGCATGCGTGGCGCGAGTTCGCCAGTGAACGCACCGCGGTCTTCGTGCCACATGTTCTGGCCACCGACACCGAGCGGTGAACCTTGGGCAACGGCACTGACGTCGGCGAGGTAGATGGACGGAACAAAGAACGCCACCTCCTTATTGCTGCCATCGCCAATGCGTCCCTTGACCGTCTTGACCAAGTCGAGCGACTTGGAACGATCAAGGTTCATCTTCCAGTTGCCGGCGATGTACGGCTTGCGTGTTCTGGTTGTCACGGAGCAATGACCTCGTCGTCGAGTTAGTTAGAGCCTGAAGCTTGGCCAGAGTCGAGCCGAGACTGGCTCTTGGCCGCAGGAGTATCGGCCGACAATGTATCGGCGGACAGGGCATCGGCCGACAGAGTATCGACACGAGTATCGCGCGCACTGTTCGCGACCGCATCGGAGCAGATTACCCGCCCACTCATCACCCGCCCACATAGTGGAGCGAGCTCGTGCAAATTGACCATCAGTTTTGCGAAGATCTCCGGCGTCAACGCCTGTTGACCATCGCACCTGGCAATCGCTGGATTGGCGTGCACTTCGATCAGCAGGCCATCCGCACCGGCGACCATTGCCGCACGTGCCATCGACGGCACGTAGCGCGCGTGACCGGTGCCATGGCTCGGATCGACGATCACCGGCAGCGGCGAACGCTCGCGCAGCACCGGCACAGCGGCCAAATCGAGCACGTAGCGCGTCGACGGGTCGAAGCTGCGCACACCCCGTTCGCACAGGATGACGTTGGGATTGCCTTCTTGCAGGATGTACTCGGCAGCGAGCAACAGCTCGTCGATGGTCGCAGCAGCTCCACGCTTCAATAGCACTGGCTTGCTTTGCCTACCGACTTCGCGCAGCAGCGGGAAGTTCTGCATGTTGCGCGAGCCTACCTGGAGCATGGCAGCGTGCTCAGCAACCATCGTAACATCACGCGGGTCCATAACTTCAGTCACGACAGGCAATCCCGATCGCTGCGAAGCCAGCGCCAACAGCGTCAACCCCTCGGAGCCAAGACCTTGGAACGACTTTGGCGACGTGCGCGGCTTGAAGGCCCCACCACGAAGCATCCCAGCACCTGCTGCTGCGACAGCATCCGCCGCTGCGAACAGCAGTTCTTGGGATTCGACCGCGCATGGTCCGGCCATAACGACAAAGTTGTCGCCGCCAATATGCAGGTCAGAACCGATCGATATCGTCGTTCGCAAAGTAAGGTCAGGGCCGGAGAAGGGGGGAAAGAGAGTAGGGCGCGGGCCCCAAGTGGTCAACGACGGCGAGGGGGCCCCTAGTGGTGTGATGCAGAGATCTGCGGCCTTATCCGCGGCCGGCGACGATGCTCGCGGCGTTGGGCCGTCCTCGGCTTATCTACGAATAGGCCTGCGGCGACCCGCCTTGCGAGCGTCGCCGCCGACTCACGGATAAGACCCCATCTGTCTGCATCACACCACTAGTTACAATTCACCGGCGGATTTGGTCCGGATATCTTCGCCAGCTCACGCCGGGTCGTCGCCCTCGTCATTTCGCCCCAGCGCATGACGCCATATCGCGAGCAGTCGGGCTGCAGCGGCCGTGCTTGCGCGCCAACTTTGCGCAATCAGGCGCGCAGCGATTCTGGCGCCATCGAGTCAGTTACTCCGGCGCCATCAAGATCGTCTCGCTGCGCACTGGCTTCAATGGCACCTGCACCACCGGCACGTCCATGCCGCATGCGTTGACGCCCGTTGCCATCGCCTGCAACGACGGACCACAGATGCGCGCCTGGCACGGCCCCATGCCGGCACGGCACCCGATCTTGATCGCCCGCATGGAACCGCCGTGCAGCGCCGCCGCCTCTTGCGCCCGCAACCGCGTGATGTCTTCGCAACGGCAGACAATGGTGTCAGGCCGCGCAAGTTCGTTGAGCCCAGGCAACGGAGCGAACGCGCCGAGCATCGAATCGGCCGCACGCCGTTCGGAACGCGCCCGCGAAACGATCTTCGCGTCCACGGTCGTGCCGTGCAATTCGCCCAGGATGGCGGCCGCCGCCAAATCGCCTTCGGCGCTCGCGACTTCCGCGCCGCCAATGCCACAAGTCTCGCCGACCGCGAACACCTTTGCCACCGCGGTGCGCTGTTCGCCATCAACAACCAAGCAGTGACCGCCACGGGCTGGCAATACGTGCGTCTTGGCTCCCAGCCGCATGCCGATCTCAATCGACGGCACCAGGCCAAACCCAGCGCCAACGACATCGCATTCGATCGTGCGCTCGGTGCCCTTACGCGGCCGACCTTGCGCATCGACCTTGCCGATGATCGCCCGCTGCACGCGGCCATCGCCTTCGCACGCGAACACCGTCCAGCCCCACTGCAACTTGACGCGACTGCGCCACAGTTGCTTTAAGTACCACATCGCCTCGCGGCGACGCGCGGCGTGGAAGGCAACCGCGGGCCCTGCCCGCAACGCCCGCCAACGCGAACTGGCTTCGAGCGCGCCAACTACTTTGACGCCGGCGCCGAGCAACGACGTCACGGTCGGCAGTAGCAGCGGACCCGAACCGACAACCAACGCACGCTTGCCCGGCACAACGCCAAAGCCGCGCACCATGACTTGCAGCGCACCCGCCGTCATCACGCCGGGCAACGTCCAACCCGGGAACGGGATATTGCGATCGTAGGCGCCAGGCGCCAACACGATGTGGCCGCAACGCAACAGCCGAGAGGCACCGTCTTGCTCGAACCAAAGGCGGCCCGGCTGTGCATCCCAGACGGTCGCTCCGCGAACCAATTCGATCGAACCACCACGCTTGGCATGGCCTTCAAACGCCTTAATGAGATCGTGGCCGTGATCGTGACTCGGCGACTCTGGGATGACGCCGTCGTTGTGCATGCCGTGAGGCAACTGCCGATAAATCTGGCCACCGCAACGCTGACCTTCGTCGAGCACCACAACGCGAACGCCAGCAGCCGCAAGCCGCGCAGCCGCCGCCATGCCACCAGGACCGGCGCCGACAATGCCAACGTCCGCTTCGAGGACGGCATCGACCTGAGACGTGTTCGCGCTGCTCACGGTTTGCCTCCTCGACCAACCTTCATGCCCGGTTTGACCACCGTCGTGCACGAACGCAACGTCACGCCATCGACGATCACGAGGCAGTCATAGCAGATCCCCATGTTGCACAGCACGCCGCGCGGTTGCCCATAGCTACTGCTATTGCGCACCGAGATCTGATCCTGCGCCCACAACGCCATTGCGATCGTATCGCCCTGCCACGCGTTGACCTCTTGGCCATCCCACTCAAACACGACCAGTTCGCGATCACCCAAGCCCGCAATGCGACCACTCATGATACGAACCTCGAAGGCAGGTATGGAGCCAGGTCAACCGCTGGCGTGACGCCAGCAATCTGCTGCGCAATCAACAGCCCGGTGATCGGCGCCATCGAAATGCCGAGGCCTTCGTGGCCCGCCGCAATCCAGAAGCCAGGCACGGGATCCCAAGGACCGATCAACGGATGGTTGTCGATCGAATACGGCCGCAATCCCACCCACGAACGAACGATCGGCGCTTGCGCCACGCCGGGCACATAGCGGTGTGCGCGCAACAACGAACGCTTCAACAGTTCGCGGTTGATCTCTTTGTTCATGCCGCGGAATTGCCGCGTGCTACCGATCAAACAGCCGCCGTTGGTCTGCGGTTGCATGTTGACCGCGTGCCCACCGGCATCACGATCCGTTTGGGTTGGGTCGACTTCGCTTGCCGCATGAGCGAACCGTAAGTAGCTAATTTCGAGCAACTGCGTGCGGATCGGCGACACGTGGTGACCAGTGATGGCGAGATTGCCGGCACGCGGATAGATCGGCACGCGCGGCTGGCCAAGCATCTCACCGATACCCGGCGTCCAAACTCCGCACGCATTGACAACGGTGTTGGTTTGGATCACCGACTGCTCGGTGACAACCGCCGAAATGCGATCGCCGTCGCGTTCGAAACCGGTGACGGCGCAATTCGGCCGCACCACCACGTTGGGATTACGTTGCTGCGCCCCGCGCAACATCGCGCCGGCAGCGAGCATCGGCAGCACAACACCATCGCCCTCATAATACAGCGCCCCGGGGATGTCATGGGCCAGGCCCGGCTCGAGATCGCGAAGCTGTTTCGGGTCGAGGATGTCCGCCTGGTCCCCCTGTTCGAGGAACTGCTTATGCAGCACTGGCATCATCTCGAGGTCTTCTTCAGACTCGGCCAGATACAGGGCGCCGGTCGGGTTGTAGTCAAACCCGCCGAGCTTTTCGTGAAGCCCGCGCCACAGTTCGACACTGGTCTTGGTGAACGCGTAGTCCTGCGCGTTGTCGGGCGTCACCATCAGGTGGCCCATACAGCAACTCGACGTCGCACCCGCAATCGGGCCGCGATCGCACAAAACGATTCGGGTCGAGGGGTCGAGCAGCTGCGCCAAGTGATAGACGACAGAGCTACCGATGATACCGCCGCCGATGACGACAATGTCCGCAGTTTCAGTCATGAAGTTCGGGCGACGATGATGCCGCCTTCGCAGCACAACGCAACGTCGACTAAGTTGCGAGTACCAACCACACAGCAAACTCGTGCGGACCTTGAGTATTCTGCTGCTGACGTGCGTGCTGCCAAGCCTTTGCCCTCCGATTGCATGCAGGCAATGCGCGACCCACTGATCGGCGCTGGACTGGCTCTAAGGGGCAATTCAGCGCTAGGCGTCAAAGTCTCTGCCCCCCGACTCAACGGCCACGGGACGGGCTTCTTGGACCTCGACTAACAAGAATGATTTCCGCAGTATCGACGTCGTCAAATCCGCCAAGGAAGATCGATTTGCGATGCGTCTAGCGATCGGGTTGCTGGGCCGAATCACCGTCCCCCACAAACTACGCGAGCTCTTATTGCGGCAAGGCTGTCGACCCGGCGACGACAGTCGGATCGCACTGCTCATACCGGCGATGGTCACCGGCGAGTAGACACTGGCCGATGGCGCGCCCGTCATGGCCAACAGGCGCGGCTGGCGCCAATACGGATTCGAAGAAGTGTTTTGCGGCGAAACCGATGAATACGGGCGGTTCCAATTTGACCGCATCGCGTGCAACGCAGAGGTCAACGCCGCCCCAAAACCCATCAAGCTGCCGTTCAACAAGTAGCACTGCAGTGTTCCGCAGCTACCGTGTGTGCATGCTCGCGACCGTTGCTGCCTGCCTTGCTTCCGTAGCTCTGTGCGTTATCTGCAAGGCACAAGCTCCGACTGCTGTTCCTGTGCGCTCCTCACAAGCAGCGATCGTCAAACTCGCCTGCACCGTGCGCCCCAGTGCCAGGCAACTCGCATGGCAAGCGACCGGCAGCAATGCGTTCGTGCACTTCGGCATGAATACGTTCAGCAACCGCGAATGGGGCGACGGCACGGAAAAGCCGGCAGCGTTTGCGCCAACTGAGTTCGACGCGAACCAGTGGGCGACAACATTTCGCAATGCAGGCATGAACGGCATCGTGCTGACCTGCAAGCATCACGACGGTTTCTGCCTATGGCCTTCCGACACCACCGATCACGACGTTGCCGCGTCCCCGTTTCGGGATGGCTTGGGCGATGTCGTTGCCGAAGTAGCCAACGCCTGCAAGCAGCAAAGCCTCAAGTTCGGCGTCTACCTATCGCCATGGGATCGCAACCAGAAGACGTTCGGCACGAAGGCTTACCAAGCGGTGTTCCTCGCGCAACTGACGGAGCTACTGAGCAACTACGGCGAACTGTTCGAAGTGTGGTTTGACGGCGCGCACAGCCCGCCAGATGACCCGTCACTGTTCGACTGGCAAGCGGTGTTCCAACTTGTTCGCAAGCTGCAACCGAACGCCGTCATCGCAATCACTGGCCCCGACGTTCGCTGGGTCGGCAACGAAGCCGGCCAAACCAGAGATAGTGAATGGAGTGTGCTGCCGTTACCGCAGAAGGCGCCCGGCGCATTCGAACAGGATCGCCAGAGTTGGCGTTCGCTGTGGGAATTGCGCGGCCGCAACCAGGCGAGCGACCTTGGCAGCCGCAGCGAACTCAGCAAGGCCAAGGCACTGTGTTGGTGGCCGGCCGAGACCGACGTTTCGATTCGCCCGGGCTGGTTCTACCACCCCGAAGATGACCAACGCGTCAAACCGTTGAAGACGCTGCTCGACTACTGGTTCACGGCGGTTGGCGGCAACGCGGTGCTGCTGCTCAACGTGCCCGCCGATCGTCGCGGGCTGATTGCCGCGCCGGATGTTGCGGTGCTCAAGGATGTCGGCAACTACCTCAACGCAACGTTCGCCAACAACCTCGCGCGCTCGGCTACAGCCCGCCACGAAGGCCGCGAAGTTCACTTCGAACAACCGGTCACGGTCGATTTGTTTGACCTGGCCGAAGACATCGCCGTCACTGGCCAGCGCGTCGAGCAGTTCTATGTCGACGTGATGCGCGAGGGCGCCTGGCAAGAATGCGCCACGGGCACGACGATTGGGTTCCGCCGCTTGCTGCGCACGGAACCGATCACCGGGACGGCGTTCCGGGTTCGCATCACCAAGCAACGCGGCCCGGCCAGCATCAAGGACTTCGGCCTCTTCTTGCGGCCGACGCTGATGCAGGCGCCAACGATCGGACGCAATAAGAACGGCGCGATCGCCATCACCGCCGGCCAGCTTGCCGTTCGCTACACCATCGACGGCTCGACCGTCACCGACACGTCCCCTCTCTACAGCAAACCGTTCGCCTTGCCGATGGGCGGCACCGTGCGGGCACGCGCCACGGCCAGCAACGACTCCAATACCGTCGTGCTTGGCACCGCCACCGAGACCTCGGCCTCGTTCGGCCTATCGCCAGTCGGCTGGAAGATCGTCGCATGTTCCAGCGAGCAAGGCGGTGACGAACCTGCCAGCAACGCGATCGATGGCAACCCCAACACGCTCTGGCACACGCGCTACCAGCCCGACACGCCAAGCCACCCCCACTACCTGACGATCGATCTTGGCCAGACACACACGCTGACCGGGTTCCTCTACCAACCGCGCACCACGGGCAACAATGGCACGATCGCCGATTACGAGTTCCATGGCAGCCACGACGGCGTGCAGTGGACCGAACTCGCCAAGGGCACGTTCGGCAACATTGGCAACAACCCGATCGCCCGCACCGTGCCGTTCGAGAAGGCTGCCCAAAACACCCGTTTCGTGCGTTTTACCGCCCTGCGCGAAGTTGCGGGCCGCGCCTGGGCGTCGGTCGGGGAACTGTCCGTGCTCGCCGGCCCAGAGGTAAAGAACAAGTAGCGGCGGATCCCAAGGCTGGCTCGCACCCGCTGCACCGGCTACTTGTGATCGTATGCGCCGCCTCCCACTGCTTCTTCTCCCGCTCGCTGCCTGCGCTAGCGTCGCGCCGCCTTCCCTGGCCTACTCCGAAGCGAACGCTGACGCGATCCACGCGCGCTGCCTGACGCTCGATACGCACAAAGACATCAGCAGCCAGCTGGCGCCGGAAGCACTTCCTAGTGATCCGGACACAGCTGCAAAGTATCGCGCCAAGTACGATCCGACGGTGCGCGGCGACCAACAGGTCGACTTCGTCAAGATGCGCGAAGGTCAGTACGACTGCGCATTCTTCATCGTCTACACCCCACAACGCAAGTTGACGGACTCCGGCTACCAAGGAGCGTATGTCGAGGCGAACAAGAAGTTCGACGCGATCCATCGCATGTGCCGCCTCTACCCGAACGACATCGGCCTCGCCACGACTCCCGATGACGTCGAGCGCCTGCACAGCGAAGGTAAGCTGATCGCGTGCATCGGCATTGAGAACGGCTACCCAATGGGCCTCGATCTCAAGCGCATCAAAGAGTTCCACGAACGAGGCGCGCGCTACATGGGTATCGCCCACAACGGCCACACGCAGCTCGGCGATTCCCACACGCCGGCCGCGCCGATGCACAACGGTCTCAGCGAGCTCGGCGTCAAGGCAGTCGAAGCGATGAACGACGTGGGCATCATGGTCGACGTCTCGCACGCCAGCAAAGCAACGATGCTGCACGCCGTGAGGATCAGTAAAGCCCCAGTGATTGCTTCGCACTCCGGCGCCCGCGTCCAAAACGACCACAGCCGCAACCTCGATGACGAACAACTGCGCGCCATTGCCAAGAACAATGGCGTTGTGCAAACCGTCGCGCTCGCCAGTTTCTTGAAGTCCAACAAGCAGAAGGACGTGGCGGTCGACAAGCTTCGCAACGAGCTCGGCCTCAGCCGCAATTCGACGATCGAGCTAACCGACGAGCAACGCGAAGCCAACTGGGAGAAGCTGAAGGAAGAGCGCAACAAGCTCAACTTGATCTACCCGCCGGCCAACGTCAGCGTCTACGTCGACCACATCGAGCACATCATCAAGATCGCCGGCATCAACCACGTCGGCATCGGCTCCGACTTCGATGGCGGCGGCGGCATCGCCGGCTGGAACGACGCCTCCGAAAGCCGCAACGTCACCCGCGAACTCGTCAAGCGAGGCCACAGCGAAGCCGACATCCAAAAGATCTGGAGCGGCAACCTACTCCGAGTCTGGCGCGCCGTAGAGACCATCGCCGCCACCAACTGACAAGATGTTCGTACGGTGCCTGGACAACAAACAACTTCTTCACGCGGCCCCGGTGACAAGATTCTCAGGCCCGATTGAGCACCAGCGCGCGCTCTCGACGACTACAAATTCGCCCGCAGATTGTTGTCACCGCGCGTGAGCGAAGATGTTGTTTGTTGTCCAGGCACCGTACTGACATGCACATCGCCATGGCGTGCACGCTTTACAAGACTCCAGCGAGTTGCTGCAAATCGGGCCTGGGATGGTCGGCCGTCCATGCTTGGCTGCGCTATTGCTGGTCGGCTTGATCCATTGCTGGACCGGCCTCGTCGATCACTTCGCATGTGATCGGTATCGAAGAGCGTTCGTCACCGTGCGTGTCGACCCAGACTTCTTCGACCGACAGGCACTCGCCTTCGCGCCAATTGGTGCGCACGAAGTAGGACAGCTCGCTGCCGTCCTCACCTCGCTCGACGCGCGGCACGACGGCGGTGTTGATGAACATCGTGTCGCCGCGCTTGATGAAGCGTTTACGTTCGGCGCCTCGCGGATGCAGCAGGCGGTGGTGCATGTGGCCAGCGATCACCGCGCGAACGTTGAGGCCAAGACTATCGATGCGTTTTAGAGCGAGTTCGAGGTCGTAGTCGCCCCAATCACCACCCGGCTTGCCGAAGTCCTTGCCGCAGATGTCATCGGTGTTGCTACCAAGACCGGTCGGGCCGTTGTGCGCCAGAATGACGATGTCACGGTGCTGCGCATTACGGGCGGCATCGACGATCGCCGCCGCCGACTGACGCATCGTGTGCACGCCGTAGATGTAGTCGTAGACCTCTGGACTGCGCAGGCTCTGGCCACCCCAAGAGAACGGCCGCGCACCGACCACCGAGACCCCAGCGGCTGGCACTTCGCGCACCGAGTATGCGATGTGATCTTCGCCGAGCACATCGAGGCTATCGTTGAGCTTGTCGGTGACCTTTTTCTTGGCGAAGCTCTGCCATGCGTCGTGGTTGCCGAGAATCACAGCCTTCTTGACCGCGAGGCTGGCGATCTTCGACACCATCTCGACGTCCTCATCGCCCAGATCGCCGACGAACATCGCCAGATCCGGTTGTGTACGCTCGAGATAGGCCGAATCAGCCTCCCGCCAGCAGCGGTGGATGTCGCCGATCGCCACCAGGGTGGCTGCGTTGCGATGTGCGGAAGGGGTCAAGCCGATCAGGGTAGCCAGCGCCCCGTGCCAAGTAGAAACACAAACCGCGCGAAATGCGATCGACGCGCTGGCCTAGAGAAAAACTGAGGGCTGCCACATGGAAACCCCAATTGGCGGCGTGCTAGTTCAGACCTATATCTACATGTGGATGGCAGATTCGTCACACACAGGCAGCACGACAATCATGATCGTCGACGACGACCAGATGGTGCTGCAGACCTTGAGACGCTCGCTTCGCAGCAGATTCGACCATGTCATCGCACTCACCGATCCGGTGGCTGCACTTGAGCACCTAAAGACGGACGGTGACAGCGTCGACATCCTACTGACCGACGTCGCAATGCCGGGACTGACCGGCACGCAACTGGCCAAAATGGCCCTCCGCTTTTTGCCGCGCCTGACGGTGCTGTTCATCTCAGGGTTCATCAACGAACAGCAACAACGCGACATGCCGGAAAACTCCCGGCTGCTGTGCAAGCCGTTCACGCCCACGGACCTGGTTGCGTTCGTCGTTGGCGAAGAAGGCGAAGACACAGACCGCTAAGACACAGAACCCGAAAACGACGCGTAGAGAGAGAGCGAGGCGACCGCTAGGGCCAATCGAACGTGCCGGCCGGCCTGACACAATCGCACGGCGAACGTCAGACTTGCAGGTCGAAACGAGGCGCCGCCACTCGGCCTGCAGCAACTCGACCTGTAGCAACTCGACTAGGCATCGAGCAGTCCGTGCCGAACAAGCTTCTCGCGGTAGGTCGTGCGCGGCACCCCGAAGAGTTCGGCCGCACGCGTCAAGTTGCCATTGGCCTCGGAGTAGGTGCGCTGCAGAACGGCCTTCTCCTGAGCTTCCAGTCGCTCCTTCCAAGTAGCCGCGCCATCGGCCTCGGGAGGCGTCGCCGCCAACCCCATCGACTGGCGACCCTCAGTTGCCGGGGCCGGCTCGAGACCCGGACGATCGAGGTCGAGATCGACGATGCGAATCGCCTCGCCGCCGGCACGCAACGCAGCGCCCTTGATGACGTGACGCAACTCACGGATGTTGCCGGGCCAAAGATGCGAGCTGAGCCTCTCGCTCGCGTCGACAGAGAGCTCCGGGATTTCCTCATAGCCAAGCTCCTCGGCAGCTTCCGCCAAGAAGCGTGCCGCCAAGCGAGGCAAGTCTTCGCTGCGTTCTCGAAGTGACGGCAGCACGATCTCCAGCTCGCGCAAGCGATAGTAGAGGTCCTGGCGAAAGCGCCCCTCACGCACCATGCGTTCGAGATCCTGGTGGGTCGCCGCGACGATGCGCACATCAACACGAACCTGCCGGCGCGAACCAATCGGCACGACGACGCGATCCTGCAGCACGCGCAAAATCTTTGCTTGCAGCTCGAGCGCCATGTCACCGATCTCATCGAGCAAGATCGTGCCACCGTGCGCCTCTTCGAAGTGACCGCGACGCGCTTGCATGGCGCCGGTGAACGCACCCTTCTCATGGCCAAAGAGCATGCTCTCCATCAACTGCTCGGGAATGGCCGCACAGTTAACGGGCACGAACGGCCCCTTCACGCGTTTGGACAACTCGTGCAAGGCGCGCGCGACGACTTCCTTACCAGTGCCCGTCTCGCCGCGCAGTAGCACGGTGTAATCGGCCGGCGCATACAGTTTGACGCGTTGCGTGAACTCGGCGCACGCGGCGCTCTTACTCGCTAACGCCCAGTGCTCGACTTCGTCTTGGTCGCGGTCGAGCAAACTGTGCACGAGCACGCGATTGCCGAGCGCCGTCGCCAACATGCGGGCGCAGAATACGACCCGTTGCAGGTCCTCTGCGGATAGTACCGCACCATCTTGCGTGCAATCGGTGTAGACCACGCCGAGCGTCTTGCCGAGTGCCTTGATCGGCAGCGCGACCGCCGCCGAGATGCCTTCGCTGCGCACACTGTGGAACGTGCTCGCAACTGGATCCGATGCGGCGATCGGCACGTGCACGACCTGACCGGAAGAACGCACTTGCTCGATCACCGAACGGCTGACCCGGAAGGCTTTCTCATCTTCAGGGCGGCTCAGATAGAACTCGCTACCGCCTTCGTCGATGTCGAGTTCGACGTGCACCCGATCGGCTCCGGTCGAGCGCAGTATCGCGGCCATCGCTGCCTGCACCATCTGGGTCGAACTCTTCAGGCCTTCGAGATGATCGGACATCTCCATGAAGGTCTGGTACCACGCTCCCACCGGCGAGCCCGGTGAGCCGACGAGTGCGGCGGGGTCGATCGCTTCCACGACATCACCGGACGCCTCGGCCCGGAAGCGCAGTTTGACCAACGCCGGACCAAGGTTGAGCACGTCCCCATCGAGGAAGGATTCGAACCGCGCGCCGACGTTGCCAGTCGCACATCGGATCGGAAACGGCAGGCCCGGCTCAGCGCGAACCCGCAGGCGGCCGCGTTCGTCACAGACGACTTCGAGCACACGGCCGGAGACGCCGGGGAGATCTAGCTCCACGACGCAACCGGACTTTAGGCCACCGAGCCAGAAGCTCTGCTCGTCGATTTCGGACTCGCGGGAACCGGAACGGTCGGTGATATCGAGACAAACAGGCATCGTGAAATGGGCGCCCAAAAGGGGCTCTGGCGAGAATCGTGGGCTCTGGAGCTCTCCGCCACCCACCGTTGTTATCAGTTTCTGCTAGGCTTGTCTCGCCGTCCAGCACCACCTTGGCTCGCAGCCCCTTGGACGGCAACTTCCGGCAGATTGTCTACGCAATCTGCAGCCCTGGTCGCCATCTCTAAGATGTCGACTCCCCCTTGCCCTCGTGTCTGCCCCAATTGCAGCGTCCGCCAACATGGCGTGCTTGCACTGTTCGCCCGCGCGCACGGTGTGGCTACGGCGTAACGATTTTTTGGGCAAGGTGAGTTCCGAGCAGCCGAACTCTGATGGGGCGAACTCCGATGGGCAGCCTTCCGAGCGACCGCGCGCCGAGGACTGCTTCATCGAGAAGGTCTACGTCGCCGGCTCGATGGCCGAAGCAGAACACGAATGCGGCATGGGCTACCTCGCTGCCGGCCCTGGTGTCGTAAAATACTTGCGAGCCGCAACCGACACGGCAAGCAACCGGCCCAGTGTCACCTTGCAGTTCGTCGACGGGCAGGACCTCGACGCCGTCGTCGCCCAGCGCGGCGCCATCCCAGCAGTTGACGCCCTCGCGATGATCGCGTCCGTTGCCCGGACCATCGACCGGCTGCACAATCTGCGCACCGCCGAACTGCCGAGTGGCATGTGCCACACCGACGTCAAGCCGCAGAACATCCTGTTGCCGGACGATGGCACGCTGCTGCTCGACTTCGAACACGCATGCGCCATCGGTACGCAACGCGACGCGGCGTTCACCGGCGGCACCAGCGCCTTCTCTGCGCCGGAGGCACACCTCGGCAAACAGCCAGATGCAGCCTTCGATGTCTTTGGGCTCGGCGCGACCCTCGCGTTCTTGCTCGATGGCGGCACCGTGCGACGCTTGCCAAGGCATCCCGAAGTCGATGCGTTGGCCATGGCGTGCTGCGCGAATGATCCCACCGAGCGACCGACTGCCAGCGAAGTCGCGACCCGCTGCGAACGCCTGGTCAAGGTGCTTCGCAACGATCCAGCCGAACAGAACCTGCACGATTGGGCGCGCGGCGCATGCCTTCACGAACCAACCGACCGCAACGATGCACGCAGCGCCTTGTGGTCGCATCGACGCCGTTTGCTGGATCGACTGCCGGCGCTACTGAAGCCGACGGACTCGGTATCGGAGAACCTAGGGGATCTGCAACGCGAACTGGATCAGGCATTGCGCGTGCTCACTCGCTTCCCGCGCAATGAACGGGTCTTGGCACGTCGTCACCAATTGTTGATCGCCATTCAGCAGTTGCTGCGATCCTCAGCGGCCACCATTCGCCAACTCAACAAGGCAGAGCAGTTCGACGAAGCACTGCGTTGGTTGCGCACTGCAGACGCGCTGACCACCACCGCGACGAGCGTTGCCGGCGGTCTATCGACGATCAGCAAGTTGGAACCAGGCCAGTCGCCGGGCGCCCTGCAGCGCGCGCCGATTGAGTTCTTGCAGCTACTCGAGAACCAGACGCAAGGTGCGCAGGACGAACTGCAACGGCGTGCGAACGAGATCTCTGCGGCCGAGCAAAACCTGGATCTGGAGCAAGCCGAGCAAGCAATCGATGCGATGGCCGCCGATTATGGCGGCACTTCGAAGACGGTGGCCGAGCGTCGCGACCAACTGCACCGCCTGAGCTTCTACCTGGACCGCATTGCCCGATCCGAAACGAAGGTCGAGCATATCGATCCGCTATGGGATCCCGTTGCGCTGCAGCCACTGAAGTCGCTGGTCGCAGCCGCGAGCGAGGCCCTCGAAACCAACGCTCGCCGCGAAACTGCCGGCAGCGGTTCGGTCGGGCTGCGCAGCCTGCAAGTCACGCTGGCCAACATCGCCAACGAGTTCCCTCACTTGTTGCAAGTGCCGCCGGCGCTGGCGGCGCTGTCGCAAGCACTCATCCACCTAACGGACCAAGCTTGGCAACAGCTGAGCGACGCCGAACAACGCCTAACGATCGTGCCTGTGCCGGTCCGGCCGCTGCAACTCGCACTAGGTCGCCTCGACACGTTCCGCATCCTCGAAGCGTTTATTGACCGCGCAGAGCAACCGCGAAGCGAGCTGCTTGACGGCATTGAACGCCTTCGCATCGGGCTGGAACAAGCTCGCTCGGCGCGCGACCGCCTGGCCGAAAATGCCGAACATGCGCTCGCTCGTGGCCACTGGACAACTGGCTTGTTCGACATGGAACGCGCGGTCGAACGCTTGAACCCCGGAGATGAGTCCGAGCGCGTCGTGGCCGACCGGTTGCGGGAGCGACTGCAGGCCGCGCGACGCACGAAGCAAGAGATCGAAACAGCCGTTCGACGCAACGTCAAACTGAGTGCCAACTACACGGTGCTAGAAGACGACGCGATGAGCACGTTCGATTCCCGACTGAAGGTGCTGCAAGAACGACGCGACTGCTTGATATTCCTCGGCCTGCACGTGCCGAACGATCGCAAGGATCTCTACCGCAAGGATCTGCGCGCCGTCGAAACCCAACTGGCCGTCGAGCGCGCTGCTGATGCTGAGCGACGACTCGATGCGCAAGTCGATCCGGTGCAACGACTGCGCCTAGCCCGCAGCACGATCGAAAGCCTTGGCGCAACGGGCTCGACATCGGATGCCGGCATCGAACGATCCGGCCGTTTGGCTCGCCTACAGGAGCACTGGCGCACGGTGGCGGCGCAGAGCCAACGCAACGTCGATCTACTGCACCAGCAAGAGCAACACAAGCTGCGCCAACGACGCCGCATGTTGGCGATCGCAGTGTTCGCAATTCTCGCTACGACGACGGCGATTGGGTTCGCGGTCAAGCCGTGGTTTACCGGTGAACCAGCGATGGCCGGCGAGAAGAACGAAAACGGCAAACCCGGCAACGGTAAGTAACCGCTCGCCCGCAGAGGCTGGCTGCCAGCGAACCTACAGCAGCTCGTGGTCGTCGCCGCGCATCGCCGATGCCGGCAGCTTGCGCAAGTCAAACTCGGCACACAGGTCCTGCGGCGTGCAGGCAGTCTGCGAATCGCGCAAACCGCATGACTTCGCCAAGTAGCCAACGAGTTCGCCAGCGGTGACGCCCTGCTGACGAAAATGGCGAAGCGAGGTGTCCCCGTGCCGCTTCGCCAACCGGTAGCCATCCTTGCCAACCAATAACGGCACGTGCACGAACCTTGGCTCCGGCAACCCCAGCGCGCGATACAGCAACAGCTGCCTCGGCGTGCTTGGCAGCAGGTCGTCGGCACGCAACACCTCGCTCATCGATTGCGCCGCGTCATCGACGACCACCGCCAACTGATAAGCCGGACCGCCATCGCGTTTTTGGATCACGAAGTCGCCGGCAATCGCGCCAACCTGCGCGCCGCGGAAGCCGTCAAAGAACGGCACTTCGGTTGGCTCGACCCGAAAGCGCAGCGCGGCCTCGCGACCGGTCTGCTGTTTGGCATCGTCGAGTGACGCAAATCGGCCACGACACGTGCCCGGATAGATCGCACCATCGCTGCCGACGCCGCTCGCATCGCCATGCGGCGCACTGGCCGCTTCATCAACTTCCTTACGCGTGCAAACACACGGGTAGGCGAGCCCTAGGTCGACCAGCCGCTGGGCTGCCGCGCGATACAACGGGAGCCGCGAGCTCTGCACGAGCACTTCGCCCTGCCAATCGAGCCCCAACCAGCGAAGATCTTCGATTGCTTGCTCGGTTGCGCCCGCTTTGACCCGTGGACCATCGATGTCTTCGATGCGCAGCAGTAGAGTTCCACCACGCGACCGCACCGAAAGCCACGCCAACAAGAACGTGCGTGCATTGCCAAGGTGCAAGACCCCGGTCGGGCTCGGCGCCAACCTACCCACTACCGTTCCGGATGAAGACGTCATTAGAAGCAGGCCTCGTTCTACGCATCGATGCGAAGGTCTGCCACGTCGAGATCGACGGAGTTCGCAAGCAGTTGCCGTTGGCTGGCAAATTGTTCGAGCAAAAGACCCACGAAAAGCGCCCGCTGGCCGTCGGCGACCACGTCCTACTCGACCCGACCGGTCAGGTGATCGACAAGGTCCTGCCGCGCACTTCGCAGCTGCATCGCCGCGCTGCGACCGAGGGGGAACACCAGGCGCAGGTGCTGGCAGCCAACATCACCCAGGTCATCGCGGTAGCAAGCATCAAGTCGCCACCGTTCCAACCGGAGCTGGTCGACGGCTTACTCGCGGCCGCGGCGCGTCAAAACATTCCGGCAACCTTGGTGCTGACCAAGATCGACCTGGCCCCGAAGGCGGTCGAGAAATGGGCGGCGGTGTATCAGCACGCCAACGTGCGCGTGCTGCGCACCTGCACCGTCGAAGGCAAACAGACGACCGATACGCTGGAAGAAGTCAGACAACTGCTGCACGAGAACCAGTCAGTCTTGATCGGGTTGTCGGGCGCCGGCAAGTCGACGCTCCTGAACGCCGTCGTTCCTGGCGTGCAGCTTCGCACGGGCAAACTCAACCACATCCAGCAAGGCCGTCACACGACCACGCACACCGAACTGCTCGCGTTGCCGGGCGGTGGTCACGTGCTCGACACGCCGGGCGTGCGCAACTTCCACCTGTTTTGCACTGGCTCACAAGAACTGCAGTTCTTGTTTCCTGAGATCGCTGCGAAGCTGCCGGAATGCGCCTACCGCTCGTGCTTACATGAAGGCGAACAAGACTGCGCAGTAACCAAAGCGCTAGCAGCCGGCGAGATCGCGCCGACTCGCTACGAGTCCTACTTGCGCATGTTGACCGACGCGCTCGACGACGAGAGCCCCTACCCTAAGAGCTCGCGCACGCCATCGCGTGGCGGCGGTCGCCGGCGCCCACGTTAATTCTGACCATGACACCTCAAGACCCCAACGACATCATCCAGTTCAACGACGACGGCACCTACACGAAGGAGACGTTGAAGCGCGCGATGAAGGCGTTGAAGAAGCGCCTCAAGATAACCCGGCTCGACGACGAGTCGAGCCTCGGCCACGACGCCATGAGCTCGGGCGGCAACTCCGGCATCGTTGGCGTGAGACCGCCGTCGCAATACCCACCTGAAGTGTGGCAGGCGCTCGAAGCCAAGGGCCGCTTGCGCAGCGATCGCAACGGTGTGTATGAGATCGTCGAGCAGCAGAACAATCCGTAGCGCCCAGTTGCGGTCTGAGCCGTGCTGCTCCGCTCAGTCAACTGTTCCGCTCAGTGAAGAGGCGGCAGCCTAGCCTTCCCAGACCAAGTATTTGTAGCCCCACGCCGCCCAAAGCAACAAGAACAGGGCGAGCACAATCCGCCAGAACGGCAAGCGCACGATCACGTCGACGAACGATCGATCGCGCAGCAAGCACAGCCACGCGTGCACGCCGGCGAGCACGCCGATCAGCGCAAGTGCCGCACCAAACGGCTGGGTGACAAATGCGCCGAACACATCGCCGTGCACCAACTGGGTCGCAGCCGTGGTGCAGCCGCAGGTGGGACACGGGATGCCATACACCGTCGGCCAACTACAGCGATCCATGCCCAGTTGTTCGTGGGTGCCGTGGCCGCGGCCATCCGGCGAGACCGTCGACAGCGACCACATGATCACGATAGCGACACCACCGACAATCAGCGCCGTCAGACGATCCGCGAATGCCGACACGGGCCCTTCGGCCAATGGGATCGTCCAGGGAGTCTTGCGCAGCGCGGTCATGCAGAAGGCCACGCTAGTCCACCAACGAGCAAACACCAGGGCGCGCCAGCGATTTGCTAGAGCACCATCAACAGTGGCATCGCGTTACTGGCAAACAGCGGCTGCTGGGTCTGACTGTCGGTCACCAGGTAGGCGTGGCTAAACTGCAACCCGAGCAAGCTCGCGATCGGCGGCACCAACAGCGTCGCCTGGCCTTCGCCGGCGGCATCGAGAGTGCCAATCGTGTTCTGCAAGATGACCGAATGGAACACCGTCGTCGTCAACGCGAACCACGGATCGTTCTGGCTGTTGAGCGGCAGCAGCACGGTGCCAAACTGGGTACCAGGATTCGTTCCCGTCATCGAACCGAGCAGCTGGTAGTTCTGGCCCGCGTGGGCTGTGCCTGCGCGCAATGAGAAGTCAACCTGCCCGATGACTGCGACTGATGCTTGGTTGCTACTCGCCGACAACGGATCACAAACATCGAGCACGCCATTGCCGTCAAAGTCCGGAGCGCCAATCGCCAACTCGCAGCTGTCTTCGAGACCATTCTCGTTGCAGTCGCTCGGATCGCCGTAGCGAATGCGCAAGATGCGACCGCCAGAGGTCGTCGGGCCAGCTGGCCCAGAGTCGCTGTAGAGTTCGCTAAAGTAGAGGCCATCGGGACCGGCAGCCAAGCCAACCATCGTCGCAAAGCCATCGCCGGTGTATTCCACGAACGGCAATGGGCCCGCAGTAACATTGCCGGCAGCATCAAACACAAACTCACTGATCATCTTGCCGATCGCTTGCTCGCCCGGCGCATAGGTTGCGCCCGACTCAGTCACGAACGCGTGGCCTTGCACGTCCTGGGGAAAGCCACTGCCAGCAAACGTCTGCGGCTGCACGAAGGCGATGTTCACGGGGCCTGCCGACGGCGCCCAGTTGTAGAGCGCGAAGTTACTCATGCTGGCATTCGAGTTGTCCCAGCCAAAGTTGCGGCCGGCAACAAGCTTCGACAAGCGGTCGACGCTCGGTCCGTTCTCAACGCAATAACGGAAACCGTCAGCCGCGCGCCACGCACCACCAAACGGATTGCGCACGCCATAGCAGTAGACGTAGTCGCGCGAAGTGATGGTGCCGCCGCTGTAGAACGGGTTGGTCGCGATCGGCGTGCCGTTGAGATTGAGCCGCAGAATCTTGCCGCGATACGAACCGAGGTTCTGCGCAGTCTGGTAGTTGAAGCCATCACCCATGTGGCAGAACAACTCGCCGTTTACGATCTCAAGGCACGAGATCAGATGGGACTGCCCCTGCAACTCACCTTGCATGTCGAGAATGACCTGGCTCGAAGTAGCCGTGACACCACCGTTGGTGCTCGAGTAGCGCGTGATGCGCGGGTAATTCTGGCTGCCATTGCGCCACAGGTGAGCGGCAAACACATCGCCGGTGGCCGGGTCGACGGCAATGCCCGTAAGCCCCTGCTCGCCACTGCCGGGGAACGCGCCGGATGGCGAGTAGTTAATCACCCCGTTCGCGTAGTTGCGCACGTTGCCGGCATTGGTCACGACCTTGATCGTGCCGTAGAGCTCGGTGACGTAGAACTTCGGATCGCTTGGCAACGAGCCTGCATTGGGCACGAACGCGATATTGACGGGTAACGACAGGCCAGCCGCCACAACGTCGACGCGATAGCCAGGTCGCGACGCCTGCCACGGAATCGGCACGGTACGCGCCACGTTCGTGAAGTCGGGCACGACCGACGTTGCATTGGCATCGTAGGTCGCGCCATGCTCGCTAACCCAAAACGCCTGCGTGGAGTTCGGCGCTAGATTGATCGCCGGCAAGTAGATCGCAAACGGTTCGCAGTCCTGCTCGAATCCCGACAACACACTCGCTGGCAGCACCAGGTTGCCACCGGTGTTGCCCGATTTGATGATGACGCGAACGGCGCGGTGCAACGGCAACGCAACAGGGTTGGTGATCCGGTTGCCCGGGCCAGCATTGCCATCGATGCGCAGCAACAACCAACCCAGGTCGTTCTCGAGACGCAACATCGAGTGCGGTGCACCAGCCGGCAAATCGATCGCAGTACCGCCAGCATCAACCCAGCGCGGCGCCGGCACGTCATCGACATCTTCAAGCAGCATCGCGTTCTTCACGCCAGCAACGCCAGTAGCGAACGCAATCGACGCCCACGCACTCCATTCGGTGGCAGCATTGCCGCTGTCATCACGGTGACGAACGCGCAGCGTGAACTGGGTATCCGCCCACAACCGCGTCAAGCCAAGGTGTGAGTTCTCAAAGGTGCCGTCACCGAGATGCGCGTGCAGCTTTTCTAGTCCCGTGACCGTGTCGGCGATCCAAATCCGCTGCACGGGTGCAACCGTCCAGATTTCCCACGTCGAGGCGAGATGCTGATCCAATGGATCGGGGTCGGAGAACGGGTTCGTCTCCATGTGCACATCGTTGGGATTGAGCACCAGGTCGGGTGCCGACGGCTCGCTGAACACCGGCGTCAGCGGCGCACTCTGCGCGTGCGCAGCCATCGTCATGAGCAAGCAGCCGAAAACGAACAATGAACAGTTTGGTAGGCGCATGGATCAGTTCCCGATCGTGATCGACAAGGCGTCACTGAGTAGTAGCGGACAAGGCTGCGCAACGATCTCGACGAGCTGAGCGGTAATCGTCGTGCCGCAGAACACCGGATCGGTGACCAACGGCAACACCAACGAGGCGGAGCCAAACGCGTCGACAACCGCCGACGTGGTTACTGGACTGGTTACATGCAGCGTCGTCGTGCAAGGCCCGAACAGCAGCGACAACGGCAATGGCGCCGCTCCAAGGCCAATCGCCCAAAGAGCAAACGGCGTGCTTGCATTGGCGCCAGTGACGGTCCAGTGCAAGCCACACCCGAGCGCACCGGTCACCGTAGTTTGAATCGATGGCCCACCGCCGCCGCCGAGCTGGACCACGGATCCGGCGTTGGCACACGCGAGGCAACCACCGACGTTGGCAGCAAGGATTGCACAGCTACCGTTCGGGTTGGAGAAGTTGGAGAACGTGATGGCCGTCAACACGAAGCCCTGAAGAGGGCTGAGGTCGACGGTTCCTTGTTCGATGCGCAACGGCAAACCCAGCAAGGCACGGTCGACATTGGCTCGTCCAACAAACGAGCCACCTACCCAATCGCTACCGCGCATGGACGCCGTGATCGAACCGCTGGTAAACGTGAACGTGACGTCAAACACACCGCCACCATGCGTCGTCTGGAACAACACTTCGGCGCGCGAAGCCGCATCGAGCAAGATCGGATGCGCCAACGTCGTCGTTTGTGGCCCAGTCAAGTCCACCGACTGCAACCAGGTAGGCTGCACACCAATGTCATCGCCATCGGGCACAGCATCGAACGCCAACGCGCCAGCGCCGACGGCATTACGATTGCCCAACATCACGAGGTCATTCACTCCGGGTACGGCCACCAGTTCGAACCCGGCCAACAGCGCCTGATTCGGCACGCCGGCCGTAAAGTCGAGACCGCGGTCTGCAATCGAACGATAGCCATTCGCGAGGTCGGGTTGCTGCGCTTCGCCGCTGTGCACGATGCCGTTCCAATTGTATTGCAGAGCAATCTGATTGACCGCCCGGGGCGCAACCTCGGCGTCCACATTGACCGCGTAGATGGCATAGCCGGCACCCGCATTGGAACGGTTCGAGAACGTGATCTGGCTCAACGTCTCGCCAGCATTGCCACTGAGGTCGATGACCGACTCCACCAAGCCAAGGTTCGATCCGGCGTTCGCTTGATCGACGCTGTCACGGCCGGGATACGAACCGCCAAACCAATCTGGCGCCGTAATCGAGTGAACACTCGACTGACCGCTCGCGTAGCTAAACGTGACGTCACACGAACCGCCGCCATTGCTAACGTGGAACAGCACGCTCGCCGAAGAGTTGATGCCGATCGCAATCGGCGCAGCTAGCGTCGTCGATTGCGGACCACTCTGATCGGTGTTCGCCAGCCAGTTCGGCTGCACCCCAACGTTGTTGCCATTGGCGATCGGATCGAACGTCCAATTGCCGTTGTCGACGGTATCGCGATTGCCGAGATGCACCATGTCGAGTACGCCTGGCGCAGTCACCATCGAGAATCGCGTGAACACCGGATTTCCGGGCACTCCATTGGTGAAGTCGAGGCAGCGATCGGAGATCGCTCGAAACCCATTGCTCGCATCTGGCTGACCGGTTTCCCCGGCATGCGCGATGCCGTTGAAATTGAAGTTCAACGCAATCGAGACAGTGTTCTGCGCCAATGCGAGTTGGCTACAGAACAAGACAGACAGAATGGCTAAGCGCACGATTCGGGGAAGGATACGCGCCATCGCCAAAGGCGAACATGGTCACCTGTCACAACGAAGTCTGCGTTGCATTGCGCACCTGCGTTAGCAGATATAGAAAGTCATCGCTGAGACAACGCAACCGGCGTGTTCTTGGTAGCCTGCCAAACGCATCTGGCACAACCGCACCTAGCACAACCGCAACAGGCCAGACGCCACCATCATCGACGATGTCCAAGCAATCACTCCAAGCCTTATCTTTCGTAGTCACGGCGGTCATCGCTGCCACGTCCGCCAACGCGCAGAACATCCCCGTGGCGCTGAACTACAATTTCAATGGCATCGTTCATGCCGGCGAATCGGGACTGCCCGACGCCCTGGGCGGTTACCGATCGATCTCCGACCGCGGCCTCGACTTCACCGGTGGCGTGCCGTCGGACCCGCTACTGAACCCCTACCAATTGATCCCAAGCGCCGGCCTGCTTGACATCGTACACCTCGGCAACCGCAACACGGTCGACAACGGTAGCAAGGCGTTCCAGCCAGCGGTCAATGGCGATGACACCGGAGTGCAGCCGACATGGCTCTTCAACGTCGACCAAAGCGGCCCACAAACGACGGTGATGTTGAGCCCGCTGCCGATCGCACCGACGACGAGCATCGCGTTCCTCTACCAGATCAGCAACGGCGGCGGTTCGTTCGACGTAACGCTCTCATTCCTCAGCGGCACCAGCCACACCGCAACGCTGTCCGGCGGCGATTGGTTTGGCGGTCCGTTCTTTGGCACGGCGAACATCGACAACGGCTTCGCCAGCAACAACCTGTCGATCACCGAAGGCCGCATCAACATGAGCGCGTTCAGTGGCGAAGTAGTCACCGACATCACGTTCGAGAACGGCTCGAACATCAATGCCGGTTACGCCATCCTCGCGTGCAACTTCGAGTATCCGCCAGAGCCGTCGCGCGTGAACCAGATCGCGCTCAACTACAACTTCAACGGCATCGCGCACGCTGGCGAAACAGGCATGCCCGATGACTTGCTCGGTTACCGATCGATCTCCGACCGCGGCCTCGACTTCACGGCCGGCGTGCCAGTCGATCCGCTACTCGCCCCCTACAGCTTGGTAGACCAACCGTTCACGGTCGACATCGTGCACCTCGGCAACCGCGACACGGTCAACAACTCCGGCCAAATCTTCGATACGATTGCAGATGGCGATGACTTCGGCGTGATCCCGCTCTGGCTGCCGATCGTCGACCAGACCACTCCGCAACTGACGCCGCTAACCAACGCGATCGTGATGGACTCAACGTCATCCGCGCGCGTGCTGTTCCAGATCAGCAATGGCGGCGGCTCGTTCGACGTCGAGTTTCAGTTCCAAACCGGTGCTCCGGTGATCGCAACCGTCAACGGCCCGGATTGGTTTGGTGGCGTGCTCGCCGGTGTCGCTGGCGTCGATAGCGCCATCGCCGGTGCCAACCTGTCGCTGACCGAACGCACGGTCGACCTGTCCGCTGAGGCAGGCCGCACGCTGGTCGGCATCGCGTTCCAAAACGCCACCAACACCAATGCCGGTCTCGCGGTCGTCGCGATGAACGTCATCGGCTGCGCCTCGTGCGCGAACGGCTCCACGGCCAGCATCGTCAACCTCGGCGGCGGCACCAGCGGCCAGATGAACTCAACCAGCACCGGCGGCCTTGGCTGCGACCTCAACTGGCAGGTCTCGGGCGCAGTGCCCAACTCGTTCGGTGTATTCGCCGTCGGCCTAGGCACGACGTCCTTGCCGCTAAACGTGGTGATCCCGGGCTGCCCCGGCACGATCCACACACCCAGCCCAGTGCTGGCGACCGCGCCGTTGGATACGTTCGGCGCGGGTTCGTTGACGCTGGAGACGCCAATGACGCAAGCACTGTGTGGCCAGACCGCGACGGGTCAGTATGTCTCGCTGCAGCTCGGCGCGTGCTTCCTAGTGTTGAGTGACGCCATCGCGATCACGATCGGCAACTAGCGCCTCATAGGCGGTCGGCAGAACACGTTCAGTTCCGTGGCGCGCGTGGCGCCGACCGCCAGTTTGTTGTTTCTTGTCCTGGCACCGTACTGACAAGCTCGAATGGACGTTTGTGAACCGCGACCAACTCCGGAGGGGAGATTGGTTTCCGTCTGCAAGCCTCGATCGTCTCGCTCAGCTTTGGCTTGCAGAGACACGAAACGCGCTTCCCAGGGTCAGACAACGGCTTCGGCGGCCGCGATCCAGAAACCGAATTCGATTTCGTCGGCGTCTTCATCAGCCTCGGCGCGGTCTGGTAAGCGCTCGCAAGCGCCCACACCGATTAGCCGAAGTCGTAGACGTAGGCCATGCGATCCTTCTGCAGGATTGCATAGTCGAGTGACTTCAGAATCTTCAACTCCGGATGGTCGAGATCCATCCCGCGCACCGTCGGTCCCTGAATGATGAAGTATTTGCGGCCCGTCATCTTGTTGGACTCGTAGGCACCCGCCTCAATCTGGCCACCAACTTCAAACTGCACCGAACCGTTGTAGAACGCGCGGATGCGGTTGTTCTTGTCGTTGCCGGAGAGGCGACGAAGCGTCTCGTCACCGGCACACTCAACGAGTTCGTGCGCGAGGATCAACTCCTTGACGCTGACCATGACGTTGGGCGTCTTGATCACCTCGTTGTTGCGCAACGACACCAACGTCGCATCCTGCACTTGCAAGAAGCTGCGCTGGTTGTCTTCGAGCACGTTCGACAGCCGCTTGGTCTTGTTGGCAAGGCGGCCCTTGATCAAGAACACGTCGGTTAGGAACAGGTCCTCGACGAACACCGGACTGGCGATGTTCGAGCTCTGATTCGGGTCTTCGTTCATGCTCTTGAGTGGGCTTCAAGCGTCGCTGTCGAGAAGCTGACGAACGGCTCCGGCGAGGTAGAACGAACCGACGACCAATCGCGGGCCAGGGTATTCGCGCAGTTTGCGAAGGCCCGACGCCACATCCGTCGCCACTTCGCTCTGCGCGCCTTGCTCGGTGAGCCACGCGTTAATGGTCGCGGGATCTTCGCCGGGCGTGCCCGTCAGTTCGGTGACAACGAAGCTATCGGCAATCACGTGCACCGCACTCAAGGCCTCTTGCCAACGCTTGCCGGTTGCCCAAGCGGTCAGCACCCGTGGGGTTGTTCCTGGGTAGCGCCGCCGCACCTCGGCGGCGACGGCTTGCATGGAATCCTCGGTATGGGCGCCGTCGAGAATCAGCACCTCGCCGTCCGGTTCGGTGCGAACCTCGAAGCGGCAGGGCAAATAGGGCCGCGGCACCGGGTCGAGCGGCAGCGTGAGATCTGGATACAGCCGGGACAGCGTGGCGACGGCCAGCGCCAGTGCCGGCAATTCGAACGCCTTCGCGTCGGGCAAGAAGAACTGCTGGCGCGAACCGTCTGGCAGCGACAGCAGCCCGCGAGCACCGTCGTCTGCCCAGTTGACGTGGTGCACGCCAAAATCCTCACCCATCACCAACAGTTCGGCGGCGACCTTTTCCGCGTGGGCGCGAATCACCGCAAGAGCGTCGCCCGTAGTCGCGGTCAAGCCCAGGCCACCGGGCCGAATCACCGCGGCCTTCTCTGCAGCGATCGCCGCGATCGTGTCGCCGAGCACATCGGTGTGCTCAAGTTCGATGCGCGTGACGATGGCGGCATCGACATCGATTGCGGTGGTCGCATCAAACCGGCCACCAAGCCCCACCTCGTAGATCGCCAGACCGACTTGATCCTGGGCGAAGCACGCAACAGCGGCAACCGTCATCGCCTCGAAGAACGTTGGCGGCTGGTCGCCGGCAAAATCGAGCAAGCCGGCAAGCACTGGTTCCAGGCGTTCGACCCGAATCGGTTCGCCCGCGATCCGGATGCGTTCACACAAAGTCATCAGGTGCGGCGAGCTGTAACTACCGGTGCGCCAGCCTGCAGCGGTTCCCAGTGCCTCCAGAAACGCCGCCGTAGTGCCCTTACCTTTGCTGCCAGCCACTTGAATTGCCGGACGAACCGGCACAGGTGCACCGTGGCGACGCAACAGACGTTCGACGCCTGAAAGGTCCCACTCGCGTTGCATAGGACGCAGTCGTTCGTAATCGACCATGCGGTCGAGAAGGGGCGCAAGCCGGTTTGCAGCGGGATCCATGGTGTTTTTGTAGCGCACCCCCTGTGCGCAAGGGCTGCAAACGGCAACACTAACCACTGGCCCCCTACCCAGGTAACGCATGCGCGCGATCCTTCTGTCATCTATTGCTCTCCTGACCTTCTCTGCCCTCCTGCCCGCCCAACGCGGCCGTCGGGAGAGTCGGGTGCCAAAGGAGATGAAGAACTTCACGTTTGAGGACGAAAAGTTCGAGAGCAAGTCGGTTGGCAAGAAGATGCCGTACGGGATCTATCTCCCGAAGGGCTACGACAACGAAGCCAATGCCAAGCAAACGCTGCCGTTGATCATCTGGCTGCACGGCATGTGGGAAGACCACATGCGCTTCCACGGCCGCGGCGGCGCGATCGAACTCGACAAGGCCGTCACCGAAGGCAAGCTGCCGCCGTGTATCTTCGTCACCGCCAACGGGGGTCGTTCGTCGATGTATGTGAATCGCGAAGATGAGAAGTGGGAGGACCTGATCAGCAAGGACCTGCTCAACCACATCAGCAAGAACTACCGGGTCAGCAAGGATCGCAACCAACGGGCGATCATGGGCATCAGCATGGGCGGCATGGGTGCGCTGCGCATTGCGTTCAACAACCCGGCGCTATTCGGGGCCGTTGGCGCCCACAGCTCGGCAGTGTTTGCTGAAGACCCCAAGAACCTGCCGCCGAACCTGAAGAAATACGCGACGCGGTTGGGACTCGATGAGGTGTTTGGCAACCCGATCCGCAAGGAACCGTGGGAGAAGGCCAACCCAGTCTGCATCGCCAGCAAGTGCGCGCTCAACGATCTCAACATGCTGCAGATCTACTTCGATGCCGGCAGCGCCGACCGCTACGGGTTCGCGGACGGCAACAAACTGCTGCACGAGTGCCTTACGAAGCGCAAGGTCAGCCACACTTGGCGACTGATCGAGGACGGCGGCCACTCATGGGGCAATCGCTTCCAACACGAGACGCTGCCCTACTCGTTCGGATTCGTCGGCGACATGTTCAAGAAGGCCATCGCTGGCCCGCAAACCGGCGCCAAGAAGAAGCCCGGCAAGGGCGCCAAGGTCCCTAAGTAGCCTCGAGCGGCACCGCGTTTGCCCCGAGAGCGACTCGGGGCTTGGCCTGAGCGGCACCGGCGTTTGCCCCGAGAAAAGACTCGTGGCTTGCGGTCTCAATCGGCGAAAAAGACGCCGGGGCCTCATATTAGACCCGCACCCTGGTCGATTCGTCTTACTAGAGGAGGACGGTGCGTCGCTAGGACCTGGTGGTTCGAGAGGCCGCCGGGAATGCATGCTCAGCCTCGAACACCGAATCCGCGTCTTCGTTTTTCAGGTATTAGACCGTCGGGTCGAGTTCCTGCTGCTGCGGCACAAGCCGCGCGAGGAATGGCCCATGGGACCAGTAGTTGGCCCGGTCACCCCGGGCGAGAAAATCGTGGAGGCGATCCACCGAGAAGTACTCG